>NZ_JARWAN010000007.1:0-136299 GCF_031451755.1 Vreelandella vilamensis | reverse complement strand
CTTACTTAGGTCTGGACTTCAATCGCATAAAATCCCGACCCGACTTTGACGAGATGTGCCACTACGGCGCTATCGCGTCATGAAACTGTCCGAACCATTGTTCCCAATAAGTTAGCAAGAATCTTTAATGTTGTATTCCTACTTTAGTATTATATTTCATTCAAAAAAATATTCATTCTTTCTGGTCGGCTTGGTAAGCATCCAGTGTCTGGGCAAGTATGTCACGGGCTTATCCGGCATCACCAAAGCCGTTGAGTTTGTTGTTGCCACCATCGGGCAGGTTCTCGTAGACGCGGAAGAAGGCGTTAAGGCGCTCGATATCCATACTCGGCAGGTCGTCCATTTCATCAATATGATCCTGCCCAGTAACAGTGGAGCAGATCTACACGCAACTGGACTCCTCCCAAAACAGCTTGGCTGATTCCAGGTGCGGAGGACACGGTGTACCAGCAGGATCAGCAATTAGAAGTAGCATGACCGTGTTTTCCAACTACCTCGACAGGCACCGGGTTGAGTTCCATGGCTTCCTGGGCCAGCCTATCGATCTGCTTGCGCATGTCGACCGGCTCGCGGCACGGTCACACCTTGAACCAATAGACGCTGCTTCCAAGCTAACAATGACGCCAACGCCAACGCCTGCTCTTCGGCATAATCACTAAACGGCAATTGCCGAGACGAGGCATGGAAGAGATGGTCCAGCCAGAAGGCCTGTGTTGAAGTCATTTCGCTCATGGCGTCCTCCTGTTTATACCAGGGGCCACCAGTGTGCTCAGTGTCGGTCAGTTGCGGTAGATATGGTTGCTGGCTCGCTTACGCAGTTGAATGAAAAAATGGTGCTTCAACCTAGGCGTCTAGCCCACTTAGGTAATGTCCCGGTATCATAAGTACGTTGAATGTTACATAACGGATAAAAAAAACCGCGCGGTGAGCGGGCTGACGTTAAGAACAACGTCTAGGGGAAACATTCAGCGTTAAATAACTAGTGACGAATGAGGTAATCGAAAGCGCCAAGCGAGGCTTTCGCGCCTTCGCCCATGGCGATGACGATCTGCTTGTACGGCACCGTGGTGACATCGCCGGCGGCAAACACGCCGGGCACTGACGTCATGCCGTGAGCGTCGACAATAATCTCACCGCGCGGGGTCATTTCTATCAGCGAGCCTTTGAGCCATTCGGTATTGGGCACGAGGCCGATCTGTACAAAGATACCTTCTAGCGTGACGTGTTTGATGTCATCGTTGGTGCGGTCTTTGTAGCGTAGGCCGTTAACGCGACTCCCGTCGCCGGTGACCTCGGTCGTCTGGGCGTTGAGGATGATGTCGACGTTCGGCAGCGTCTTAAGTTTTTTCTGCAGTACCGCATCGGCGCGCATTTCGCCCATGAATTCAATCAGGGTGACGTGCCCGACGATACCCGCCAAATCAATGGCCGCTTCCACGCCAGAGTTGCCGCCGCCGATAACGGCCACGTGCTTGCCTTTGAACAACGGGCCGTCGCAGTGCGGGCAGTATGCGACACCTTTGTTACGGTATTCTTGTTCGCCGGGTACGTTCATTTCCCGCCAACGGGCGCCGGTGGCGAGTACGAGTGTTTTGCTCTTGAGCGTGGCGCCCGACTCAAAGGTAATTTGATGCAGCCCGCCTTCGTGCTCCGCCGGGGTAAACGTCACGGCGCGCTGCAGGTTTATCACATCGACGTCGTAGTCTTTGACGTGTTCTTCCATCGCGGAAACCATTTTCGGGCCTTCGGTCTTTGTCATCGAGATAAAGTTCTCGATGCCCATGGTATCCGAGACTTGGCCGCCAAAGCGTTCAGCGGCAACGCCGGTGTTGATGCCTTTGCGCGCCGAGTAAATCGCGGCCGCCGCGCCTGCCGGTCCGCCGCCGACAATAAGCGTATCGAATGCGGCTTTTTCGCTCATCGCCTTGGCATCGCGCTCGGCGGCACCGGTGTCTACCTTGGCCAGGATTTGTCCCAAGGTCATGCGGCCTTGATCAAACGGTTGACCGTTCAAGAAGATGCTCGGTACCGACATGACCTCGCGGCTTTCTACTTCGTCTTTAAATAGCGCGCCATCGATCGCCACGTGGCGAATTTTCGGGTTGAAAATGGCCAGTAAATTAAGCGCTTGCACCACGTCAGGGCAGTTTTGGCACGATAGCGAGTAGTAGGTTTCAAACTGCATCTCGCCATCGAGGGCTTTAATCTGCTCAAGCGCGTCATCGGAGACTTTCGGCGGATGGCCGCCTACCTGCAGCAGAGCGAGTACCAGCGAGGTAAACTCATGCCCCATGGGGATGCCGGCGAATACCACGCCGGTTTCTTCGCCGGGACGATTGATCGCAAACGACGGTGTACGCGTGTCTTGGCCGTCGGTTGAGAGGGAAATCTTATCGGAAAGGCCGTTGATGTCTTCAAGAAGGCCCAGTAGTTCGCGTGACTTGTCACCGTCATCGAGGGACGCAACGATCTCGAACGGTTGAGTCACTTTCTCCAGATAAGCTTTCAACTGATTTTTTAGATTAGCGTCCAGCATGACAGTGCTTTCCTCGCAAATGGCAAAGATTAAAAAATATCGACGTGGGGTAAAACACGAATTCCAAAGAAGACACCCGGGGGGAGCCCCGGGTGTTTCGCAAAGCCAGCCAATCGGCGTCTCAAAAATGAATATCTCAAAATTGAGCAGGGCTTTGTCGTACTGTGAGGCTAGCTAAGGCCGTTGTACCTTAGATTTTACCTACTAGATCGAGAGACGGTGCGAGGGTCGCTTCGCCTTCTTCCCACTTAGCCGGGCATACTTCGTTCGGGTTAGCGCGAACGTATTGTGCGGCTTTCACTTTGCGCAGCAGCTCTTCGGCATTGCGGCCGATGTTGCCAGCATTGATTTCGACGATCTGAACTTTGCCATCCGGGTCAACCACGAAAGTGCCGCGCTCTGCCAAGCCGTCTTCTTCGATCAGCACTTCAAAGTTACGCGAAATGGTCAGCGTCGGATCGGCAATCATCGGGAACTGTAGCTTACTGATGGTCTCAGAGCTGTCGTGCCATGCTTTGTGGGTAAAATGGGTGTCGGTTGAAACGCTGTAAATTTCAACGCCCATTTTCTTGAATTCTGCGTAATAGTCGGCTAAGTCGCCAAGCTCAGTGGGGCAAACAAAGGTAAAATCGGCCGGATAAAAGAAGAAGATTGACCACTGACCCTTCAAATTGTCGCTGGTGACATCCACGAATTCGCCATTGTGATAGGCAGTGGCTTTAAATGGCTTAACTTCAGTGTTGATAAGGGACATTCAGTTTATCTCCTAGTGATTGAAATATTTGATGACTTAAAGATTGTCATATCTTAGTCGTAGATGCTGCGCTGCGAAAATTAATAATAGCCATGTAATCGATAGGGTGAAGCTATGATACACAGCGCAAGTGGCGTCTTATGCGCCGTTACGTATTGGTAGGTGGGGATAAGCCTAGCGAAAAGCAACATTTTGTTCGCTTTAACTTGCGATGGACGACCCTGCACCGCAAAATTTAACCGCCAAAGAAAACGCGAAAAAGTCAACCAGGAGGTTTTTTGATGGGGAATCTGCACAAACTTTCCGCGGCCGTTGTGGCCGTCTCATTGGCCACAGCGGCGGCGACTGTTCACGCTGAAGAAGTCCGAGTGTATAACTGGTCAGACTATATCGCCCCCGAGACGCTCGATACGTTCACTGAGCGCACTGGCATTGAGGTGGTTTATGATGTGTTTGATAGCAACGAGGTCCTTGATGCCGCACTGCTTTCCGGGCGCTCTGGCTATGACGTCGTGGTGCCTTCTACCTACTATTTGACGCGTCAAATCAAAGCCGGCGTTTATCAAGAATTAGATCACGACTTATTGCCCAATTTGGATAATTTGGATGACGTTCTGTTGGAAAATCTGGATGTCGTTGATGAGGGTAACCGTTACTCAGTGCCGTATATGTGGGGCAGCAATGGGATAGGCTATAACGCCGACCGTGTGAAGGAAATTTTAGGCGATGACGCGCCGGTCGATAGCTGGGCATTACTGTTTGACCCGGAAATTACCGGGAAGCTAAACGAAGCGGGTTGTGGTCTTTCGATGTTGGATTCCGCCGCTGAGATGATAACGCCTGCATTGGCGTATCTTGGTTTGGACCCGCACAGTAATGATACCGAAGACCTTCAAGCGGCGGGGGGTTTGCTTGCCGCTGTCCGCGATGACATGACTTACTTCCATTCATCGCGCTATGTGTCTGACTTGGCCAATGGGGATATTTGCGTTGCCGCCGGGTATTCAGGCGATGTGTTTCAGGCGGCTGATCGTGCTGAAGACGCGGGGCGTGATTTCACCGTGGCGTATACGATTCCCAAAGAAGGTGCCGAGCTTTGGTTTGATATGATGGCGGTGCCAGCGGATGCACCCAACCCCGAAAACGCCCATGCTTTCATTAACTTTATTCTGGACCCTGAAATCGCCGCTGGAATCACTGAATACGTAAATTATGCTAACCCCAACGCGGCGGCGGACGCGTATTTGCCTGACGATATCTTAAATGATCGTGCTATTTATCCAACCGACGCGGTGATGGAAAATCTGTATGTGGTAGCCGAGAAGCCGCAAGACGTACAGCGTACTCGGACTCGCATTTGGAATCGGGTAAAATCAGGGCGCTAAGTTTTTTGATCTCAAAGACAGCGGGCCTTTAAGGCCCGCTGTTTGTCTTTTGTCGTCTCGCGCTTGCGAGCAGCCTACCGAGGGGAGTGCGAATGGCTTCAACCCCTGCTTTGAGCACGTCAGGGAAAACGCCGCGTTTTGGTGAAGATATTGTGCTGGAAGTGAAGCATCTGACGAAGCGCTTTGATGATGCCGTCGCGGTAGATGATGTCAATCTTCAGGTTAAACGTGGCGAGATATTTGCTCTGCTAGGCGGTTCCGGTTCGGGAAAGTCAACACTCCTGCGTATGCTTGCCGGGTTTGAAACGCCTAGCGAAGGGAGCATTGTGCTCGACGGTCGCCATATTACTCAGATGCCGCCGCATAAGCGCCCCATCAACATGATGTTTCAATCTTACGCGCTATTTCCCCATTTGAGCGTGGCGCAAAATATCGCGTTTGGCTTGAAGCAGGACCGCTTATCAAAAGATGAGATTGACGCGCGCGTGGCACACATGCTCAAGCTGGTACACATGCAACGCTTTGCTAAACGCAAGCCTCATCAACTGTCCGGTGGACAGCAACAGCGGGTGGCGTTGGCGCGCTCGTTGGCTAAACGTCCCAAACTTTTGCTCCTTGATGAGCCCATGGGCGCGCTGGATAAAAAGCTGCGCACCGAGATGCAACTTGAAGTGGTGGAAATTGTTGAGCAGGTTGGCGTGACCTGCATCATGGTCACCCACGATCAAGAAGAAGCAATGACGATGGCGGACCGAGTGGCGATCATGGCCGATGGTTGGATTGAGCAGATTGGCTCGCCGGTAGATGTCTATGAAAGCCCGGTTAGCCGAATGGTGGCCGAGTTCGTTGGTACGGTGAACCTGTTTGAAGGCGAGGTTACCGAAGATGGCGCGAGCCATTGTCGGATTGCGTCGCCGATGTTGGCGCGACCCATTTATATTGATCATGGCGTTACCACTCAGGCCGATGAGCGCTGGGTGTGGGTTGCGCTGCGCCCTGAAAAGGTATGGCTGACCCGTGATAAGCCCAGCGGCGAGTGTAACTGGGAGCAAGGTGAGGTGGAGGATATTGCCTATCTGGGTGGCTTTTCGCTTTATTACATTCGCACCTCTTTTGGGCAGCTGATCAAAGTCAGCATGGCCAATACTGAGCGGCGAGGTGATCGGCCGACCTGGGGGGAGGCGGTTTATGTCTATTGGGAAGACCACAGTGTTGTCGTGCTTAATCATTAGGGAAGAGGGCGCCGGATGAGGCAAGGTCAAGTGACGGCATGGATCAAGCGCTTGCGGCTAGGACGGCGAGCGGTCATCGCGTTCCCATTGGTATGGCTTTCGCTGTTCTTTCTGCTGCCGTTTGCGCTGGTGCTCAAAATCAGTTTTTCCGAGGCGGCGATTAGCGTGCCCCCCTACGGTCCGCTTGTGGAGTACGCCAACCAAACGCTGCATGTTTTTCTCAACGTGAGCAATTATCTCTTTTTGCTCAGTGATTCTTACTACGTCGCGGCGTATTGGGGGTCCATTAAAATCGCGTTTACGGCAACGCTTGTGTGTCTGTTGCTTGGCTACCCAATGGCATATGCCATGGCACGTGCCCCCCAACGCTGGCAGCTGGTGTTGTTGCTGTTAGTGATGCTGCCGTCGTGGACGTCGTTTTTGATCCGCATTTACGCGTGGATGGGCATTCTGGGTAATAGTGGTTTGATCAACAATGCGTTGCTGTGGATGGGGCTAATTGATTCACCTCTACGCATGATGAACACCCAGTTTGCGGTGATCATCGGCATCGTTTATGCCTACCTGCCGTTTATGGTGTTACCGCTTTACGCGCACTTGGCGCGCTTGGATTACGCCCTGTTAGAGGCAGCGTCAGACCTTGGTTCGCGGCGTTTTAATACGTTCATAAAAGTCACGCTGCCGCTCTCAACGGGGGGCATTATCGCCGGCTCAATGCTGGTGTTTATTCCAGCGGTGGGGGAGTTTGTGATTCCTGAGCTCTTAGGCGGGCCGGATACGTTGATGATTGGGAAAGTATTATGGGATGAATTTTTTCAAAATCGTGATTGGCCTGTGGCGTCGGCGTTAGCAATGGTCATGCTGCTTTTATTGTTGATTCCGATTGTGTGGTTTCACCGTTATCAATCGAAGGCAATGGAGAAATGATGGCCAGTCGCCGCGTTAACTTTTCCACCGTCATACTGGTGTTGGGGCTGTTGTTTCTCTATCTGCCCATGGTAGTGCTGGTGGTGTATTCGTTTAACGTCTCTGAGCTTGTGACCGTGTGGGCGGGGTTTTCGCCTAAGTGGTACGCGGCGCTTTTTGATGACCAGCAGATTCTCTCAGCGGTGTGGACGAGCCTGCGCGTTGCCTTTTTCTCTGCCAGCATGGCAGTGTGTTTGGGCACGATAGCGGCTTTTGTGATGACGCGCTTTGGCCACTTTCGTGGCAAGACCGCGCTTTCAAGCATGGTGACGGCGCCGCTCGTGATGCCGGAGGTGATCACGGGGTTATCGCTTTTGCTGCTGTTCGTGCAGATGGCCCAGTTAATTGGCTGGCCAACGGATCGCGGTATGGCGACGATCTGGATCGCCCACACTACCTTTTGTAGCGCCTATGTCGCGGTGGTTGTGGCGGCGCGGCTACGCGAGGTGGACCGCTCCATTGAAGAGGCAGCAATGGATTTGGGCTCGCCACCGATGAAAACGTTTTTTGCCGTTACGTTGCCGGTGATTTCCCCGGCGCTGGCAGCGGGTTGGCTGTTAGCGTTTACGCTGTCGCTGGACGATCTTGTGATCGCGAGCTTTGTTTCTGGGCCGGGGGCTAACACCTTGCCGATGGTGGTGTTTTCATCGGTGCGCATGGGCGTTTCGCCAAAGATCAATGCGTTAGCCACGCTTATTATACTCACCGTGTCACTGGCCACGTTTATCGCGTGGTATCTGATGCGTCGCAATGAGAACAAACGCCGCACAACGCTAGAGGCGGATGCGCAAGACGCCGCATAAACGAAAGCACCAAGGCGAACCGGACATCTGAGCGTTGAATCGGTTAGCATAATGTCATTCATCCATAGCCAATAGAGAGAATAACCATGATTGTACGCCCGTTAGCCATTGCGGCTGTTTTCGTTCTGCCGCTGGCTGCTCAGGCCGAAACTCCCAATTTGACCCCGGGTGATTGGGAATTTGTCAGCGTAACGAGCATTGATGCTGATATGGAGATTCCTGATCAAACGGATACGGATCGCCAGTGTATTACGCAAGAAGAGCTAGATAGCGCTGATTTTGGCTTCATTGAAGAGGAAGAGGGCTGCGAGCTACTCAACCAGGACGTCAGTGCCGATGGCCTCTCTTACAGCATGGTATGTCGAGCCGATGGCGGTGAGGCGAATATCAACGGCGAGATGCGCTTCATGGGCGAGCGTGTCGAAGGCAATGTGGAAATTTTCACCCAGTCACCGATGGGCGAAATGAACATGAATACCCGTATTGAAGGCGAGCGCATAGGCGACTGCTAAGCGCCCGCCGCACGATGTGTGGTTAGCGATCTTCCGGGGCGTGTTCCAGTTCGCGCTCAAGGCGGGCTTTGACAGCGCCAGGGGAGCCTGTGCGGCGAGCGAGTAAATCGTACGCTACCGGTACCACAAAGAGCGTGAAAAGCGTCGCCACGCCAACACCTGCCATAATGACCGTGCCGATCACCAAGCGGGATTCGGCACCGGGGCCGCTAGAAACCACTAACGGAATGGCGCCTGCCATGGTGGTCACCGCCGTCATCAAAATCGGGCGCAAGCGAGTGACCGCCGCTTCCACCAGTGCATCGTGAAAAGCAACACCTTGATCGCGTAGCTGATTGGCAAACTCCACGATTAAGATCCCGTTTTTGGCTGCAAGCCCCACCAGCATCACCAGCCCCACTTGGCTGTAGATATTCAGTGATTGCCCGGTGAGATAAAGGGCAAGCAGCGCACCGCTTATTGCCAATGGCACTGTCAGCATGATCACAAACGGATGCACGAAGCTCTCAAATTGTGCGGCCAGCACCAGAAATACCACCAAAACCCCTAACCCTAATAAAAAGGTCGTCGCCCCACTGGCTTCTTGGTAATCACGCGAGGCGCCTTTCACGTCCGTTTGCACTTCGGCAGGCAGAATTTGATTGACCGTATCGTTTAAGTACTCCAATGCCTCTCCTAGCGCGTAGCCATCGGCCAAGTCAGCTTCAATGGTCACTGCGCGCAGGCGGTTAAAGCGGTTGAGGGTACTGGGGCCAGCGAAGTCGGTCATGGTGACCAAGCTTGCTAATGGAATCAGCGCATTTGAGCGTGCCGAGCGTACCTGAATGTTTTCCAGTGCCCGTGGGCTTGGGTGAGCTCCTGATTCTCCTTCTAAAATCACGTCGTATTCTTGCCCATTGTCCACGTAGCGGGTCACGCTGCGACCCCCAAGGAGGGTTTCCAACGTACGGCCAATTTCGCTGATGGTCACGCCTAGGGCAGCCGCGCGGGTGTAGTCAATATCTACTCGTAACTGCGGCTGGTTTTCTTCAAAGTCACTTTCTAACCCAGTCAAACGTGGATTGTCATTTTCAATATGCTCGATGAGGGTATCGCGCCATTCGGCGAGCTGGTCATAAGTGCCGCCGCCAAGCACAAACTGCACGGGTTTTTGGGTTCGCCCACCAAAGCCCTGACGCATAACCGGAAACGCGCGTATGCCAGGAAGGTCGCTTAAGGTTTGGCGAACTTCCTGCATAATCGGCCAGGCACTGCGGCGGCTGCCCCAGTCCGCTAGGTTAACGATGACAAAGCCGCCATTAAAATTTTCAATATTCCCCCAGCCGCGTGGCGCGCGCACTACCACACGTTCGATTTCGCCTTTTTCGACCATTGGCATGAGTCGCGCTTCTATTTCATCCATGTAGTCGAGCATGTAACTGTAGGTCGCGCCGGGCGGGCCGTTGACGATCACAAAAAAGTTACCGCGATCTTCCTGTGGCGTGTACTCATTGGGCAGTTCGGTATTGAGCCATACGATGGTGCCGATCAACGCGAAAAAAAGCATCGCCACCAATAAACGCAGCGCTAACACGCGCTCTAATAGGCGCCGGTAAGCGTTTCGCGTCACCGTTAGCGCGGCTTTTACCCCATGAGCGATATGACCGTCGTGCATGTCCGCTTTTAGAATTTTCGACGCCATCATCGGGGTTAGCGTCAGCGCGAGTAAGCTTGAAAGTGCCACGGCGGCGGCAAGTGTCAACGCAAATTCAGAAAACAGGCGGCCAATGTCGCCTTGTAAAAAGCTTAAGGGAACAAACACGGCAATGAGCACGAGCGTGGTGGCGATGACGGCAAAGGCAATTTGGCGCGCACCACGGAATGCGGCGACCAGCGGTGATTCACCGTGCTCTTGCATGCGTCGGTGAATATTTTCCAACACCACAATGGCATCATCCACGATTAAACCAATGGCGAGCACCAGCGCGAGCAGGGTTAATAAATTGATCGTGAAGCCCATCAGTGCAAGCGCCGCGAATGCGCCGATGAGGGCAATAGGCACCGTTACCGCTGGAATTAACGTGGTTCGAATATTGCCTAAAAAAAGAAATATCACCACGACGACCAGGCTCATCGAGACAAAGAGGGTGATCACCACTTCTTTGATCGCGCCGGAAACGAATACCGAGGAATCAAAGTTCATGCTAAGCGTCATGTCATCCGGCAGCGTGTTCTGTAAACGCTGCATCTCGGCTTGAGCGCCTTGTGAAATTTCCAGCACGTTGGCAGTGGATTGCTTCATCAGCCCCAGTCCTACCATCGGTATGCCGTTACCGCGAAAAATGGTGCGTTCCTCGACCGAGCCGATTTCCACGCGGGCGACGTCATCCAGGCGAATTAGATAGCCATTGTCGCTTTGCGCCAATACCAAAGCGCGAAAGTCCTCGGGGGTGCTGAAGTTTCGAGGGAGGCGCACGATAAACTGCCGCTCGCGGGATTCAATAGCGCCACCAGGCAGCTCCACGTTTTCCTCGCGCAAAACGCGTTCTACGTCGCCGGCGGTGAGTTCGCGGGCGGCCAGTGCGTTTGCATCGAGCCATACGCGCATGGCGTATTCACGGCCGCCGCCCACGCGGACTTGGGCAACGCCTGGCAATACCGATAGGCGATCCACTAAATAGCGGTCGGCGTAGTCGGTCAGTTCCGCCATGCTGTAGTTTTCGCCTGAGAGACTCAGCCATAGCACCACATCAGAGCTGGAATCGGCTTTTTGTACTTCCGGGGGGTCGGCCTCTTCGGGCAAGTTGTCAAGCGAGCCGGAAATACGATCGCGGATATCGTTTGCGGCCGCATCGATATCCATATCCAGGCTGAATTCGACGTTGATGCTGGAGCGACCGTCTTCGCTGCTTGATGAGATTACCTCGATCCCTTCGACCCCGGAAATACGGTCTTCTAATAATTGTGTAATACGCGTCTCCACAATACTGGCTGAGGCACCGGGGTAGCGCGTATCGATTCCCACGATGGGAGGATCAATCGAGGGGTACTCTTGCAGCGGTAAACGTTCAAGGGCAAGCAAGCCAAAGGCGACAATTAATGCGGCTAATACGGTTGCGAGCACCGGGCGCTGAATTGAAATATCCGATAAACGCATCAGCGACTTTCCTGGCGTATTAATTCAGAGACGCTGGTATCGTCGTCTAGCACGCCAAGTAACTCAGGCGTTTGGCCTTCACGTACGCGTTCGGTGCCGTGGGCGACGACTAGATCGCCGTGATCAAGTCCGGAAAGAATCTCCACTTCGCCTTCGCGTCGCGAGCCGAGGGTGACCTCTCGCCATACGACGCGATGATTATCCGAAGCGTCCAAGTACCACACAAAGTGATATTGCCCCTCGGGCATGATCGCTGACTCGGGTACCACGAGCGTTTCGCGCGGCGTCGGTGCAAGCGTGACCTGCATTAGCATGCCAGGGCGTAAGCGGAACGAGGGATTATCGACTTCCGCGCGCACAGTGACACTGCGGGAGACAGGGTCAACGCGGGTACTGACGGTTGCGACCTCGCCTTCAAAGGTGTCATTCGGGTACGCAGCGCTGGTGGCGGTAAGGGCAAGCCCAGGTGAAAGTTGACCGAGATGCACTTCTGGTAAGTTGAAATCGAGCTGCATCACATCCAGCTTATCCAGCGTAACCAGCTCCATGCCGGGCGTGACTAACGCGCCTAAACTAATATTGCGAAAGCCGACACGGCCGCTGAAGGGGGCTTGCAGGCGGTAGTTAGCCAATCGAGCTTCCAATGCTTCGGCCTCGGCGGTGGCCTGACGTAGACGCGCTTGATTATCCTCAACGTCAGCACGGGCTGAAAGGTTGCGCGCTTGCAGCTGGGTAACGCGGTTAAGGGCATTGCGACGCTCATCTTCGTGGGCTCGGGCGGCACGAAGCTGGGCCCGCTCTTCCGTATCATTAAGCTGGATCAGTCGTTGTCCCGCTTCAACAAGTTCACCATCACGAAAATTAATCTCTGTCACGGTGTCAGTGACTGTGGCAGAAAGCGTAACGCTCTCGTCGGCACGCAATGTACCGAGCGCCTCGATGGGGTCTGACCAGGGCTTTACTTCGGCGTTTGCCGCAATCACGGGCGGAGGCGATTGTGCCCACGCGGCGCTAGCGTGCATAACAGCAACATTGACTAACGAGAAGGTGAGCGTAAGCGTTAATAGCCAAGCGTAACGATAGGATTGCGTCATGTGCATCTCTGCGGGTAACGGTAAAGTCGTCTGCTGGGTCGTTAATTAGTTATACAAAAGCTATATGATTTTTAGGCTCAAGTATACACAAAGCAAGAGGCCTCATTACGCTGGCGATTCATCGCGCAGCTGGTACCCTGAGCACTATTATCAACAGGATGGCTAATATGACCTATGATGTAGTGGTGATCGGCGCGGGGGCTGCCGGCCTCATGTGTGCAGCGCAAGCCGGCTATGCTGGGCGCCGAGTGCTGTTACTTGACCATGCGAATAAAGCAGGTAAAAAAATTCTGATGTCCGGCGGTGGACGCTGTAACTTTACCAATCTCGCCACCACGCCACAGCATTTTTACTCAGAAAATCCTTATTTCAGTATCTCAGCGCTTAAGCGTTACCGCCCCGAGCACTTTGTTGAACTTGTCGAGCGCCACGGCGTTGATTATGTAGAAAAGGCGCCTGGACAGCTGTTTTGTGCAACCTCGGCCAAAGACATCGTGCGGGTGTTACTCACCGAATGTGAGTGGGCGGGTGTGGACGTACAGCTGAAGACGCGTATTGATAGCGTCGAGCGAAAGGGGGATGGTATGCAGCTCACCACTTCTCAAGGCTCTATCGATGCTGGGGTGGTGGTGGTCGCCAGTGGCGGACTTTCGATCCCTACCATGGGAGCGACAGGGTTTGGCTATGATATCGCCCGCCAGTTTGGGCTTGAGGTGCTGCCTACCCGCCCGGCGTTGGTGCCGTTTACCCTGAGCGAGCCGTGGAAATCGCGCTTTGCCGAGCTCGCCGGTGTCAGCGTGGACGTCTCCGTGAGTTGCCGGGGAAAGTCGTTTCTTGAGCCCATGCTCTTCACTCATCGCGGTGTTTCAGGCCCGGCGATGTTGCAGATTTCAAGCGTCTGGCAGACAGGCGATGCCTTGACCCTTAATCTTTTGCCGTATGAAGACGCGGGTGAAGCATTACGATACGCCCGCGACGCGACGCCCAAGCGTCAGCTTTCAACGTGGTTGGGGGAGCGTTTCCCCAAGCGGTTGGTTCAGGCGTTAATGAGCTGGTATGTCGATGCGCAAGAGACTCGGCCGCTGGCTCAGTATCGTAATAGCGAGCTTGAGGACTGGGCGGCGCGTCTTAATGCGTGGAAGCTTAAACCGTCGGGAACGGAAGGCTGGCGTACGGCGGAAGTCACGCTTGGCGGTGTGGATACTGCAGCAATTTCTTCAAAAGACTTCACCGTCAAAGGTTTACCCCAGTTGCGCTTTATTGGTGAAGTGCTTGATGTAACGGGTGAGCTTGGCGGGTTCAACTTTCAATGGGCATGGGCCAGTGGCGTGGCCTGCGGTCAGGCATGTTAACGCGTTTGGCTAATGCGTTAACCGCCTGATTTTTTTCAACGCAACATAACCAGCGAGTGCGCGTTTGCCTACATAAAGTAGCCGGTTTGGTTGACGCAAAAGCTTCCACGCCACCACTCCGCCCAATAAGGTGAGTGGAGTTTTGTAACGGACAATGCCTTGCCACGTCGCATCTAGCGGAGCGCCTGCGCGTTTTAAACGTATGCTCTCCACCATCATGTCGATACGTTGCTGTTCTAAGCGGTTTAATAGTTCACGCTTACGTTCAGCACGTGACAATACGTTGTTGTTAGTGTTTTTGTGGTCAGTGCTTTTCATGGGGCTCGGCATCGTCGTCTAGCTCCATTAGCGCTCGATCCGTGGAGAATTGATTCAGTGTTTCTTTAAGCAGGGTATGCCGTTTCGCTTGGCGAATAGCAATAATTCCCAGCAGTAGGCTGGCGAAAAGCAAAACACCCGCACTGACACTAATGGCGGCAATGCGATAACTGTCCCAAAAAAGGATAATCACCAAGGCCGTTAATGTTGCTACTCCTAAGAGCAGTAACAAAAGGCTAGCGCCAGCGAGCAGAATCAACGTAAGTAAGCGAGCGCGCTCTTCCTCAAGCTCCAACACCGCTAAACGCAGACGCGTTTCGCCATTAGCAAGTAACGTTTTAAGTAAGCGTTTAGCGGCGGAAAAGACGCGTTGGCTAGGCCCTACCGCCATTACTTACGCCCAAGCAGTAATCCTACGACAACGCCGGCTGCCGCGCCGATGCCGATGCTGGTCCACGGGTTATCATGCACATAGCGGTCGCAGCAATCGGCTTGCTGGGTAATTGAGTCGCGGGTTTCGCTATAGATTTTTTCACCACGGGCTTCTAGGCGTGAGCGAGTATCTTTTAGACGACGCTCGGCACGCGAGCGCAAGTCACTCATTTCAGTGCTGGCGTCTTTTGCCGTGGCGTTAACCAGCTCCTCAACGGTTTCGCTGAGTTGACGCAGGTCATCTTTGAGCTGTTCAGACTGTTCGGAATAATTTGAAGGACGTTTGGCCATTGAAGTCTTCCTTTGACGGTAAAGTGAATAAAAAAGTCACTTACAGCATAGCAGCCACAGTGCATGAGACAAGAAGCATGAACGAGTATTTTGCCGTGGAGTTGCTAACGTCGGCCTGGGCTGGGTGATCACTAGCGGTTTAAACCGCTGGGGGTAAACAGCGGATTAAGGCTAAAACCGATGCTTAAACGGTGCACACGGTGGTCATAATCAATCAGGCTCTCGCCGTAGCCGTAATAGTATTGCAGATGGGCACGCAGGTTGTTAAACGTGGGCCAGCTGTAATCAATTTGGGTGCCGTAATTACCATGGTTGGGGTTGCCGCGTAACAGTGCGGTCACTTCGTGGTCTTGGTTCAGCCGCTTCGCAATACGTATGTCGCCATTGCCCATAAAGTGATGAATGTTGGGGTTGTCATCTTTACTTTCTGTTTCCGGGATGCGCCAGTGAGGAGAAAGCATGATCGCCCAATCATCGCGCTGAAAAATGCTTTCGATATATACGCGATTCCAACTGCGCGATAGGGGGTCAGAACGCCCATTAGACTGATGGTTAAGCGCAATACGGTTACGGGCATTGACCCAACCGAAAATATTCCAGGCGTTATCGAAATCGATAAATAGCTCAGGCTCATAATTGGTTTCACGAAACGGTGAGGAGGCATCAGTATTGTAGGCTTGCCACCAGCTACGCTGGGTATAACCAAAATAAAGGTCACCATGACCAAGAAACAATCCGTTTGCGATGCCCACTTTGGTACTGAACTGAAATTTTAATTCAGCCTTGTCAGGCGGCGTGTCGGTATCGATAGCGCGAAAATTGGCTCGGTTTGGGTTGGTGTTGTAGCTCAGGGGAAGCAGATAATTGGTGCGATGCGCGGTAATTGAAAAAGGGTTGAGGTTGGAAGCTTGTTCCAGCTCGCGCCGCTCGTTGATCTCTGTCACAGCGATAACTTCCGCCTGAGGCGCACTTTGCATATCGGCTCGCTCAAAAAATGCTTGGCGACGGTTGGCTTCTTGGCGCCTTTCTAGGCTTTCAAGCTCTTCATTCAGCGCGTTTAACTCATTGTTGAGCGCCTGGATTCGCGCGGCAATAGACTCAGCGTCGCGATTTGGCTCTTGGGCGGTGGCGTGGGCCGCCATCACGAACGTTAGGGAAAGAAACGCTGCTAGCCATCGAAACCGGGTGACCATGTTATGGACTCTTTTGTGGTGAAAAAGTGAATACGAGCCTCGTTTCTATCACGCTAGTGGGGGAAGTCAACTTATCTTGATTGCTCTGGACATAACAAGCGCTGACAATACGTTCAAGCGCTGTTCACAAGCGCCTTCATCGAGGGGTGTCGAGGGTGACGGATATGTTTGGCTGGCGGGGTTCAGCCTTCTTGCGCGTGTTTTTGTTCAGTATCTGCCTGTTTTGGGCAAGCGGAGCGTGGGCGGTTAATGTTGATGATGTGCCACCCCCAGACGTGCTGCGCGAGCGCTTAATAGCGTTAACGCAGGTTGACGGAGAGCTCAGTACCGAGCAGCTGCCTCATAAGGCCGCCCTTGAAGCATCGCTGCAAACCTATGAACGGTTAGCCGCGTTGCAAGCGCGTTTTGAGGCGCTAGAGCAGCGCGTTGCGCTTGCGCCCAATGAACTTCGCCGCTTGGAGCGTGAAATTGCGCAGGCGTCGCAAGACGTGGAACCAGTGTCGATGGCAGCGTTGAGCGAACAACCGCTCAATGTCTTAGAGGCGGATCAAGCGCAAGCGATGGTGACGCTGCAGCAGCAACAAAACCAACTGGCGGAAATCAATGCCCAGCTGCTATCGACGCAGACGCTACCCGAGCGGGCACAGCAAGCGATCGCTTCGGCGATACAGCGCGTGGAACGCTTACGCCGTGAGTATGACGCCTATGCGTCGCGTTTGGTGGATCGCCCGCTTTCCGAGTCGGACAATCCAGAGCTGATGCGCTTACGCTTAGAGCGTACACTGGCAGAGCGTGAGATCAGCTTTCATCAATATGAGTTAACCACAAATAGCCGCTTGCGCGAGCTGGCACAAGGGCAGCAGGAACTCGTTGCACTTAACATTCATCGCCAAGAGCAATATCTTGAGCGGCTGCAGGGCGTGATCGAGCGTAAGCGTCGTCTATTGTCCGAGCAGGCCATCACCGATGCCACGCGCGATGATCCTCTTATTGCGACGGGTCACCCGGTTGTTGCTCGTGCGCAAGAGGTCAATCAATCGCTGAATTTAGAGTTGCTGCGGGCGACAGACCGGGCAAATGGCGTGGCACGGGAGGGCATTGAAATTCAGCGCCAGCTTGACAGTATTCGTCAGTTGCAGCGCACGCTAAATGAGCAAATTGAGGCGATTCGCGGGAGTCAGCTGTTATCGCGGATTCTGCGTGAGCAACGTCAATCCCTTCCAAATGTCACCCAGCGGCGTGATCTGCAAGATGAAATTGCCGATTTACGCTTAAAACAGTTTGATTTAATTCGTCAGCGTGATCAGCTGCGCCAAAGCGAGCGCCTTGCGTCACAGCGCCTAAAAGAGGCTGGGGTTGAGGTGACGCCAGGTCTGATGGACTCGCTTATACGGCTTTATCAGTCGCGCCGTGAATTGGTTGAGCAACTCGATCAAGCCTACAGCACGCTACTGAGCGCGGCCATTGAACTACAGCTCAATTATCAGCAGCTGGTGGCGACCACGCGCGAGTTGCGGGAAACCATTGACGAGCAGCTGTTTTGGGTCGCCAATAGCCGGCCGCTGGATGTGAACTGGTTGCGTAATCTCCCCGGCTACCTGCAAAGCGAATGGTCGGAAGGGGAGTGGCGTTCGGTGCTGGCCTTGCGCTTCTCTCGTGATAGTTGGGCGGTGCCAAGCGGCGTGCCATTCCTTTTTCTGGCGATTATATTGGGGGTGCTGCGGCGGCGGATTAAAACACGTCTGGCGGCGTTGCATGCGCAAATAGGGCGTTTGAAACGCGATACCCAGCTACATACCCCTAAGGCGGTCTTCTTGAATGTGCTTTTAGCATTGCCGGGAGGTTGCGTGCTGGCAGGGGTGGGGGTTGGTTTGCAGGCACCGGCCCTGATTCAGCTCGCAGTACTGTGGGTTGTCGTTGCGTTAGGGCGGCGCTTGTTGGTTCCAGGTGGCGTGGCTGAGTCCCATTTTAATTGGCCAGCCGCGTATAACGCCCGTGTAAGGTACGGGTTAATCGGCTTGGGTGTTGCGCTAGCGCCGGTGGTCTCAATCGCCGCGATGACCGAGGCGATTCAAACACCGTTAGCAATGCGCCCGATCGCCTTTTTGCTCTTCACCTTGGGGCTTCTCACCATGAGTGTGCTGTTGGCGAAGCTAGTACTTGCCCATGTGCCATTTTTTGGCGTGCATCTCTTTCGCATTGTGCTGGGGTTGGCGATGGCCCTCGTGCCGCTTGTTCTGTTGGGGGTTGTGGCCTGGGGCTATGAATATACGGCGCTAAAGCTAACCGGGCGCTTTGTGGTAACGCTTTACCTTTTGGGCCTGTGGGTCGTGATAGAGGCCACCGTGGTGCGCAGTTTGGCGGTAGCCGCCAGGCGATTGGCCTACCGCCGTGCCTTGGCACGTCGCTATGCGCAAGTTCAAGAGGGCGCTGAAGGCGGCGTCGACGTGGTGGAAGAGCCGCCGTTGGATATGGAGCAGATCAACGCGCAGTCATTACGCCTCTCACGTTTGATCTTGCTCATTGCGTTTACTGCGCTGCTTTATGGTGTGTGGTCTGACCTTTGGGGCGTGCTGAGCTATTTGGATGGCGTCTCTCTAATAGAGGCGGTTGAGGGTGAGTTGGTTGAAGAGGCGCTATCGATTTCTGATTTATTTTCGGCGCTGTTGATTGTCGCGGTTACGTTTGTCATGGCGCGTAACTTGCCGGGGCTGTTGGAAGTGATGGTGCTATCGCGACTGGCGCTAAAGCAGGGGAGTGCTTACGCGATTAGCTCACTGCTGTCTTACGTTATTGTGGGTACGGGGATAGTGATGGCGCTAGCCACGCTTGGCGTGTCTTGGAACAAACTGCAATGGTTAGTAGCGGCGCTGAGCGTTGGATTGGGCTTTGGCCTGCAGGAAATTTTCGCTAACTTTATTTCGGGTTTGATTATCCTTTTCGAGCGTCCGATTCGGATTGGTGACACCATCACGCTGGGTAACTTACACGGCACGGTGAACCGCATTCGCATTCGCGCGACGACGGTAACCGACTTCGATCGCAAAGAGATCATTATCCCCAATAAAACCTTTGTGACCGATCAGCTGATCAACTGGTCGCTGTCTGACAAAATCACCCGAGTAGTGCTGACATACGGCGTGATGCATGGCTCTGATTTGCCCAAAGTGCATGAGTTGTTGCATCAGGCGGCTAAAGAGAACGCGCGCGTGTTAACCGACCCGGAACCGCAAGTGTTCTGCTTAAGCTACGGGCCGCATAGCCTTAACTTCGAGCTGCGCATTTTCGTGAACGACCTGCTTGATCGTCTCTACGCGGCCGATGAAGTCAATTGCCGGGTGGATGCCTTGTTCCGTGAGGCTGGCATACGGGTGGCTTTCGAACAGATGGATGTGTGGCTACACGGCGACACAACGTCGCCGGTGCACGTGCAATCAGCGAAACGTATTGCAAAGGGCGATTAACGCTTGACGGCGTGAAGCAGAAACTCCCGGTTGCCATCGCCGCCGGTAATCGGGCTCTCTTGCCAGTGAGCGATAGCAAAGTCGCAGGCGGCACAAGCGCTGCGTAACTTCTCTTCTACGTCGCGGTAGCGGCGAGTGTCGCGCACGATGCCGCGCTTATCCAATGCGGCCGGGTCAAGTTCGAACTGTGGTTTCACCAGAGAGATAAGCTCACCGTCGACCGGCAGCAGTGCGGCGATTTCCGGTAAAATCAGCGTTTGCGAGATAAACGACACATCCATGACCGCCGTGCTGAGCGGGTGCGTGTTAAGCACGTTTAAAAGCGCTGGATGATCGCGCATGGCGCGGGCGTTAATACCTTCCAAGCAGGTAACGCGCGGGTCATCTCGAAGTGTAGGCGCCAGCTGATCATGGCCGACGTCAACGCCAATGACGTGCCGTGCGCCAAAGCGTAACGCGCAATCGCTAAAACCGCCGGTGGACTGGCCGATGTCAAGCACGACGCGATCATCCAGGCGTTTGTTTAACGCACTCAGAACCGCTTCAAGCTTTAGCCCAGCGCGGGAAACGTAGCGTTCTTCCGGGTCGTCTTCCACCTGTAGCGGTGTATCGTCAGGAAGCTTTTCGCTGGCTTTGGTCAGTGTGGTGTGGGTATCCACACGTGATACGCGCCCATGGCGAATCAGCCGTTGGGCGCGAGTGCGAGACGTGGCCAACCCTTGGCTGACCAATAGTTGGTCAAGACGTGGCATGGCTTATGCTTTTGGGCCTTCCACGATGCCTTCACCGGCCTGAGGGTCGGTAGGCGGTAAACGCTCGCCCCCCCAGCTGCGATACAGATACCCTTTTACCTGTTCAAGTTCGTCATCGGGAATGGAGGCTAGCTCGCCGCTTTCCAACGGGTCAAAGTGGTAGATATAAAGCCGCGAGACAAACTGCGCAAAAAGCAATGAGGCTTCGCCAAAACGCTCGCCGTTGCCTGCTGTGCTAACGATGACATCGTCGCCCCAATCTTGGCCACTGTCATTGTTGGGGTTGTAGAAATAAATGCGCATTTTGCCGTCAGGGTCGAGTGAGGCGCGCAAAATGGTAATCGCGTGCCAGCCGATAAAACGCCCGGCGCTGTCGGTCACCGCAATGCCCGCGGGTTGCGGGTGAATCAGCGGCTGGTTGCCGTTGTAATATGGGTGATAACTGACATAGAAATGGCGCAAAAAGTCGTCCACGTCGACGAGTTTGCCGGTGCTAACGTCGACGTTGATACGGAACCCACGGCCTGACCACCAGCCATGAAACTCAGGGTTCACCCAGCGGTGTGGGTCGCCCTCACGGCCGATGCAGCGACGACCCATTTCGGCATAGATGCGGTCAAGGTGAGGAACTACGATCAAAGAAACCGGGTCGAGGTCCATTGGCAATTCCGTCGCCACACCCGAGAGGCTTGCCATTGAGGAGATTGGCTGGCCTTCAAAGTGCATGATGATCTCATCGTCTCGTGCTGCCCAAGCGACCATCTGCAACAGATAATCGGGGTCGTTATAAGCCCACATCGAGAGTGCCCGCGCGGATTGGCAGGTAGGATTGTTACCTTGGCCCACCCCCAAAGGTAGCCCCAGCATGCACAGCACGCCCTCAATCAGGCGGGCTCGTGGTGAGGCGAACTCACCATAAGCGATATTAAGCCGTGCCTCTGACCATTCAGAGAGCTTAAGCCCTAGCTGGCGCCATATGGCCGGTGCCACTGGGGCTTGGTAGAGAATGCCTCGCTCTAGCACCAACGCAAGCCCATATGCCGCTTGTGCAGTGGCAGGGAAAACCCCACCGCGAATCAGGGCGTGTACGAGCTCGCGATAGCACAGTAAACAGTCCCGCCCGGTAGACGAAAGCCCGAGGGCTTCTGACACCAAATAGTCGCTCGCGTCCAGCAGGTGACGTAACAGCACTGGGTGGTAGGGCGAAACCAAACCGGTATCGTGCATGGCGCGGGCAAACCCGGTCGCTTCGGCCTGAAGGGCGGCGCTGTCCATGCGCTCTAGGCGTTCGCGGTAGATGTCGACCCCGGGGTCTTCTTGGCACGCTTGCGTTGGGCCATAGAGCGAACTGACAAGACGCGCCGCGCCTTGGCCACTGGCACCAAGGTCGATCTCTGGGTTGGTCTGACACAACGCGATCTGAGTGATCATTTGCTTGATGGCGTCGACCTGAATGGGGCGCTGTTTCAGGATGCGCCAAATTTCGTCAATTAGCCTATCGACGATATGCACGTAGCCGATACCTTCGGCTAGGTGTTGAAACAACTGGCGCGGGATATTGGCGAGCTGCCCTTGAGTTTCACGCTCGGCTTCTGACGGGGCGGAGAACAGTAGCCACAGGTTAAGCGCCATTACCTGGGTCAGGTAGTGGTGAGCGTGTTCGGCGGAAATGCTATCGTGAATGTACTCGCCCTTTGCCACAGCCAAAAGCCGTAGCTCGCTTAAGGCCTCGATGACCACCACGATAGGATCAGGGCTTTTGAGGGCATAGGTGGTAAGCGAGGGCACAAGGTATTGCGGGGTTTCCCAGTCGGAGCCCAAGAAAACACCGGCGTCTTCCAGCACGGCAGCGCGCGCTTCGATTGCCGCGCAGCCGCCCGGTTGAAGCAGTATTTGTCGTGCTGTCTCCATCACATGAGGTAATTTCTCCGCCTTGGATACTTCGGGCTCCCGCGCAAGCAGGTAAACCGCCTCATCTAGCTGCTTTTCGATTTCGCTAAGCTTTTCGTCTCCCTGCGGAGATGTTGTGTTTTCCGTCGTCACAGTGACTCCTTATCCCAACCTTTGAAGGGGATTATACATAGAAGTCGAGGCCTTCTTGATGTTTTAGTCGGCCGCACACGTTGTGAGTACTAATTCCCACCATACAGCCGAAGCCGCTTGGCGGCTATGGGATCATTATTTGGGTGCTCAACGCCTGGGTGCTAAAAGCCGAGCTATGGTAGTCTAGTACGCTTTATCATCGATTATAGAGGACTGGGCCAAGATGGCGGCCAAGCCGATCTACCGCGTAGTGGTGCACCAGCAAGGTGAAGTGTGGGAACTCTATGTTCGCGAAATCTTTCAAAGCGAACTATGGGGGTTTATCGAGGTGGAAGAGTTTGTCTTTGCCGATGCCAATCGCGTGGTGGTTGACCCGGCAAGCGAGAAGCTTGAACGCACTTTTGAAGGCGTTAGCCGAAGCTATTTGCCGATGAATGCTATTGTGCGCATTGATGAAGTTGAGCGAGAAGGCCCGCTTAAGGCGGTAAAAAGTGATGCCCGTGTGGCAGAGTTTCCACGTCCCTTCTCGATGCCACCACGAAATGAGTGAAGCGACGCCTGACGCGGCGCAGCGCTTTGTGTAAAGGTCTAAAACGTTTAAGGCACTGTTTATGCGAGTGAAAAATTGTCGTGTACGCGCCGTTGCCGTGGCGCTTGGCATGCTGCTCAGCGCAGTAAGCGCCTCAGCCGTTGCTCAGTCGGAAGATACCGCTTGGGTATCCGATGAGCTCAGCACTTACGTACGAAGCGGCCCGACCGATGGGTATCGTATCGTCGGCACGTTAACCGCCGGTGAGCAGGTTCAAGTACTTGAATCCAGTGGCGATTATACCCGCGTGCGCAATAGTGAGGGTGATACCGTCTGGGTGTTGAGCAATGAGCTTCAGAGCTCGCCCAGCGCGAGCGAGCAGTTACCTGCCTTAGAAACGAGAGTGGAGGAGCTGACCGACGAGCTTGAAGGCATCAATTCAGCGTGGGAGCAACGCGTTGCGTCCATGACCGAAACGCTTGAAATGCGTGAAGGGCGAATTGCGGAGCTGCAAAACCGCAACGCAGCGCTTGATCAAGAATCTGATCAATTGCGCCAACAAGTCCGCTCGTTGCAGGCGCGGCTGGATACCCAGGAAGAAGATTTGCTGCTGCGCTATTTTATGTACGGTGGCGGGGTAGCCGGTGCGGGATTGGTGGTCGGTTTAATCGTGCCGCATCTGCCGCGTCGGCGTAAAAAACGCGACCGTTGGTTTCAATAAGATCGGCAGGCTTAAGTAAGGAGATCACTGATGCGCGAGCAATGGCTAAAGCGCTGGCGGGAAGGGCGCATTGGCTTTCACTTAGCGCAAACCCACCCAGCGTTGGTTCGCCACTGGAAGGCGCTTGGGGTACCAAGCCGTGCCAAAGTGCTCGTGCCTCTATGTGGTAAAAGCCTGGATATGCGTTGGTTGTCTGAGCAGGCGCATCCGGTATTAGGTGTGGAGCTTGCGCCTGAAGCGATAGCGCAATTTCTTGCCCAACGCAGTGGTGACGTATCGCGTTATCACCAAGCCGGTTTTGATATCGCTCGCCAAGGCAGCGTTGAGCTGTGGCAAGGGGATTTTTTCCACCTGCATATCCGGCAGGTGGATGAAGTGGGCGCCTTTTATGACCGCGCTTCATTGATTGCGCTACCGCCCGCCACCCGTAAGCGCTACGCTTTTCACCTTGCGCAGCTGGTGCCGCCAGGGGCGAAAGGGCTACTGATCAGCTTGCGGCGTTGTGATAGCGACGCTGGCCCTCCCTACAGCGTCAGCCATGAAGAAATTGATGCGCTGTTCACCCCTAACTTTCGGTTGGAGATGTTGGAGGAGAGTGCGCCCGATGAACGTGGCTTCGCCGAGAGTGTTTGGGCCTTAGAAAGGCGTGGTCCGCTGGAGTAGGCGTTGTTTTACAGCAAAAATGATATGCCATCCTTCGACAGGCTCAGGAAGAACGATTTGCGGCAACTTCCGCTCGTCCTGAGTTTGTCGAAGGGAGCTTGTCGAAGTTTTTATCTGGCGTTAGCGTGCCAGGAGTTCAGCAAGCTCTGGGTCGCTAAATGCGCGGTCCAATCCATCGCTTAATAAATCGTTCAGCATCCGCGTATTCGCGGCTTCACCGGGTTTGACCGCAAAGCTCTGGGTGCGCCGAGAGGTGTAAGTGCCGGTGTAGGTCGTGCCCTGGTGGCGGCCAATGGCACGAAAGACGCCTTCCAGCTGTGCTTCATCTAGCGCTGGCTGGCTACTATCGCCATGCACGTAGGTGAGACTTGCCAATTCCAGAATGAGCGAAGGACGTCCATCGGCTTTTTCCATTGTTGGGGTGAAGCCCATATCCCGTACGGCGCGTTCGGCTTCTTTTTGTAAATGAGGAATCAGCTCGTGGCTGCTCACGGTAATGGTGGCCGTCGACATTCCCGAACCGCTACGCTGGCCGATTACATCCGTAGCACGCCCATCTTGTGCCATCACCGTGACACGTTGCCCTTGGCCGGTTTGCGGTACGTCGGCGCTGCGCGTGGGAGAAAGGCTTAAATAGTGGGGGCTCGCGCAGCCCGCTAACCAAACGCTGGCAAGCAAGGCTCCTGATAAAGTAAGAAAACGACGCCGTAACATTGGGTTCTCCCCTATGGCTAAAGCATTAGTATAACGCGGGTATCGCGTTGGCGGTATGTTCAGGCGACCGGCATTGCGTTGCTGCTTTCAACGCCGCGCGGTTTCACCTGGTGAGCACGCAATAGGTATCGCTATGACGTTTACAGATCTATTTGAAAACGATGGTATGAAGTTGGTTAATCTGCTTCCACGGGATGGAGAGGTCAACTATCACGGCAAGATCCTGGATACAGTCACCGCCGATAGGTATTTGGATAAGTGCATGAGCGAATTACGCTGGGAGCATGATCGCGCGTTTATTTATGGAAAAGAGATTACCACCAAGAGAAAGGTAGCATGGTATGCCGATGCGCCGGTCTCCTATACGTACTCTGGGTATACCAAGGTAGCGTTAGTTTGGCCGGACCTTTTGCGCGAGATTAAACAGGTAGTGGAGAGCCACTGCACAGACGTGTTTAATTCCTGCCTGGCTAATGTCTATAGCGTCGGCGAGGAAGGCATGAGCTGGCACAGTGATGCCGAAAAAGATCTTGTTGAAAATGGCACAATCGCGGCGTTGAGCCTTGGCGGCGAGAGAAAGTTTTCGTTTAAGCATAAGCAAACAGGGGAGACGGTGGCGCTTTGTTTAGCGCATGGAAGTTTGTTAATAATGAAAGGCATCACACAGAAGCATTGGTTACATAGCTTGCCAAAAACCAGGAAAAACGTAGGGCCTCGGGTTAGCCTTACGTTTCGGCAAATGCGTTAGGCATCCATGCCAATATGCGCATCAAAAAGGAGGCCAACAGCGCCAATGTGATCGCCGATACAGTGGCGTGCCGGTCGCACCCTTGATCTAGTTGCCAGGCCCTAAGCCACATGGCGTTGCTCAGGCGCTTTTGACTCTGCCTCGGGGAAGCGATGCCATTGGCGCAGATGGACGTAAAGGCGTAGCCCACGACGCAGCGCCAAACGCTCGAAATCAGCATGACGCACGGTGGCAAGCCACGGCTTCGCCAACCAATCCGCTTCGAGCTCAACGCGTACTTCGGCGCCCACCGGAGAAATGGCGGTAATCGTTACCGGCAAATGGCTCTCGGGGGAAGGCGCCTCTGCTAGGCGCACCTCATGCGGGCGCAGTAATAGCTCTTCGTGGCCATCGGGCAGATCCACGGTTAAGCGCGCGTCACCGCAAGTGAGCACGCCGTTGCGCACGCGGCCTTCCAGGTGGTTGACGTCGCCTAAAAACTCAAACACAAAACGGTTTTTGGGCACGCGATAAAGCGTCTCCGGCGAGTCGATCTGCTCAATACGGCCGTTACTCATCACCACCACGCGGTCAGAGAGTTCAAGTGCTTCTTCTTGATCGTGAGTGACAAACACGCTGGTGAAGTTGAGTTCGTCGTGTAAATGGCGCAACCAGCGACGCAATTCTTGGCGCACCTTGGCATCGAGAGCGCCAAACGGCTCATCGAGAAGCAATACATCGGGTTTGACCGCCAGTGCCCGTGCGAGTGACACCCGTTGCTGTTGCCCGCCGGAAAGCTGAGCGGGGTAGCGATTGGCGAGGTGCTCCAGCTTGACCATTTCCAACAGCCGGAAGACTCGCGAGCGAACCTCGCCGCTGCTGGGGCGGCGCTTACGCGGCATGACCGTCAAACCGAAGGCGACGTTATCGTACACCGTCATGTGGCGAAACAAGGCGTAATGTTGAAACACAAAGCCGATGCGTCGGTCGCGCACGTGAACGTTGGTAACATCGCGCTCACCGAACAAAATCTTACCGGGTTCACGAGCATGGTCGGCGTTTTCCAGCCCCGCGATAATCCGCAATAGCGTGGTTTTGCCTGACCCCGAGGGGCCTAGTAGGCCAACCAACTCACTTTCGTGGATATCAAGATTGACTGGCTCTAACGCCTGGGTGGCACCAAAGTGTTTGCCAATATTGTGTAAGTGAATGCTCATATGAATGCCTCCCGGCGTGATGCGCGCCATTCCAGGGTGGCTTTAGCAGCCAGTGTCAGTAGGGCAATGAGGGCCAACAGTGAGGCGCTGGCAAAGGCGCCCACGGTGTTGTAATCCTGGTAAAGCTGTTCTAAATGCAGTGGCAGCGTATTGGTTTGACCACGAATTGCCCCGGATACCACCGAGACCGCGCCAAACTCACCCGCCGCGCGGGCATTGGTCAGAATCACGCCGTACAACAGCGCCCAGCGGATATTGGGTAGCGTGACGCGCCGAAACAGGGTCCAGCCACGGGCACCGAGTGTAACCGCCGCTTCTTCTTCTCGTGAGCCTTGCGCCTGCATCAGCGGAATGAGCTCGCGGGCCACAAAGGGGCAGGTGACAAACACGGTCACCATTAATATGCCCGGCCAGGCGAACATCAGCTGAATATCGTGGCTATCCAGCCAAGCGCCCATCCAGCCATTGCGTCCGTAAAGCAGCAGGTAAATCAGGCCCGCCACCACCGGTGAGACGGCAAACGGAATATCAATCAGTGTTTGTAAAAGCCGCCGGCCAGGAAAGCTAAAGCGCGTCACGAGCCAGGCGAGTGCCACGCCAAACACCAAGCAGATTGGGATGGTCAAAAGCGCCACACCCAGCGTCAGGGCAATGGCGTGCAGTGTGTAGGTGTTGCTGACGTTACTCCAAAAAACACCAACGCCTTGGGAAAACGCCTGGGCAAAGATAGCCACCAGCGGCAGCAACAAAAAGAGCGCCGATAGCACCACTGCAGCGCCAATCAGCACGCGGCGCACGGCCGGGGCATCACCGATACGACGCATTAGCCTTTTCCTCCGTGTAAGCGGCGAATGAAACGGCCTTGCCAAATATTGATAGCAAGAAGCAAGGTCAGCGAGACAAACAGCACCACCGAGGCAATCGCCGAGGCACCGGCATAGTCATACTCTTGAAGTTTAACGAAGATCATTAAGGCGGTGATTTCGGTTTCGTAAGGCGTGTTGCCGGCGATAAAAATGATCGCGCCGAACTCCCCCAGCGAGCGCACAAACGCAAGCCCTGTGCCGGTGACAATGGCAGGCCACAGGTGAGGAAGAATCACGCGTCGAAACGCCACGCCATCGCGTGCCCCTAGCGACATGGCTGCCTCGTCCACTTCATTGGGCATGTCTTCCAGCACCGGCTGCACCGTGCGTACCACAAAGGGAATGCTGGTAAACGCCATGGCCAACGCAATCCCGACCCAGGTGTAAGCGACTTGAAAGCCTAAGGGCTCCAGTAAGCCGCCCATCCAGCCGCTGTTGGCGTAGAGCGTGGCGAGCGTGATCCCGGCCACTGCCGTGGGCAGCGCAAAAGGTAAGTCCATTAGCGCGTCAAGCAGGCGCTTGCCGGGGAATTCGTAGCGCACCAATACCCAGGCCAGCAGTAAGCCAAAGATCGCATTCACTATCGCGGCAACGGCTGCCGCGCCGATGGTGACCATATAGCTCGCGACGACGCGGCCTTCGGTCACAATCGCCCAGTATTCAGCCAAGCTAAGATTGGCCAGTTGGCCAAATAAGCCCGTCATGGGCAGCAGCAGTACCAGCGAAATAAACAGCACGCTGATGCCCATCGAGAGGCCAAAGCCTGGGAGAACCCGCTTTTGACCGGCAGCGATGCGACGAGTGCTAAGCGCAGCCAAGCTCATGGAATACCTCAGCGACGCTGGAGCTGGTCGAGAAGACCGCCGCTGCCGAAATGGGTGTCCATGACGTTATCCCAGCTGCCAAAGACATCGTTGACTTCCAAAAGCTCGGTTTCCGGGAAGTGATCGGCGAATTCAGCGACCACGTCTTCGTTGTGTACACGGTAATTGAAGCCCGCGAGCAAGCGCTGCATTTCCTCGGTGTAAAGGTATTCCAGATAGCCATGCGCCAGGTCTTCGTTACCGTTGTCCTCGGCATTTTCCTCTACCACGGCCACCGGGAATTCCGCCAGTATGCTCACCGGCGGCACGATGACTTTATAATCATCGCTGCCGTACTCACCGCGGATGTTGTTGACTTCCGACTCAAAGCTGATGAGCACGTCGCCCATGCCCCGCTCGATGAAGCTGGTGGTGGCACCACGGCCGCCGGTGTCGAATACCACAACGTTGCGCAGGAACGTACGCATAAAGTCGTGAATTTGCTCTTCGTTACCGTCGAAATGCTGGTCGGCAAATCCCCAGGCCGCCAAGTAGGTGTAACGCCCATTGCCCGAGGTTTTCGGATTAGGGAAGACGATATCGATATCTTCGCGTGCTAAGTCGTCCCAGCTTTCGATACCTTTGGGGTTACCGTCGCGTACCAAAAAAGCGGTGGTGGAATAGTAGGGCGAGGCGTTGTTATCGAACGCATCTTGCCAATCCTCAGCGACCAGGCCGGCATCGGCGAGCACTTGCACGTCGGTGACCTGGTTGAACGTCACCACATCCGCACGCAGGCCTTGCAAAATAGCGCGTGCCTGGGCGGAAGAGCCGCCGTGGGATTGGCTTACGCTCACGTCTTCGCCGTGCTCTTCTTGCCACCAGGCCTCAAACTTGGGGTTAATCTCACCAAAAAGCTCGCGCGCGATGTCATACGAGGAGTTCAAAAGCTCGCGCTCCTGTGCCACCGCCGTGGGGGCGGCAGCGCTCGCGGTAACGGCCAGCGCGAGCACGCTGAGGCCTAGGTTTTTACTTATCGCACGTTTCTTACTTATCGTACGTTTCTTGTTTAGCGAGAGATGAGTGAATGGCATGAAAATATTCCTTCGATAGCGTGTGGCCTGAAACGCTCAGGCGAATAACACAAAAGGTTAAACCTGCATTTATGGAATTACAATCATGTTTTATATTCTATTTAAGAATATATGTGTATGGAGTTAGGGATGCCGTCGCCTTTAGAAAAAGTAAACGCAGAACCCCAAGCCCATGCTCTGTTATCATGCGGTTTTTTCGCTAGCCAAGGTTTCACTTCATGACGACTACCCGCGATTTTGTGATTGCGCCTTCGATTCTTTCTGCCAACTTCGCCCGCTTGGGGGAAGAGGTTGATAACGTTCTCGCGTCCGGTGCGGATTGGGTACATTTTGATGTGATGGATAACCATTACGTGCCCAATCTCACCATCGGCCCGATGGTGTGCCAAGCGCTGCGTGATCATGGCGTGACCGCCCCTATCGACGTACATTTGATGGTCAAACCGGTGGATCAGTTAATCGGTGATTTCATCAATGCCGGGGCGAGCATGATTACCTTCCACCCGGAAGCGTCAGACCATATCGACCGCTCATTGCAGCTGATCCGCGACGGTGGCTGTCAGGCGGGATTGGTCTTCAACCCAGCCACGCCACTTTCATACTTGGATTACGTGCTAGATAAGATCGACATGGTGCTGTTAATGAGCGTCAACCCTGGTTTTGGTGGGCAGGCGTTTCTCCCTTCCACACTGGATAAACTGCGTGAGGCGCGGGCCAAAATTGATGCTACGGGGCGAGCAATTCGCTTAGAAGTTGATGGCGGTGTCAAAGTGGATAATATCGCCGAGGTTGCGGCGGCAGGGGCAGACACCTTTGTGGCGGGCTCGGCGATTTTTAAAGCGTTTGAGGCCAATGATCCTAATGGCTATGACTCGGTGCTCAAGCAAATGCGGACTAATCTCGCTTACGCCGGGCAATAACGGAGGAAAACGGGTGCACTTAACGCTTAAGGGGAAGCGGCTTGTGGCGTTCGACCTGGACGGCACATTGATTGACTCTGTACCGGATCTCGCCGTGGCAGTGCAAAAGACGCTCGACGATCAAGGCCTGGCGGTACCGCAAGAGGCGGATGTGCGTGATTGGGTGGGAAATGGTGCTCCGGTGCTGGTGGAGCGCGCGCTTACCTGGGCGTTAAATGAGCCGCCCTCCGAGGAGAGGCAGGCGGAAAGCTATCGCGAATTTTTGGCCCACTACGCTCATGCCCCCAATCGGTTAACCCGGCTCTATCCCGGCGCTGCAGAGACGCTTTCTGTGCTTAAAGAAGCTGGCTTGACGTTGGTGTTGATTACCAATAAACCCGAAGACTTTATCGCCCCGATTCTTGAGCACTTTGACCTCTCAGGTTATTTTGATTTGACCCTTGGGGGTGATTCGCTGGCACGCAAAAAACCTGATCCACTACCGCTTCTTCATGCCGCCGAATATTTTGGCGTTCCTACCTGCGAATGCGCCATGGTGGGGGATTCTCGTCACGACATAGGGGCGGGAAAAGCGGCGGCGTTCACCACGTTCGGCCTGCCCTACGGCTACAATCATGGTGAGCCCATCAGTGATAGCCACCCCGATGTATTGCTCGACACCCTTGATGATCTTATTTCTTCAACGACTGGTTCTTCAACGACTGGTTCTTCAACGACTGTTCTTTCAACGACAGGGACCGCGTGATAATGACCCCCGAATATTTTGCCGAGCTCGCCAAGGCGGGTTATAACCGCATTCCGGTCTCCCGTGATGTGTTGGCGGATTTAGATACACCGCTTTCCACTTACCTAAAGCTTGCCAATACGCCGTGGACATTCTTGCTTGAGTCGGTGCAAGGCGGCGAAAAGTGGGGACGTTACTCGATTATTGGGCTGCCGTGTCACGAACGCATCGAAGTACGCGGGTTTACCGTCCACCACGTTAAAGAGGGTGAAACGCAAGGCGTGACCGAAGTAGAAGACCCGCTGGCGTGGATTGAGCAATTCCAGTCGCGCTTTAAAGTCCCCAAACTGGACGATCAGCCGCGCTTTGATGGCGGGCTGGTCGGGTATTTCGGTTACGACACCATCCGTTATATCGAGCCGCGCTTGCGCGGCGTCAAAAAGCCCGACCCCATCGGTGTGCCGGATATTTTGCTGATGGTGTGCAACGACTTGGTGGTGTTTGACAATCTTTCAGGGCGCTTGACGCTTTTGACTCACGCCGACCCAGAAGAGCCCGATGCACTTGAACGCGCCGAGCGCCATTTAGCGCACTTGGAAAGCCGTTTGCGCGATGCCTATGTGCGCCCGCAAGGCAAGGGTTCTGGACGCTCGGCGGTGGAGGAGAGCGACTTCAACTCCGGTTTTACCCAAGAAGGCTTTAAAGCGGCGGTGGAGAAAATCAAAGAGTACGTGCTGGCGGGTGACATCATGCAGTGCGTGCCCTCGCAACGCATGTCGACCTCTTACCAGTCTGCGCCGCTGGATCTCTACCGCGCGTTGAGAAGCCTCAACCCGTCGCCTTATATGTACTATCTCAACCTCGACGATCATCAGGTTGTCGGCTCGTCGCCAGAAATCCTTACCCGCACCGAAGGGAGCGAGGTGACGGTACGCCCCATTGCCGGCACGCGAAAGCGCGGCAAAACCGAAGAGGAAGATAAGGCGCTGGAAGCGGAGTTGCTGGCCGACCCTAAGGAGCGCGCTGAGCACTTGATGCTGATTGATTTGGGCCGCAACGATGTCGGCCGAATTAGCGAAGTGGGCAGCGTTGAAGTCACCGATCAGATGGTGGTGGAGCGCTACTCGCACGTCATGCATATTGTCTCGAATGTGACCGGAAAGCTGAAACCGGGGCTCACCGCCATGGACGCGTTACGCGCTACTTTCCCTGCCGGTACGGTTTCTGGCGCGTCGAAAATTCGCGCGCTTGAAATCATCGATGAAGTCGAGCCGGTCAAACGGGGTATCTACTCAGGTGCGGTGGGTTACCTCTCTTGGCACGGCAACATGGACACCGCGATCGCCATTCGTACCGCCGTGATCAAAGACGGCCAGGTTCACGTGCAGGCAGGCGCCGGCATTGTCGCGGATTCCGTGCCGGAAATGGAGTGGCAAGAAACGCTCAATAAAGGCCGCGCGCTGTTTCGCGCCGTGGCGATGGCCGAGCGAGGGCTGGATAATCTGTAGTCGGCCTGAAGTCGTCGGCCTGAAGTCGTCGGCCTGAAGCAGCAGGCAACTCGCCGGATTGGGTGATGTTGCGCACGAGCCCCTGCACGCTAGGCCTGGGTTGCGGTATCATCAATAGCAAATGGTTTCACCAAATAACGGGGTTAGCGGGCCAATGGCGCACGGGCAGGGGGTTCAAGAAAAGGTGGCACAGGAAAAGGCAGCGCCACAAAGCGCGAAACGAGTTGTCATGCTCGATAACTACGACAGCTTCACGTTCAACATCGTCCAGTACCTGGGCGAGTTAGGCGCTGAGGTGCTGACGCACCGCAACGATGAAATCGGTATTGCGGATATTGAAGCGCTTGCGCCCACCCATTTAGTAATTTCTCCCGGGCCTTGCACGCCGTCTGAGGCGGGGCTTTCCATGGAAGTGATTCAGCACTTTGCCGGTCGACTGCCCATTTTGGGTGTGTGCTTAGGGCATCAAGCCATTGGTCAAGTTTACGGTGGTCAGGTGGTGCGCGCACCGCAGGTTATGCACGGCAAAACCTCCGCCATCGAGCATACCGGCGAGGGCGTTTTTGCCGGGCTTGAAAACCCCTTGGAAGTGACGCGCTATCACTCGTTGGTGGTGGAAAAAGCGAGCCTGCCTGAGTGCTTGGAAATCACGGCCTGGACGAGTGACGATGATATTACACCGGGCCTTATCATGGGATTGCGCCACCGTGAGCTCGATATTGAAGGCGTTCAATTTCATCCTGAATCGATCCTGACCCGTCAAGGCCACGCGTTATTGGCCAACTTTCTTAAACGCGCTTGACCGTTCACCCTTAACTAAGAGGCTCACGTTTTCATGCAGATGCGAGATGCTATTCACGCGGTCATGTGCCGCGAAGACCTCTCTTTTGAGGCGATGCACGCGCTGATGCGCCAGATCATGACCGGCGAGGCGACCGATGCTCAGATTGGTGGCTTGCTCGTCGGGCTAGCCATGAAAGGCGAAAGCGCCGTGGAGATCAGTGCGGCGGCCAAAGTGATGCGTGAGCTGATGAATCGCGTTGAGCTCAATGCCGATAACGTGGTGGATATTGTGGGTACGGGTGGCGACGGGGCTAACCTTTTCAATGTCTCCACCGCCGCCAGCTTTGTTGCCGCGGCCGCCGGAGCGCATGTGGCCAAACACGGTAACCGCAGCGTGTCGTCTTCTTCTGGTAGCGCTGATCTTTTTGATGTGGCGGGTATCTATCTTGATTTAAAACCCGAACAAGTCGCGCGCTGTATTGAGCAAGTGGGCGTTGGCTTTATGTTTGCGCCCAACCACCACCCGGCGATGCGCCACGCGATCGGCCCACGCCGTGAGATGGGCGTGCGCACTCTATTCAATATTCTTGGCCCGCTCACCAACCCGGCCAGCGCGCCTAACCAAGTGCTGGGTGTATACGCCCGAGAGCTTGTGCCGTTAATGGCAGAGGTGATGCAGCACTTGGGTAGCCGGCATGTCATGGTGGTGCACGCCGAAGACGGCTTGGATGAAATTTCGCTGGCCGCGCCCACGCAGGTGGCGGAGCTGAAAGACGGCGCGATTCGCCACTACACCATCACACCCGAAGAACTCGGCATTGCCCGTCAGAGTCTTGCACCGCTAAAGGCGGCTAGCGCAGAGGATAGCCTGCGTTTGGTCCAAGCCTCACTAATCGGCGAAGGCGCGGCAGCGGATATGGTCGCGCTCAATGCCGGGGCCGCGCTTTATTGTGCGGGGGTTGCCGATACGCTGAAAGAAGGTGTGATGGTGGCGCAGGATGCTCAAGCCTCCAAACTGCCGCTGGAAAAGCTAAAAGAGCTTGCGCACTTTACTAGCGTTTTCAAACACTAATGCTTGCAAGAGCCTAACGCTTGCACAAGCAGCGTGATTCAACAAAAGAGAATTCCATGACACAACAGGCTACGCCCACGATTTTATCCCGCATTCTCTCGCGTAAGGACGAAGAAGTCGCTGAGCGCTGCCAAGCGGTTTCCGAAAAAGAACTGCTGGCGCTTGCAGAGAAGCAGAGTGCACCGCGTGGCTTTATTCGCGCGCTGAATAAACGCATTGAGCAAGGCGATGCGGCGGTGATTGCCGAGGTGAAAAAAGCTTCACCCTCTAAGGGGGTTATTCGTGAGGACTTTGATCCGGCGGAAATCGCGGCACGCTATGCTGAAGGCGGGGCGGCGTGCCTTTCCGTGCTCACTGATGCGGATTTTTTTCAGGGTCACGAAGATTACCTCATGGCCGCGCGCGATGCTTGCGACCTGCCAGTGATCCGCAAAGACTTCATTATCCACGGCTACCAAGTCACCGAGGCGCGCGCCATTGGCGCTGACTGCATCCTGCTGATCGCAGCGGCCTTAGATGATGCCAAGCTTAACGACCTTTACCAACAGGCAAATGCGCTGGGTATGGATGTGTTGGTAGAAGTCCATAACGCCGACGAGCTTGAGCGTGCGCTGGCGCTGGATATTAAGCTTGTGGGAATCAATAATCGTAACTTACACACCTTCGATACCAGCTTGAACACGACGCTGGATTTGTTGCCGCTTATTCCCGATGACGTGACCGTGATTACCGAGTCAGGCATCCATACCCGCGACGATATCGAGCTAATGCGCGATCACAATATCAACGGCTTTTTGGTTGGTGAAGTCTTTATGCGCGAGGACGACCCCGGTATAGCCTTGAAAAGACTCTTCTTTTAGTACGTCTTCGGTAGCCACGTTTTCAGTTGTCTATATGTAAAATTGCAAGAGAGGATTTAATGGAAGATCCAAAAACGGTAGTAAAAGAGGAACCGCGTAAGAGCCTCATAGTCCTTTTGATCATGGCGGCTTACAACTTTATCTTGGGCGGTATTATCCTTATCGGCGTCCCCCGTGGCACGGCACCCATCGCGGAGAATGTTGGTTGGGTCATGATGATTATTGGCGTGCTTTCAGTGGTGCTCTTCGTTGTGGCACGCCGGCACCGGCTCAAGCAGAAAAAATAAACCGCCAGCCAACAAGGCTTTGTGGGTTAGTTGGGCTGCTGTCGGCGCCTCACCCGAGGCGGTCAATAAGCCAAAGCAGCCCAGACACCAAAAAGCTAACCACAATCATGGTGGTTAAAGGAAAATAAAACGCTGCATTTTCCCGGCGGATCGCAATATCACCGGGAAGTTGGCCCAACGGCAGTTTTGACAGCCAAGGCCAAAAAATCCCGATAGCAACGACTATCAATCCTACGATGATTAGCGTTTTTGACATGGCGAACTCTCCGCTGTGTGGCTGTTACCTCGCCTTTCCGTGTGCTTTCTTTAGTGCGTTAAGCAGCGCCTGCAACGGGTGCGGTAGCGTTTGTGCCGAGAAGCGCTTGGCCTGGCTGCGACAGGAGTAGCCCGTGGCCAGCAACTTGCCGACGTTATCCTCTGCTTCCACCTGCGGCTGCCAAGACTGAGCGTAGATGGTTTTCGAGGTCTCTAGGTTACGCGTTTCATGACCGTAAGTGCCGGACATGCCGCAACAGCCGCTGGCAACAAGTTCTAACTCTAAGCCAAACGCTGCAAATACCTGTTGCCACGCCTTGGGGCTGCCCGGCGAGTTGGTTTTTTCGGTGCAGTGCGAAAGCAGTTTAAAGCCAGGGTCGGTGAGTGCTAATTCACTCGGTGCTAAGGTGTTGAGGTGAGTCGCCAGCCACTGACTCAACCACTCTTGCAACATTAGCACCTCGGGCACAGCGTTGTTCCCGAGCGCTTTCACGTATTCTTGGCGGTACGTTAGCGTCATCGCCGGGTCGATGCCCACGAGTGGCACGCCAAAGCGTGAAAGAGTGCGCAGTCGCTCGGCTTGTTTCTTGGCGGTGCGCTCAAAAGCGCCCAAAAATCCCTGTACGTGCAGCGGCTTACCGTTGGCTGTGTAGGGCATGACGAAAACGCGAAGACCAAGGCGGGAAAGTAACTCCACAACATCGATAACAACCTTGGCCTCAAAGTGAGTGGTAAACGCATCCTGCACCAGTATTACGCTATCGGCGCGTTGTTGCTCGGTCAAAAGGGATAGCGCGGTTGGAGTTGCCTCCGCGACGCCCCAAGCGCGGAGCTGTTTTTTAACGCTAGCGCGTGAAAGGTCAGGCGAGTCGCTGATGCCCAGGCCTTTGGTCATCAGACGGTCTACCCACCGCTGACTTAGTAGCGTGTTATACAGCGGCGCGATGCGGGCCATGGCCGGTAGCATCCATTCGGTACCGCCGACCAAGTAGTCGCGAAGTGGGCGCAGGTAACGGCCGTGGTACACCTCTAAAAACTGTGAGCGAAACTGCGGTACGTTGACTTTTACTGGGCATTGCCCTGCGCAGGATTTACATGCTAAGCATCCTGCCATGGCGTTGTAGACCTGGTGGGAATAGTCGTGATGTTGGCGCTTGCTCAGGGTGTTCATTGCTCGATGCGGGAAGCTTTTGATAAAGCCCCAACCGCCCTCGGCTTTTTTCTTGCGCGATTCTTCCACGACGTCGATCCCTGCCTGGGACTGCAGACGCAGCCATTCGCGAATAAGGCTAGCGCGGCCTTTGGGGGAGTGAACGCGGTCGCGCGTGGCTTTCCACGACGGGCACATCGGGTCGTCGACATCGTAGTTGTAGCAGGCGCCGTTGCCGTTGCAGTAGACCGCCGCGTCGTACGCTTGCCAGGCACGTTCATCGATGGTGCGATCAAGCTCGCCGCGAGTGGTAACGCCGTCAATGGTTAACAGCGCCGGGTCGCTGTCTTTGGCGATCAGTGTGTCGGCGCTTGCTGAAGGAGCCAGCGGCGAGGCGATTTTACCGGGATTGAGTTGGTTGTAAGGGTCAAAGGCGGCTTTGACGCGCTGCAAACTGGGGTAAAGCTCACCGAAAAATTTAGGGCCGTACTCCGAACGTACGCCTTTGCCGTGTTCGCCCCAAAGTAGCCCGCCGTACTTTTGCGTGAGGGCGACGACCTCATCAGAAACCTTGCGAATCAGCGCTGCCTGTTCGGGGTCTTTCATATCGATGGCAGGTCGTACGTGCAAAACGCCAGCATCCACGTGGCCGAACATGCCGTAGGAAAGCCCGCGGGCATCTAAGGCCGCGCGAAATTCAGCGATGAAATCCGCTAAGTGCTCCGGCGGCACGGCGGTATCCTCGACAAAGGCAATGGGGCGCTTTTCCCCCTGTACGTTGCCCAAAAGGCCCACCGAGCGCTTGCGCATACCGTAGACTTTTTGGATCTGAGCGCGGCCTTCGGCCAGGGTAAACCCGAGCCGCTCAACCGTGGCATCTTCTTCAATGTGGTGGGTAAAAGCGTGCACGCGCTCGGCCAACCGCGCGGGATCGTCGTCGTTAAATTCGATCAGGTTAATGCCGCGAATCGCCGTGGTGCTTTCAGGGAAAAATTCGGCGACGCTGTCCCAAACGAAATCCTCCATCGCGAGCAGCAACACGGTGTCGTCGACGGTCTCGATCGAAGTGGGGCGAGCGCTTGACGCCATCAGTGCTTTGGCATCCCGCAGGGCCGCCATGAAGCTTGGGTAGCGCACGTTGACCAGTGTCGAGTGCTTGGGAATTGGCAGCACGTTGAGGACCGCCTCGTTGAGAAACCCAAGCGAGCCTTCCGAGCCGCAGAGCACACTATTGAGGTTAAGCTCGCCGTTATCCTCGCGCAGATGGGCTAGGTCGTAACCGGTCAAGCAGCGATTGAGTGGCGGGAATTTCGCCTCAATCAGCGCACGCTGGTGATCGATAATATCGGCAGCGGTTGCGTGAACGTTGCCCAGAATGCCTTCGCGCTGGCGCGCTGTCAGCTCGTCTTGCGCGTTAAGCGGACGGCTTTGCAAGTGCTTTCCGCCCAGCAGCACGGTATCAAGTTCCAGCACGTGATCGCGCGTTTTGCCGTATTCGCAGCTGCCTTGGCCACTAGCATCGGTGGAAATCATGCCTCCGATGGTAGCGCGGTTAGAGGTGGAGGTATCTGGAGCAAAGAAAAGCCCGTGGGGCCTTAGCGCGTCGTTAAGCTGGTCTTTGACCACACCAGCCTGAACGCGCACACGACGGTTCTCGACATCGATATCTAAAATGTGGTTCATATGACGCGAGACATCTACCACGATGCCATCAGTGAGCGACTGGCCGTTAGTGCCGGTGCCGCCGCCGCGTGGCGTGAGCGCGATGTGACGGTGCGGCACTTGGGCGGCGAGCTTGGCGAGGCGGGCTAAGTCTTCGGCGTGTTTGGGGTACACGGCTGCCTGGGGCAGGCGTTGATAGATCGAGTTGTCGGTGGCCAATACCGTGCGGTTGGCGTAATCCGGGGCGATCTCACCGTCAAAACCGCTGGCTTTCAACGCTTCAAGAAAGCGCACATAGTCGCCGCTCACACGCTCAAGGGGTACGTGTTGAGAATCCAGGGATGCAATCATAATTGATCAGACCGTCACTGCCGAAAGCGGATGAAGAGGAGGTGACGACTACTTTACCGCAGTGACCGACCGCGTGCACCTGGGCGGCGGCGTTATGCCTCGCCGAGTGCTTTCTTGACTAGCGCGGCAGATGAGGCCGGTATGGGGAGCGCTAACGCCAGTTTGCCTCTTCATCAATTCGAAACTGTATCCTGGTTTCCATGGTGGCGGCCTATTCGAGGTTGTGGATACAAACGTAAGGTCAAAAAGACTGGTACGGGGCGGGCGCTTCCCTTTTCAAATTCCCCTCGTGGGCACCCATAGCCCCCACTCGCGCTTTTGCCTACAATGGGCGCCTTTAATGCGGCGTTTTGTGCCGTAAATTTCACTGATTTCAGGCCAAGGAATAACTCATGCTCGATCCGAAACTGCTGCGCGATGATCTTGATGCGGTAGCGCGTAAGCTGGCGCGCCGTGGCTTTGTGTTGGATAAAGAGGAGCTGTCGACGCTGGAGTCGCGCCGCCGTGAACTGCAAACGCAAACCGAACAGTTGCAAAATGAGCGTAATACTCGCTCTAAAGCGATTGGAAAAGCGAAGGCTAACGGTGAGGATATCCAGCCGCTGCTGGATGAAGTGAGCGATTTGGGCGAGCGTCTGGATGCGGCGAAACGTGAGTTGGCCATCGCTGAGGATGATTGGGAGGATATTGTCAGCGGCATTCCCAATTTGCCGCACGAAAGTGTTCCCGATGGCGAGAGCGAGGACGATAACGTCGAGCTGCATCGGATGGGTACGCCGCGTGAGTTTGATTTCGAAGTGCTGGATCACGTCGATCTGGGTAAAAAATCGGGTTATCTCGATTTTGAGCTGGCCGCGAAGCTAACCGGCGCACGCTTTGCGGTGATGCGCGGGCCGGTGGCGCGCCTGCATCGGGCACTGGCGCAGTTCATGCTGGATACCCAGACAGAGCAGCACGGTTACGAAGAGTGCTATGTGCCGTACATGGTCAACCGCGACTCGCTAATAGGAACCGGTCAACTGCCGAAATTCGGTGACGATTTGTTCAAGCTCAACGATGAGCGCGAGTACCACTTGATTCCCACTTCTGAGGTGCCGCTGACTAACTTCGTGCGTGATGAAATCGTCGAGCAGGCAGCGCTGCCGATGAAGCTGACCGCTCACACGCCGTGTTTTCGGGCGGAGGCGGGTGCCCACGGACGCGATACTCGTGGCATGATTCGCCAGCACCAGTTTGATAAAGTCGAAATGATACAAATCGTTGAGCCGGAGAAAAGCTATGACGCGCTCGAAGAAATGCGTGGCCATGCTGAGGCGATTTTACAAGCGTTAGAGCTACCGTATCGCGTAGTCACGTTGTGTACCGGCGATATGGGCTTTGGTGCGGCGAAAACCTATGACTTAGAGGTATGGCTGCCAAGCCAAGAAACATACCGTGAGATTTCGTCAATTTCCAACTGCGAAGACTTTCAAGCCCGTCGTATGAAGGCACGCGTGCGTATCCCTGACGTTAAAAAGCCGCAGCTTGTCCATACCCTAAACGGCTCGGGCTTAGCCGTGGGGCGCTGCCTGCTGGCGGTACTGGAAAACCATCAGCAGGCAGATGGCTCGGTGTCCATTCCCGCGCCGTTGCAGCCCTATATGGGCGGTGTGCAAACCATCGCGCTGTAAGCCTGGTTCTTTAAGTCTTATTTTTTAAGCCTTACTCCTTGAGCGACCACTCGACGTTAACCCCGGCATCGATGCGAATGGTGCCGGGGCGATATTCGCTCTGAGTGGCTCCTGCGTCGCTACGTTCTGCGCTCATCGCCATCATCCGTGGCTGAAAAGAAGGTGACTGGGTTTCTTCAATGCGAATCACGCGGCTTAATTGGGTATCAAGCGTTGTGGCCATCAGGTTGGCCTTATGGCGGGCTTTTTCTAGTGCTTTAACCAACGCTTCATCGGTGGCGGCGTCGCGGTCTTGCAAGTCAAACTCGACCCCCTCAAGGCGGTTAACGCTGGCGGCCACGAGCGCGTCAAGTATTTCACTCACACGCTCGACATTGTGAAGCTCAACGGTCACTGGGCGCTCAATCCGTGTGCGTCTAAGTGTCTCGCGCTCACCGTTGTCGCGTGCGTTGTGTACCTGTTGCGGGCTGATATTAAGCGAGCCGGCGGTAATCGCCTCGCGTGCCACGCCGTGCGCTTCTAGGGTGCGAATCAGCTCGCCCGCACGCTTTTCTAATTGTTGTCGAGCATCGCTCAGCGCCGCCTGATCCTCTTCTGCTAGTTGATTGATTGCCGGTGTGTCCTCCCAGAGGCGGGCGCTTAGCGTGGCTTTATCCGGTGCGACGTCTACATGGGCATCTGCTGTGACACGAAGGCGTGGCGTTTCCTGCGTTGTTATGGCTTCATTCGCTTGAGCTGAGCAGGCAAAGGCAAAAATGGCCAAGCACGTACCGAACAGCAGGCGTTGTAGGGGGTGTGTTAGAGCTGTTGGGATCATCACGGGGTGTTTCCTTAAAAGATTAGATGAGTCAGCAAAGCGTTATGTCGAGCGCTATGCGCCTATTAAGTTCGTAGATGAATGGCAGAATTTGTGCAAACTCGCCGTTACCGCCATGATAAGTGAATAAGAATCTAAGGAAGGAGGTTATGCCCAAATTGAGCAATGACAACGAGCGCTTTAATAACTATCAAAGCATGCCGCTAAATGCCACGTTATCGCTGGCGGCGTTAGTGGTGATCGTAGCAGGGATGAAAGCCGGCTCAAGTTTATTGGTGCCAATGCTGCTGGCGTTTTTTATCGCAGTGGTATGCACTTCTCCGGTGCAGTGGCTTCACCGCTGTGGTTTGCCCATGCGCGTGGCGGTATTTTTTACGCTGCTGGTTTTGCTCGCGCTGGTGTTGCTTTTAGGGCTATTGGTGGTGAATAGTTTCAGCACTTTTGTCAACGCACTGCCCGACATTGAAACGCGCCTTTATGAAGCGTATTGGAGCGTGCTGAATAAGCTTTCGGAGATGGGGCTTGCGATTGACCCAGAGCAGGTTAACTCGCTGTTTGACATGCAAAGTGGCACAAGCTGGGTGACTGCCGTGTTAAGCGAGATTGGTAATCTGTTCATGCAGAGCATCATCGTCTCGCTGCTGGTCGTGTTTATGATGTTCGAGACGCTTAATTTTCGCGATAAGGTGTCACTTGCGTTGGAAAATCCCGCGCCCAGCCTGAAGCGCTTTACTGAATTCAGCCGTACTTTTAAACGTTATCTTGCGGTGAAAACCATCATCAGTTTGGCCACCGCGGTCTTGGTGTGGCTCTCTTGCTTGCTGGTAGGTGTTGAGTTCCCACTGCTTTGGGCGGTGTTGGCGTTTGCGCTTAATTTTATTCCTAATATTGGTTCGGCGATCGCCGCGATACCGCCGGTATTGCTGCTGCTGGTGTCGCAGGATGGCAGTGTATGGCAGGCATTTTTGCTCTCGTTGGCCTATCTAGGAATCAACTTTGTGTTGGGGAATTTAGTCGAGCCGCGTTTGATGGGGCGGGCGTTGGGGCTTTCTACCTTGGTGGCGTTTGTTTCGCTCGTGGTGTGGGGCTGGATTTTTGGTGTCGCGGGGATGCTGTTGTCGGTGCTTTTAACCATGACGCTTAAAATTGCGTTGGACAGCCATCCGCAAACACGTTGGATGGCGCACCTTTTAGGCCCGGGCGCACGCCTCAGCGAAGAGAAAAGTGAACGTTTGCGTGACGCCGACAAGCCACCGCTAAAACGTGAGCATTAAATGCACTGAAAAGCGCCAACAAAAGCACCAATAGAGAATAAAAAGACCGCCAGTGCGGCGGTCTTTCTCAATCAACGCTTACTCAGCGAGGGTTTGGTCAATGCGCGTTCAAGCGTTCTGGTCGATGAACTGTGTCAGTTGAGACTTGGATTGAGCGCCAACCAGTGAAGCGACTTTCGTGCCTGATTTAAAAAGCATAACGGTGGGCACACCACGCACCCCTTGTTCAGCGGCAATTTCAGGGGCGTCGTCGACGTTGATGCTGACGACTTTTAGGTTGTCTCCGCGTTCTTCGGAAACTTCATCTACCACCGGTGCCATGACTTTGCAGGGGCCGCACCAAGGGGCCCAGAATTTCAGCAGCACGGGTTGTTCGGCGTTGAGTACTTCTTGCTCAAAATTGGCGTTGGTGACATCAACGTTAGACATGGGCTTCTCCTGTTTTGCTTAGTGAAAGCGCTCTTGCACCGCGCCAAGCCGATCAATGTTAGCGACCATGGCAGAGGCTGGCAAATATGCGGTGGAAAATCGATGCCGACATAGCGGCATGCGTAATAAAATTGTTTATACTTTAAAGATATTATAAACTTTATTTATATACTATAAATTTTATTTTCGGGGCTGGCTACGTTGTTTCGTAGCGACTCAATACCGATGGCTCAAAGGGCGACGATATGAAGCTACAACAATTACGTTACATCTGGGAAGTAAGTCGTCACAACCTCAATGTGTCGGCGACGGCACAGAGTTTGTTTACCTCGCAACCCGGTATTTCCAAGCAAATCCGCTTACTAGAAGACGAGCTTGGCGTTGAAATTTTTGCCCGCAGTGGCAAGCACCTTACTCGTGTCACCCCCGCTGGGCAGGCGGTTATTGACCTTGCTGGGCAAGTACTGCGCCTGACCGATAACATCAAAGAGGTGGCGCAAGAGCATAGTGATGAGCGTCGCGGCAGCCTGGCGATTGCAACCACGCACACGCAAGCGCGCTACGCGTTACCGCCGATTATTACCGAGTTTACGCAAAAATACCCCGATGTCGCGCTGCATATGCAGCAGGGGACGCCTAAGCAAATCGCCCAAATGGTAAGCGAAGGGCAGGCGGATTTCGCCATTGCAACGGAATCGCTGGAGCTTTTTACCGACTTGGTGCTGCTGCCGTGTTATCGCTGGAATCGCTGTGTGCTGGTGCCCAAAGGCCATCCGTTGGCCGAACTTGACGGCCCGTTAACACTAGAGGCCTTAGCGGCGTATTCTTTGGTGACCTATGTGTTTGGCTTTACCGGTCGCTCGCAGCTGGATGACGCGTTTAAAGCCAAAGGCTTGACCCCCAATGTGGTGCTAACTGCCGCCGATGCTGACGTGATAAAAACGTACGTGCGCCTTGGTATGGGCGTCGGAATTGTGGCCCACATGGCGGTTGACCCAGAGCAGGATACTGACCTGGTGGCGCTGGAGGCTGGGCATCTGTTTGAAAGCTCTACCACTAAAATCGGGATCCGCCGCGGTACCTTCATGCGCGGCTACATGTATGATTTCTTAGAGCGGTTTGCGCCGCACCTTACGCGTGAGCGTGTTGATTCGGCGTTAACCGCGGGTCCGCGTCACGAGCAGGCGCTGTTTGACGAAGTGGAACTTCCCGAATATTAAGCCTTAATCGCGTTTCAAACCTTACGCCCCTGTCAGACGCAGGGGCTATCTTCGTTGACAACGAGTCTAACGAAATACCGTGCATCCCTCGATAGGCTCATCCCTCGACAGGCTCAGGACGAGCGGTCATGTCGCGCATCCTGAGCCTGTCGAAAGAGGTGTGTTAGTGCTGCAGATGTAGCCCGCACTCGCGTTTTTCTTCCACCTTGGTGGGGTCAAAGTAATCAAAGTTATTGGGCAAGCCGTGTGCTTGCAGGTAGTCATACATATCTTTTGCTCGCCAGTGCAGTACGGGAGCGACTTTTAATAGCCCACTTTCGGACTGGCTGACTGGCTGCATCTTAGCGCGTTCCGGGGTGTCTTCAGCGCGAAGTGCGGTAAACCATACATCGGGCTGCATTTCGCCCAGCGCGCGCTCAAACGGCTCAATTTTAACTTCTTGCGTGAAGCCAGCGTGACGCGAATCGTCAATGCTGGGGAAGGGGCCTTCTAGCGCTTCGCGGTGGGCGCGAGTTCGCTGCGGCAGGTAGGTGATAATATTGAGGTTGAGCTGTTTAATCACCTTATCGGCAAAGCGATAGGTCGCTTCGGTGTTGTAGCCGCTATCCATCCACACAATGGGAATCTGGGGATTGACCTGCGTCACTATGTGCAGAATCACGGCTTCAAAAGGGCGGAAATTCGTCGTGCAGATGGGTCGCTTACCCTGCTGCATGGCCCATTCGACCAATGCTTGCGGCTGGTGCCCCAGCGTTTGGTTGATTTCGTCTAGGTCGAAAGCCGTGGTGGATGGCGTGGGCATTTTGTCTCCTTGGTGTCATGCGAGAAAAGCCTAAAGGTTTATGTCGCCAGGCTACCAAAAGCCAATCCTTCCTCCCCAATACCGTTTGGTTTGGGTTTTATATTTCTTTTTGATTTAGGTTTTTTGTTTTTTATTCCAAAGATGAGATGAGGTGGCGGATTTTATCCAATGTCTCGGTGTACTCTGCCTCGCCTTCGGAATCGGCTACCAAACCGCCGCCACCCCATAAATGCAACGTGTCACCATCGGCGATCACCGTGCGAATCGCAATTGAGGTGTCCATGCTGCCGCGCGCATCCACATACCCGAGACAGCCGCAATAAACGCTGCGCTGGCAGGGCTCTAGTTCGTCGATAATCTGCATCGCGCGAATTTTGGGTGCCCCGGTAATAGACCCCCCAGGGAAAGCGGCCTTGAGCAGCGCCAAGGGTGAATGCGTGGGGGAGAGCTCTCCTTGCACCACGCTGACCAGGTGGTGAACGTTGGGGTAGCTTTCGAGCTCGCACAGTTGCGGTACGCGAATACTGCCCGGTTGGCACACACGACCTAAATCGTTGCGCAGCAAATCCACAATCATCACGTTCTCAGCGCGATCTTTGCTGCTTGTTAATAGCGCTTGAGCGAGTGCTAGGTCTTCAGATGGCGAGCGTCCGCGCGCGCGCGTGCCTTTAATGGGGCGGGTTTCGACCGCCCCAAAGCGTGACTGAATAAAGCGCTCGGGAGAGAGCGAGAGCACGGCTTTATCGTCCCACGCCATAAACCCAGAAAAAGGAGTCGGGGTGGCGTGGCGCAGGCGTAAATACGCCGCCCAGGTATCCCCGGTAAATCCGGCGGAGAAGCGTTGGGCGAGGTTGATCTGATAACAGTCGCCGGCGCGAATATAATCCTGAACGCGGGCAAAGCGTTCGAGGTAATCCGCCTGTGTCATCTCGGCCTGAAAACGTGTGGTCAGTGAAAAGGCGGGGCTATCGGGGGAAGGCTGCGCCAGCCAGTTGTTTACTTGTTCACGGCGGGCGTCACTGGCGATCAGCCATGCTTTTTGCGCGACATGGTCAAGCGTAATCGCCCAGTCATAAAGCCCGAGCCGGGCCTGAGGAAGTTTCGTTGAGGCTGGGCGCTGGCTCGCGACCAATTGGGCTTCGCGGCCTAAGTCATAGCCCCAATAACCCATCAGTCCGCCGGTAAACGGCAGTGCGCTCTTTGGCGCCTCCACGTTAAGTTGCTCCAACAGCCACGCCTGTTGCGTAAAAACATCGCCCAACGTTTCAGGCGGCGTTAGCGCATGGCTCTCAATCGATGAATCGCCTTGTGTATCCACGTTGAGCGTCGCTAGCGGGTCGCTGCTCATAATATCGTAGCGTCCTGCTGCTAACGGCCGACCGCTATCCAGCAGTACGGCGCCAGGCCGTTGCCGTAGTTGCGCGAAAAACGCTAACGGGTCGGGGTGGTAAGGCAAAGCGGAGATCGAAAGCGCTGTGGCCATGCAAGCGTCAACCTGAACAATAAAGAGCGACACATTTTAGAGGGCGGCTTGGTGTTACACCAGCCACGGAGCTTGACGTAAATTTCACGAAACGTTTTTCACAAAACGACTTTTCATGTAACGGCTTTGGTCAAAAAGTGCCCGAATAAAACGAGATTGTTGACAGAAAGGCGTAGCCGCGGCACCCCGAATACAACGAAAGGTGGATAAAATCGGCGATATAGCCTAGTTGACGCGGGAAAGTGAGAGCGCTAAAGTTCTTTCAACCTCTGATTGTCGACAATTTGATATGACTTTACTTGCCACGCGGTCCCCTCAGCAACGCGCTACGCCTGAGCAACACACTATGCCAGAACGAGCCGAGACGAACAGCGACGATACCTCACCGGAAGTGCGTACGCTCGCCGAGCGGGTGTTCCATCAGCTACAGGACGCCATCGTACGTGGTGAAATCGTGCCGGGCAGTAAAATAACCGAGCCGGGCCTTTCGAAAACCTACGGTATTTCCCGTGGGCCGCTGCGCGAAGCGATGCGCCGTTTGGAAGCCCACCGGTTAATTGAGCGCGTCCCTCATGTAGGTGCACGCGTCGTGCAGCTTTCCATGAAAGAGCTCTTAGAGCTATTCGACGTACGTGAAGCATTAGAGAGCATGGCAGCGCGCTTAGCGGCTGAGCACATGACTGCCGAAGAAATCGCTGGGCTGCGTAACGTACTGGCCGTGCATGAAAGCCAAGACGATTTAAAACGTGGCGAGGCTTACTACCAACGCGAGGGTGATTTGGATTTTCACTACCGCATTGTGCAGGGCAGCCATAACAAGATGCTGATGAACCTGCTTTGCGATGACCTTTACTACTTGGTGCGCTTGTATCGCACCCAGTTTAGCGCCAGCGGTTCACGCCCGCAGCGCGCCTTTGTCGAGCATCATCGCATTGTCGATGCCATTGAAGCTGGCGATGCCGAACTTTCCGAGTTATTGATGCGCCGCCACGTGAGTGCCTCGCGCGCGAATGTCGCTGACCGTTATGCGGCCGCGTTGGAACAAACGTCAACCCAAGCGTTTAGCCAAACCCAGACAGCACCCGAAAAATAGCGGCCCAAAAGCCGTCGCGATGTTAAGAAAGATGTTAATAAAAGATGTTAAGAAAAACAGGACAGGAGACACCGTATGTCAACGCTAAAAGCGTCATCTAAAACACCCGGCGCGCGCTTTCGCGTTGCGTTAGAGGCTAACCGCCCGCTGCCGATTCTCGGCACCGTCAACGCGTATACCGCCATGATGGCGGAACGCGTCGGTCATCAGGCGATTTACCTTTCCGGGGGTGGTGTGGCCAACGCCTCTTTCGGGCTGCCGGACTTGGGCATGACCACCATGAATGACGTGGTTGAGGACGCTCACCGGATTTGCGGCGCCACTGACGTGCCGCTTTTGGTCGATATCGACACTGGCTGGGGCGGTGCCTTCAACATCGCGCGCACGGTCAAAGAGATGCAGCGCGCGGGTGTGGCCGCCGTGCACTTGGAAGATCAGGTCGCCCAGAAGCGCTGTGGTCATCGCCCGAACAAGGAAATCGTTTCCAAGCAGGAGATGGTTGACCGCATCAAGGCCGCCGCCGATGCGCGTATCGATCCGGATTTCTACCTAATCGCGCGGACCGATGCCTTCCAGAAAGATGGTCTGGATGCCGCCATCGAGCGCTCACAAGCGTGTATCGAGGCGGGCGCTGACGCTATCTTCGCTGAAGCCGTGCACACCTTGGAAGATTACAAAGCGTTCTGCGAGCGCGTTGACGCGCCGATTCTGGCTAATATCACCGAATTTGGGGCGACGCCGCTGTTTACCCAGCAAGAGCTAGGTGATGTTGGTTGTCGCATGGTGCTTTATCCGCTTTCGGCGTTTCGCGCCATGAATGCCGCGGCTCTCAAGGTTTACCAGAGCGTTCTGGATAACGGCCACCAGAAAGATGTGGTCGACATCATGCAGACCCGCGAAGAGCTCTACGACTTTTTGAACTACCACGACTTTGAACAGAAGCTGGATGCGCTGTTCGCGGAGAAGGGTGGCAACTAACAGCGTGACAAACTAATAGCGTGACAACTAACAACAACGTGTATCGCGTCGCTAGACGCGATAATGAAACGACATTTTAAGGAGTACGCAACATGGCAGATAAGAAAATTGGTGGTGCAGGACTACGTGGCCAGAGCGCTGGTGAAACGGCTCTGTGTACCGTAGGTCAGACCGGTTCAGGCTTGACCTATCGCGGCTTTGATATCAAAGAGCTAGCGGAAAAGGCCACCTTTGAAGAAGTGGCCTACCTACTACTCAAGGGCAAGCTGCCGAATCAAGCCGAACTCGACGCCTACATTGCTAAGCTGAAAAGCCAGCGTGGCCTGCCGGCGGCACTGAAAACCGTGCTGGAGCAGATCCCGAAAGACGCGCACCCGATGGACGTGATGCGTACCGGTGCCTCTATGCTGGGTAACCTGGAGACCGAGCAAAGCTTCGACGAGCAGCAAGATGCCACCGACCGCTTGGTTGCCGTGCTGCCGTCAATCATCTGCTATTGGTATCGCTTTAGCCACGAAGGCGTGCGGATCGAGACTGAGACTGACGATGACTCCGTGGGCGCGCACTTCCTGCACCTGCTTCGCGGCGAAGCGCCGAGCAAGCTGCATGCCGATGTCATGAACGTATCGCTCATTCTTTACGCCGAGCACGAGTTCAACGCCTCGACGTTCACCGCCCGCGTTTGTGCCTCAACGCTCTCGGACATCCACTCTTGCGTTACCGGTGCTATTGGTTCGTTACGTGGCCCGCTGCACGGCGGCGCTAACGAAGCTGCAATGGCGATGATCGAGGATTGGAAATCGCCGGAAGAAGCTGAGCGCGAAATGATGGGCAAGCTCGAGCGTAAAGAAAAAATCATGGGCTTTGGTCATGCGATCTACCGCACCTCTGACCCGCGCAACGAGATCATCAAGCATTGGTCAGAAAAACTGGCTAACGACGTAGGCGACACCGTGCTGTATCCGGTCTCTGTGCGCTGTGAAGAGGTGATGTGGCGAGAGAAGAAGCTGTTCTGTAACGCGGATTTCTTCCATGCCAGTGCGTATCACTTCATGGGTATCCCGACTAAGCTGTTCACACCGATTTTTGTTATGTCGCGCGTGACAGGTTGGGCGGCGCACGTCTTCGAGCAGCGCGCCAATAACCGCATCATTCGCCCGAGCGCCGATTACACCGGCCCGGAGAAGAGCGAATGGGTGCCGATCGAGCAGCGCGATTGATTCGCCGTCGAATGAATCGCCGCTTGATCCTCCTCCCAGCAGCCAGGCGCTGCTGGGAGCGGGCTGAGTCTGAACCTACCCTCTCGCCGTGAGTTTTCCGCTATGAACACCGAATACCGTAAACCCCTACCCGGCACCGACCTGGATTACTTCGACGCGCGTGAGGCCGTCGACGCTATTCAGCCCGGCGCCTATGCCAAGCTTCCCTATACTTCGCGCGTTTTGGCCGAGCAACTGGTACGCCGCTGCGAACCGGGCATGCTGACCGACTCGCTCAAGCAGTTGATTGAGCGCAGGCGCGACTTGGACTTTCCCTGGTACCCGGCGCGCGTGGTGTGCCACGACATTCTGGGGCAGACCGCGCTTGTGGATCTCGCGGGCCTGCGTGATGCCATCGCCGAAAGGGGCGGTGACCCGGCCAAGGTCAATCCGGTAGTGCCAACGCAGCTAATCGTTGATCACTCCCTGGCCGTGGAGCACGCCGGTTTCGAGAAGGATGCCTTCGAGAAAAACCGCCAGGTGGAAGATCGTCGTAACGATGATCGCTTCCATTTCATCAACTGGACCAAGACCGCGTTTGAAAACGTTGACGTGATCCCTCCCGGCAACGGCATCATGCACCAAATCAATCTGGAGAAAATGTCGCCGGTAGTGCAAAAGCAAAACGGCGTGGCGTTCCCCGATACCTGTGTGGGTACCGATAGCCACACGCCCATGGTCGATGCGCTGGGCGTTATCTCCGTGGGCGTGGGTGGCCTTGAGGCCGAGAGCGTAATGCTCGGTCGTGCCTCGATGATGCGTCTGCCCGATATTACCGGTGTTAAACTTACCGGTAAGCTACAGCCGGGTGTGACCGGCACCGACATGGTGTTGGCGATTACCGAATTCCTACGCGACTCAAAAGTAGTGGGTGCGTACCTGGAATTCTTCGGCGAAGGCGCCGATAGCCTCACCGTGGGGGATCGCGCCACGATCTCCAACATGACGCCGGAATACGGTGCCACGGCGGCGATGTTCTATATCGATGACCAAACCATCGACTACTTAAAGCTCACCGGCCGCGACGACGACCAGGTCGAGCTGGTCGAGAAATACGCCAAGCACACCGGCCTGTGGGCAAGTGACCTGAAAGCCGTCGAGTACGAGCGCGTGTTGGAGTTTGATCTCTCCAGCGTGTCACGTACCTTGGCCGGCCCCTCTAAGCCGCACGCCAAACTTCCGACCAGTGAACTTGTCAATCAAGGTATCGCGGTGGGTCTCGATCAGGCGCGCGAAGACGAGAAAAACGGCCTGATGCCCGATGGCGCGGTGATCATCGCGGCGATCACCAGCTGCACCAATACCTCCAACCCACGCAATATGGTGGCGGCGGGGCTGATTGCGCGCAATGCCAATAAGCTCGGTCTAACGCGCAAGCCGTGGGTGAAGTCGTCTCTGGCGCCCGGGTCGAAAACCGTCAAGATGTACCTGGAAGACGCGGGGCTAATGAACGAGCTGGAAGATCTCGGCTTTGGCGTGGTGGCCTACGCGTGTACCACCTGTAACGGTATGTCCGGCGCGCTGGACCCTAAAATCCAGCAGGAAATCATCGACCGCGACCTTTACTCCACGGCTGTGCTTTCGGGTAACCGTAACTTTGACGGGCGTATCCACCCCCATGCCAAGCAGGCGTTTCTCGCCTCGCCGCCGCTGGTCGTGGCGTACGCTATCGCCGGCACGATCCGCTTTGATATCGAAAAAGATGTGCTTGGCCATGATGCCGACGGCAACCCCGTCACGCTGAAAGACATCTGGCCCGCTGACGAAGAGATCGATGCCATCGTCAAAACGGCGGTCAAGCCTGAGCAGTTCCGCCAGACCTACATCCCGATGTTCGATCTGGATAAGAGTGCTACGGCACAAACTAACCCGCTGTATGACTGGCGCGCACAGAGTACCTACATTCGCCGCCCGCCGTACTGGGAAGGCAAGATGTCGGGTGAGCGCAACTTGAAGGGCATGCGCCCGCTGGCGATCCTGCCGGATAACATTACCACCGATCACCTCTCGCCCTCTAACGCGATTATGCTGGACAGCGCCGCGGGTGAATATCTGGACAAAATGGGCTTGCCGGAGGAGGACTTTAACTCTTACGCGACGCACCGTGGTGATCACCTCACGGCTCAGCGCGCGACCCTGGCTAACCCCAAGTTGTTCAACGAAATGGTGCGCGATGAAAACGGCGAGGTGAAGCAGGGCTCGCTGGCGCGCGTCGAGCCGGAAGGTAAGGTCACGCGCATGTGGGAGGCCATTGAGACCTACATGGAACGTCGCCAGCCGCTGATTATTATCGCCGGGGATGATTATGGTCAGGGCTCTTCGCGCGATTGGGCCGCTAAAGGCGTAGCGCTCGCCGGTGTAGAGGCCATCGTCGCCGAAGGCTTCGAGCGTATCCACCGCACCAACCTGATTGGCATGGGCGTTATGCCACTGCAGTTCCAGTCGGGTACCACACGCCATACGCTGAACCTGGACGGCACCGAGGTGTTTGATGTGGAAGGCAAGGCCGCACCGCGGGCGGAGCTTGCGTTGGTGATTCACCGTAAAAACGGCGACGTCGAGCGCGTGCCGGTGATTTGCCGCTTGGATACCGCCGAGGAACTCACGATTTACACCGCCGGTGGCGTACTGCAGCGTTTCGCAGAGGACTTCTTGGAGTCATCTGAGGTGACCGCTTAACGGTATGTAAACGTTACGTTGCTTTCTCTCACCCGGTACCTTGCGTGCCGGGTGTTTGTTATCTATTTAGCCTTGGAGTTTCTTATGTCTTCCGTTGCGCAAATTAAAATTCCCGCGACTTATATGCGCGGTGGCACCAGTAAAGGCGTCTTTTTTAACCTTACCGAATTGCCAGAAGCCGCACAAAAACCGGGTGAGGCGCGCGATAAGTTGCTATTGCGCGTGATCGGCAGCCCCGATCCTTACCAAAAGCAGATCGACGGCATGGGCGGGGCGACCTCAAGCACCAGTAAAACCGTGATTCTCTCCAAGAGTCAATCGCCGGAACACGACGTGGATTATCTGTTCGGCCAGGTCTCCATCGATAAACCGTTCGTCGATTGGAGCGGTAATTGCGGCAATTTATCCGCCGCTGTTGGCCCTTTTGCGGTGAGTAATGGCTTGGTGGACCCGGCGCGTATTCCGGAAAACGGCGTGGTCGAAGTGCGTATTTGGCAGGTCAATATCGAAAAGACCATCGTCGCCAAAGTGCCGATTACGAATGGCGAAGTTCAGGAAACCGGCGATTTCGAACTCGACGGTGTGACCTTCCCCGCGGCGGAAGTGCCGGTGGCGTTTATGGACCCCGCCGATGGCGAAGGCGCGATTTTCCCTACCGGCAACTTGGTCGATGATCTGGAGGTGCCAGGCGTTGGCACGCTCAAAGCGACGATGATCAACGCCGGGATCCCCACGGTATTTGTCAACGCAGAAGATGTCGGCTACACCGGTGCGGAACTGCAGGAGGCGATCAACGGCGACCTCGATGCGTTGACCCGGTTTGAAACCATTCGCGCCTACGGTGCGCTCAAGATGGGGTTGATTAGCGACGTGGCGGAGGCGGCCAATCGCCAGCACACGCCCAAGGTGGCGTTTGTCGCCCCGCCCAAAAGCTACACCGCTTCTAGTGGCAAGGACGTCAACGCCGAGGATGTCGACCTGCTGGTACGTGCGCTCTCCATGGGTAAGCTTCATCACGCCATGATGGGCACCGCCGCAGTGGCTATCGGCGCCGCCGCGGCAATTGAAGGCACATTGGTTAACTTGGCGGCAGGTGGTGGCAAGCGCCACGCTGTAACGTTTGGCCACCCTTCCGGCAGTTTACAGGTTGGCGCCGAGGCGAGCTTAATTGAGGGTCGCTGGAATATCGATCAGGCGGTCATGAGCCGAAGCGCTCGCGTGCTGATGGAAGGGGCTGTGCGCGTGCCGGGTGATAGCTTTTAATGGCGTAATCGCCTTGAAAGCGGGTGGATATTGGCGTCTCAGGCATTGCGACACCATACTGAAGGTCAAAGCGTAAAGCCGTTTCAATCCGGCGATTTTTCTTCAAACGACGTTTCCTCAAACGACTTTTCTGACAACAACAAGGAGCCGTGTCATGACCGCTACGTCCGAGGTGAATGAACGCCCTGAGTACGATGTTGAGCTGCAAAAAATCGCTGACTACGTCCTCAACTTTGATTCGCCGTCGCCCGAGGCGTTAGATACTGCCCGCTATTGCCTGATGGATACGTTGGGCTGCGGGCTGCTGGCGCTACGCTTCCCCGAGTGCACCAAACACCTGGGGCCGCTAGTGGAGGGCACGACCGTGCCGCACGGGGCGCACGTGCCCGGCACGCCTTATCGCTTGGACCCGGTGAAAGCCGCCTGGGATATTGGCGCCATCGTTCGCTGGTTGGATTACAACGACACTTGGCTGGCCGCCGAGTGGGGGCACCCGTCTGATAACCTGGGTGCGATTCTTGCTGTCGCCGATCACCTTTCCCAGCAGCGTATTGCCAACGGTGACGCCCCGTTGACCATGAAGGATGTGCTCCATGCGATGATCATGGCGCACGAAATTCAAGGCGTGCTGGCGCTGGAGAACAGCTTCAACCGGGTGGGGCTTGATCACGTGGTGTTGGTCAAGGTGGCCTCAACCGCGGTAGTGGCCAACATGATGGGCGCTAACCGCGAGCAGCTTCTTTCGGCGCTGTCTCACGCTTTTGTCGATGGCCAAAGCCTGCGCACGTACCGCCATGCGCCTAACGCCGGTTCGCGCAAGAGTTGGGCGGCCGGTGATGCCACCTCACGAGCGGTGCGCCTGGCGGATATCGCCATGCGCGGAGAAATGGGGATTCCCGGTGCGCTGACAGCACCGCAGTGGGGCTTTTACGACGTGCTGTTTAGCCACAGCAACAAAGACCTGGCGATAAAACCCGAAGAGGAACGGCGTTTCCGTTTTCAGCGCGAGTTCGGTAGCTACGTGATGGAAAACATTCTGTTCAAGATTTCCTTTCCTGCCGAGTTCCACTCCCAGACGGCCTGTGAGGCAGCGATTACGTTGCATCCTGAGGTCAAAAATCGCATTGATGAGATTGATCGGGTGGAAATTACCACGCACGATTCGGCAATTCGGATTATTTCCAAGACGGGTCAGCTTGCGAACCCTGCTGATCGCGATCACTGCTTACAGTACATGACGGCTGTGCCGCTTATCTTTGGCGAACTGACAGCGGACCACTATGAAGACGGCTTTCATGACGCGCATCCGGAGATTGATCGGCTCAGAGAAAAAATGCAGGTAATCGAAGACCCGCGTTACTCTGAGGAGTACCACGACCCAGAAAAGCGCTCGATTGCTAATGCCGTGCAGGTGTTTTTCACCGATGGCAGCGCCACCGATAAAGTCGTCGTGGAGTACCCCGTCGGGCATCGCCGCCGGCGCGAAGAGGGGTTGCCACTACTAGTGGAAAAGTTTGCCCAAAATCTTGCCACGCGTTACCCCAAGCAGCGCTGTGAGGCTATTTTGGCGCAATGCCAAAACGCCGACACCTTGGCTGATATGCCGGTGCCAGCGTTTATGCGGCAGTGGATGATCTAAGCGTAAGGATTAAAACGCCACCTGATCACGGATGCGATCAACCGTCGCCGGGCCGATACCATTGATACGGGTGAGATCGTCGGCGCTGCTAAATTCGCCGTTGGTATCGCGCTCTTCAATGATGGCGTCAGCCCGGCTGGGGCCAATACCGGGTAGCTCAGCGAGCAGTTCCGCATCGGCGGTATTAACATTGATGGGCGCGACTTGCTGGGCCAAAACGTTGCCCGAAACGCCCAAGCTTACGCTAATTAGAAGTGCTGCGAGTAATCCCTTAATGTGCATAAAATATTCCCTCAGTGAAAGGTGGTAATTGTATTGGCTTTTTCAATTTAGCTGGATATGGCGACGCTGCTGTAAGTTATTAGCGATAAGCGATGTAAGCCAACGCTTAATTGTTTGTAATGCAGGGATTACAGCTAGGTTGAGGCTGATATACTGCGTCGAAATCGTCATTGCAATGGAGCCTTCGCGTGGCAACTCAACCCCCTCTTTCTCAAACTCTTCTATCTCAATCTCCCCTGATTATTGCGCTAGATTATCCCTCGCTTGATGCGGCGTTGTGCATGGCGGACCAGCTCGACCCGGCTCGCTGTCGTGTGAAAGTGGGTAAAGAGCTATTTACTCGCAGTGGCCCAGCAGTGCTTGAAGCGTTACACGGGCGCGGCTTTGAGGTGTTTTTAGATCTTAAATTTCACGATATCCCCAATACCGTGGCGAGTGCTGTACAGGCAGCAGCGGAGCAGGGCGTGTGGATGGTCAATGTGCACGCTAGTGGTGGGCGAAAAATGATGCAAGCCGCCGCCGAGCGTTTGCAGGCTCAACGCCTTCGAACGCATCTGATTGCTGTTACGGTACTGACAAGCATGAACGCCGAGGAATTAAGCGAGGTGGGCGTTGCCGCATCGCCGGTGGAGCAGGTCGAGCGCTTGGCGCGCTTGGCGCAAGACAGCGGCATGGAAGGTGTGGTGTGTTCCGCGCAAGAAGCCAAAGCGCTAAACGCCTGTTGCGGTAAAGGATTCTTGAAAGTTACCCCGGGGATTCGCCCAAGTTTTGCTGCCGCAAATGATCAAGAGCGCATCATGACGCCCTGTGCCGCAATGCAGGCGGGCAGTACGCACCTGGTCATCGGGCGCCCAGTGACCGAAGCGCCAGACCCGATGGAAGCATTGGCGGCTATCGAAGCCGAGCTTTCCGAGCACTAGTTGTTTTACTGCTTCCGTGACTATTCGCCTTCCACGCCGATAATAGGGGTTATCGTGCCCCAGCGGCGGCAACTAGGGCACTGCCAATGCAACGTATCGGCGCTAAAGCCGCAGTGTTGGCAGCGGTGGCGCGGACGGTTTTTTAATAATGCTTGGGTATGGTGCTTGAGCAGGAGTAAGCGGCTATCCGGCTGTTCGCGGCCGCTTAATTGCTGGCTTTCGATATACAGATCAATCAGGTGATCCAGCCCACCTAAGCTGGGCGAGTGGTGTAAATGCTCCCCGGTAATCTCGATCGCCTGCTCGACTCCCGCGCGCTGATGGACGACTTCACTCAGACTGACAATAACGCTGGTAAGTGGCGCTAGATCAAGCAGGGTTAACAAGTGTTGTTCGAATCCAGCCGTATCGCCGGATCGCCAGTAAGCGCGCTTCAATGCAGGGAGCATGGTTGGAATATGCGCTTGTGATTGATGGGGAATGGCGTTAAGCCGCGCTATCGCTTGGCGATAGTGATCGTTATCCATTTCCAACTCGGCAAGTAATAAGTTGGCGCGTACGCATTGATCGTCTAGCTGCAGGGCTTTTTTTAAATGGCGTTTGGCCAGGGCGCGGCTAGCTTGGTCTATCTCCTCTTGGGCCATTTCGCATAGCCAGTGCGCTGCTGGAGTGCGCATTTTAGGCTGTAGCTTTAGCATGGGCAGGGTGGTATCAAGGGCTTCTTGCCAGGCTTTTTCACGTTCTAGTAAATCAACCAGTAACCGCTTGGCCACAAGGCGGTGATTCTCTTGCTGCGTCTGGTCGATCACCGATCTTAGTAGTCGCTGCGCGCGATCATGTACACCCAGCGAAATAAAGTCCCGGGCAAGTTCAAGTTGGACCTGCTCATTTTGCAGTGCCGTTAACGCGGGGCGAGCCAATAAATTCTGATGAATGCGGACCGCTTTATCGGTTTCACCACGGGTGCGAAACAATTTGCCCAACGCGATGTGAGTGTCAATATTCTCGCTATTGACTTCTAATGCTTGAATAAACGTATGAATAGCTTCGTCAGGCTGCTCATTAAGCAGGTAGTTCAACCCAACGAAATAGTCGCGCGTAAGCGTAGGGGGAGATGCCGGCGGCGTTGGGTTTGTTCGTTTCAGCGCTTTTCGATAGCCCAATCCATAGCCTATGGCAACGGCTGCCAACAAAACGCCTAGCAGCACGGCATCCATCATTTAGGTCAGTTCCTTAAGCTCCTGAGTACGAAGACGATCAAGCTCTTTTTGTTGCTGCTTGCTGTGACGCTGTGCGCGTGCCAGGCGCGCTTTTAGGCGAGCATAAACCCCCAGCATCGCGAGCATGCCAACAATGACGCCGCTAGCCAGGCTTGCGAGTAGCCAAACGGAAAGTGAAACAGGGGGTAGCTCAATCCAGATCAGGTTTAAGCCAATAGTCTGCTGGTTGTTAACGGCAAAGAGGATGCCAACCAACAGCACCACAAGCAAAATGACGGCTAAAATAAGCCCTTTGATCCAACGCATGTGAGTTTCCTAGTCTGTGACGTTTGCAATATGTCTATTGTGTATGACTCTTGGCTGCGCGTCACCACGCAGAAGGTCAAAGAGCCTGGATTAATACCCTAGCGCACGGCTAGCATCGACTTGTTCGCGCAGCTCCTTGCCGGGTTTAAAGTGCGGTACGTATTTGCCATCTAATGCCACCGCTTCGCCGGTCTTGGGGTTTCGACCTGTCCGTGGTTCGCGAAAATGCAGCGAAAAGCTACCAAAACCGCGAATCTCAACGCGTCCACCACTGGAAAGGGTGTCGGTGATATCGTCAAGTATGAGGCGAACGGCGGTTTCAACTTCTTTAGCGGATAGCTCCGGCTGACGCATTGCAATTTGTTCGATCAGTTCAGATTTAGTCATCGGTTAGCTCCATGCGAACGTGATAAGCCGTGGCGCGCGTCGCGATCTTTATTTTGTTGCTCAGCATACTGCGCAGGACGCCATAAAACAATTCAGGTAAAACAAACAAGCCAAATAAAACAAGGTACTAGAGAAAGTCGTTATGCTACTCACAGCATAGGCGAGCAATGCGGCTGGCGCGACTTTCATGCTCAGGTATACTAACCGTACATTTATTTAACGCAGTGGGGCTTAAGTTGAGCGACGACACATCACCCGAAGCGATTTTACGTAAGAGGCTTTATTGGCACTCCCGTCGTGGCATGTGGGAGCTGGACCTGCTGCTAATTCCTTTTCTGCAACAGTGTTACGACAGCCTAAGTGCGGAAGATCAGCTCGCGTTTCAACAGTTGATCGAAGAAGAAGATCAGGATTTGTTTGCTTGGTTAATGCGCCGTGAATGGCCAGCTAATACAACGCTTAGGCGTATCGTGAAGATGATTGTCGAACATGCCGAATCCACCGATAATTCTGCCTATCGCACCCTCTAATTGGCAACGAGCAAGCGACGTAGGACTGTGTGCCAGTGGTATTGTGCTGGCCGTATGGCACTTAGAGTTTGTCGCAGTGTTAGGCGCGGCAAGCTTGGTGCTAGTTTTTTGGGGCTGGCGCGTGCTTTGTGGTTGGCGCTGGCGCCAGCCGTTAATACGTACGCTTTGGGTTGTCGAGCATGAAGGCAGTGTGCAAAGTCACTGGATATATGCCAGTGGCGAAGTGAGTCATACACGGACGTTGCGCTGCGACTACCTCGGGCCACGGCTTTTGCGCCTTAACGTGGGCGGAGAACGTCTGTGGCTATGGCCGGATAGCGCGCCTGTCGACGCTCAACGCCAGCTTCGTCGCTTATTGCTGTATATCCCTCAGCGTTAGTCGGGAAGGGTGCGGCGCTTGAGCGTGATGAGGCCAGTCAGGCGAGTAGTGCAACCCCCGCGATTCATGGCGCTGCTGAGCGGCCAATACCGTCAGCCGTGCGAGCCTAATGCTATGCAGAAGGCGACGAATTTCTGGGTGTAACCCGTCAGGGTCTAACGCGAGTAATCGCGCCTCAAGCGTTGCAAGCCGAGGCGACGCGATTTCCAAGCCTTTAACATGCCGAACAATGGCGACATGCTGGCTCATGGTGGCACGCATTGCTGCCCGCAGCTCAGCTAAAATCGTGCGATCGAGGGGGATACTGGCATTGAGTTGAGTGACGTTAGGGCTCGTTAAGGTCTGTAGAGTGGAATTGTCAGGCGTAGCCAGTAAGCTTTCGGCACAACTTCGGGCAAAAACCAAACACTCTAAAAGAGAGTTGCTCGCCATACGGTTGGCGCCGTGAAGCCCTGTGCAGGCCACTTCGCCAATTGCATACAATCCTGCCACGCTTGTGCTGCCGTACAAATCGGTTGCAACACCACCACAGCTATAGTGTGCCGCGGGTACAACGGGAATGGGCTCGCGGGTAATGTCGATACTACGAGATGCACAGTGAGCGAAGATCGTCGGGAAGTGGTGGCGGATAGCCTCAGCGCCCAAATGGCGTATATCTAACCAAACATGGCCGCGCGAGCCTCGCTGGATTTCGGCGTCAATGGCACGTGCCACAATATCGCGGGGCGCAAGCTCGGCGCGAGCATCGACGGTAGGCATAAAGCGCTCGCCAGCCTCGTTCAAAAGCTGACCGCCTTCGCCTCTTACCGCTTCACTAATGAGAAATGCAGGCCCTTCAGGGTCATACAGGCAGGTGGGGTGAAACTGTTGAAACTCAAGATTCATCAGCGTCGCCCCTAGCGAGGCTGCCATCATCATTCCTTCGCCGGTGCTGGGAGCCGGTGTGGTGGTATGTTGATAAAGCCCGCTGGCGCCGCCGGTCGCGAGGGCTGTGTGGTTTGCCAATAATATGTGGACTTTACCACTGGTATCGATGGCATGGGCGCCACAGCAAGCGCCGTTATCATCGGTCAACAGGTCAACAACGGACACATCATCACGTTGAGTGATACGAGGGTGCGCTGACGCCTGGCGGTTTAGCGTGTCGATAACAGCTTTACCAGTGGCGTCGTCCGCGTGAATGATACGTCGCGCGTTGTGCCCGCCTTCGCGAGTTAAGTGGTAGGCATAACGTGCATCGGGGGCAGTGTCGGGGGTAAACGGCACGCCGTTGTCGATCAACCACTGTATCGCCGCCGGGCCGTTTTCTACGGTGAAGCGCACGGCGCGTTCATCACACAGGCCATCACCGGCAATAAGCGTATCTTGGACGTGGGCCTCAAGGTTATCGTCTGGGGAGAGTACGGCAGCAATTCCCCCTTGAGCCCATCGGCTGGCGCCTTGGTCATCTTGTGCGGGGCGAACGAGCACAACGTGGAAGCGTTCTGCGAGGGTTAGTGCTAAGGTCAGGCCGGCGACGCCGCCGCCAATAATTAAAACATCGGATTGAGACGCGCTCATGAGACCGCTCCTTATTACGCCCGATTTATGATCATGCACAGTAGGGTTAAAGAATAAGGCGATAACGCAGCAATGCAAGAAGGCGCAATACAGGTGGGAAGTTTCATGGTGCCCGGAGCCGGACTTGAACCGGCACGGGGTTTCCCCCGAGAGATTTTAAGTCTCTTGCGTCTACCAATTTCGCCATCCGGGCGGTGCAGCGAGAGGGTCGTTGCACAAAACAAAATGGAGGCTGGAGTCGGAATCGAACCGGCGTACACGGAGTTGCAGTCCGCTGCATAACCACTCTGCCATCCAGCCTCAACGTCAATGGAGCGGGAAAGGAGATTCGAACTCCCGACCCTCGCCTTGGCAAGGCGATGCTCTACCGCTGAGCTATTCCCGCTTGACGTGGGAGCGAATTATACGCGTTGCTCCTGCCTTGTCAATGACTTAATCGCGTTTCTGGTACGTTTCCAAGCGGCTTAATATGACCTCACATTGAACGACTCAAATGCGGCCAAGCGGCCCTAAGGTATTGAATCATTGACCAAAGCGTCAGTGCAGCCGCAACAAAGAGCGTGGCAACACCCACAAAAGCAAACGTATGTCCCGGCGGGAAGGCGATCAAGATCAAGATGGCCACCATCTGTAAGGTGGTTTTGAGTTTGCCTATCCAAGAAACCGCAACTGAGGCGCGTTTGCCCATTTCGGCCATCCATTCACGCAGTGCTGAAATCACAATTTCGCGACCGATAATCACCAGTGCGGGTAGGGTTAGGAACCAAGTATCAAAGCGCTCAATTAATAAGGCCAGTGCGATAGCGACCATCAGCTTATCGGCAACAGGATCAAGAAAAGCACCAAACGGGGTCGACTGGTCCCAGCGCCTAGCAAGATAGCCATCTAGCCAGTCGGTTATTGACGCGAGCGCAAAAAAAACGGCAGCAAGCGGCATACTCCAGCTAAAGGGTAGGTAAAAGAGGGCAACCAGAAGCGGAATAAAAGCGATTCTGATGAGTGTAAGGATGTTGGGTATATTCATCGCAGGGTGCGATCCTTGCCAAAGACAAAAAAGAAGAGCGGTTAGGGGCTATTCTATCCCCCATAAGCAATAGCATCCATGCTCATTAGCACTTTAATCATGTAGTAAGTTAATAATGTAGTACGTCAACAAGGTGGTACATTAACCGTGTAGCGCCTGATAAATCGTCTTTGCCAAGGCTTCACTGATCCCAGGTACGCGAGCAAGTTCTGCACGGCTGGCTTTTTGCACGCCTTGTAAACCGCCAAAAAAGCGTAATAGCTCGCGCCGCCGTTTGGGGCCGATGCCTTCAATCTCTTGCAAAGTCGATGTGCGGCGTGCCTTATCGCGCTGAGCACGGTGGCCAGCAATGGCAAAACGGTGCGATTCATCGCGGATATGCTGGATCAAGTGCAGGGCAGCCGAAGTGGAGTCGAGGGCTAACGGGTGTTCGGGTGTTGAGAGAAATAGAGTTTCTAACCCTGCCTTACGTGTGCTGCCCTTGGCGACCCCCAGCAGGGTAATGTTGGGTAGTCCCAAATGCTCAAGCACGCCACGTGCCATGTTTAGCTGCCCCTTGCCGCCGTCAACGATCAGAATGTCAGGCGGAACCGTTTCACCGCTTTTTACCCGCTTCAACCGGCGCGTAAGGGCTTGCTCCATGGCGGCGTAGTCATCGCCGGCGGCAACGTCTTCAATTTTAAAATGGCGGTAATCACTTTTACGCGGGCCATTTTGGTCAAACACCACGCAAGACGCCACGGTAGCTTCACCGTGGCTATGGCTAATATCAAAACACTCAAGACGCTTTGGCAATTGTGCTAACCCAAGCGCTTGTTGCAGTGCTTGGAAGCGCTCGCTCATTTGCTGATGGCTGGCAAGCTTGGACGCTAACTGTTGCTCGGCGTTGGTGATGGCCAATTGTTGCCATTGAGCGCGGTGGCCGCGCACCTGGTGGGTGACGCGAACGCGTTTGCCCGCTTGCTGAGAAAGGACATCGGCAAGTAGCTCGCTATTATCCAGCGCTAGGCTGGTAATGACCTCAGCCGGTACTTCGTGGGGTTGACCTAAATAGTATTGGCTGACCACTTCGGTTAATAGCGTAGAAGGGGCAAAATCTAAGTCGTTTTTGGGAGTGTGGTGGCGAGCACCCAGCATACGGCCATCGCGTACGCTCAGGATAGAAATAGCCAACCCACCGGGGCGCTGGGCAAGGGCAAAAATATCGGCTTCTCCACGCTCGTTATCCACGAACTGACGCTGCTGTAGCTGACGAAGGTGCTGCACTTGGTCGCGAAGGCGCGCCGCTTCCTCAAAATCTAGCGCTTGGCTAGCGGTTTCCATGGCATCGTTTAATGCTTGGGTGACGTTTTCGCTTTTGCCTTCTAGGCACATGACGGCGTGCTCGACGTCACGGCGATATTCTTGCTCAGAAATATACCCAACGCACGGGGCGCTGCAACGCTCGATTTGGTACTGCAGGCAAGGTCGTGAGCGGTGGGCGAAGACACTATCCTCACAATTGCGGATGCGAAAAATTTTCTGCATTAGCGCTAAACTTTCACGCACGGCACCGCTGCTAGGGTAAGGCCCTAAATAGCGGCCATCGTTTCGGCGCTGACGAACGCGCTTGTACTCCAACGCGGGGTAAGAATGGCGGTCGCTGACAAAAATGAACGGGTAGGATTTGTCGTCGCGCAGCAGGATATTATAGGGGGGGCGTAGCTCTTTGATCAGCGTTTGTTCAAGCAGTAGTGCCTCGGTTTCGCTGCGCGTGACGGTCAGCTGGATATCCGCAATGCGGCTTACCATGGCCTGCGTTTTGGCATTTAAACTGCCGCGAAAATAGCTTGAAAGGCGTGCGTTTAAACGCTTCGCCTTACCTACGTAAAGGGTGTTGCCGCTCTCATCAAGCATGCGGTAAACCCCGGGAGAGGCGCTTACCGTGGTTAAAAATTGTTTAGCATTGAAGCTCATTTATCGCCCGTTCCTGCTGTCTAGGTGTGTCACCTCGGCAGCAGTTTAACAGGTTTTTAGGTCACGCTTCGGCGGTCTCAAAGCCTTCAACCAAGCCGTGGCGTAACGCGAGATGCGTCAGTTCCACATCGGTGCCCACCCTGAGCTTATCAAACAGGCGGTAGCGGTAAGTATTGACCGTTTTGGGGCTTAGGTGCAGACGGTCAGAGATATCTTGAACGCGTTGACAGTTAACAATCATTAACGCGATTTGTAGTTCGCGGTGTGAAAGCGGGGCGAACGGATTATCTTTATGGGTAAAATTTGACAGGGCGAGGCGTTGAGCGATCTCTTGGCTAATATAGCGGTTACCGTGAAAGACTTGCCGGATGGCATCGATCATTTCAGTAGGTTCAGCGCCCTTACTTAAAAAGCCGGTGGCGCCTGCTTCGAGCATTTTCCGCGCAACGTTATCTTCCATGTGGGCGGTCAATATCAGTATGCGAATGTCTTCCATCCCGCGATGAAGTCGCCGCGTGGCTTCTAGACCGCCAATGCCGGGCATGCGGATATCCATCAGCACGATGTCAGGTCTTAACCGACGACTTTGGGCGACAGCACTTTCGCCATCGTCGGCTTCGCCAACAATATGGATATCGCTCTCTTGATTAAGCAGGTGAGCAATACTGGTTCTGACCAAGTGATGATCATCGGCGATTAGAACGTTGATCACGGGAGACTCCTGCATTTGGCTGAGGCGTTAGTGCGTTAAAATACTGGCACACGGTCTAGCAAAGAGGAATTAGCATTAAGGCCATAACGCGAAAAACTTGACCAGGCTCAATTGGCGACGTACCATCCAGGCCGCTACTTGAAGTAGCCATGTTATTAGGGGCCTTAGCTCAGCTGGGAGAGCGCGACACTGGCAGTGTCGAGGTCAGCGGTTCGATCCCGCTAGGCTCCACCAAATATTTAACCGCCCGATATCCACTGTGATGTCGGGCGGTTTTTTTACGCACGCTTTTTTAGTTCACCTTGCCGAGCAGCAAAAACTCAATCAACGCTTTTTGCGCGTGGAGACGGTTGCCGGCTTCCTGCCAGACCACTGCGCGCGGGTCGTCAAGTAGCGTGGTGCTGATTTCTTCACCGCGGTGAGCCGGTAGGCAGTGGAGAAATAAGGCATCTTCTTTGGCCTGGTCGAGCATTGCCTCGGTAACTTGAAATCCGGCAAAGTCGGCTTCTCGCTTAGCTTGCTCTTCTTCTTGTCCCATCGAGGCCCACACGTCGGTAGTTATCAGGTCGACGTTCTTAACCGCGTCTTGCGGGTCGTGTGTCAGTGTGACCCGGTTGCCGGCGACGGCCATCATGTTAGCGTTGGGTTCATAGCCTTTCGGACAACAAATCCGCAGGTTGAAATCAAACTGGCGGGCCGCATTGATCCAAGAATGGCACATGTTGTTGCCATCGCCGATCCACACTGCCGTGCGGTCTTTAACGCTACCGCGAAGCTCGGTCCATGTCATGACATCGGCGAGCAGTTGGCAGGGGTGGTAGTCGTCGGTGAGCGCATTGATGACGGGCACGCTGCTTGCCGCGGCGAATTCTTCCAGACCGGCGTGGGAAAAGGTGCGAATCATCACGGCGTCGACCATTTCCGACAATACGCGAGCGGTGTCGCCAATGGGCTCGCCGCGGCCTAGCTGGGTATCGCGCGGGGAGAGAAACAGCGCGTGGCCGCCAAAGTGTGTCATCGCCGTTTCAAATGAGACTCGGGTGCGCGTGGAGGATTTCTCAAAAATCATCGCCAGGGTGCGGTTAGGAAGCGGTGTGTAGCTTGGCCCTTGCGCCTTGAGGTTACTTTTGATGGTGATGGCCCGTTGAATGAGGTAGTTCAGTTCGTCGGGGGTTAGGTCCAAAAGGGTCAGAAAATGGCGTGTCGCCATGGTTACTCTCCGCGCAAAAACTCTATCCTAGCGAGGCACTGGGGGATGCGCAACGCGCATGGCATGCGTAGAATAGCCACCAAGGCTAAGGCCCAGTAACGCAGTCAAGTATTAGTGACGTCGTCTAGTATTAGGCTGTCCGTCACATACCCGTCAGAAAACGAGGAGTTGGTATGAGCACCACGGTAGAAAACATTCAGCAGCAAATCAGCGAAAACCCGATTTTAATTTACATGAAAGGCACGCCGCAGCTTCCTCAGTGCGGCTTTTCGGCACAGACCGTTCAAGCGCTAATGAACTGCGGCGAGCGCTTCGCGTTCGTCAACGTATTGGATAACCCCGATATTCGCGCTGAGCTGCCGAAAGTGGCTAACTGGCCGACCTTCCCGCAGTTGTGGGTGGAAGGTGAGTTGGTCGGCGGCTGCGATATCGTGATGGAAATGCACGAAAGCGGTGAGCTGGCAACGCTTGTTAAAGCCGCCGGCGAGCGGGCGAACAGCGCGGAAAACAGCGATAATGCGTAATTTGGCGTAAGCCTTCCGCGTCTGCGGTTGGCGGGCTTACGTGCAGCCGCTAGAATGGCGGCTTTTATGTCGTTGCTATTAGGCACTTCAGCCCGCCAAAGGATATCTGCTCAATGAGCTATCAGGTTCTGGCCCGTAAGTGGCGGCCACGCACATTCCACGAGCTTGTGGGTCAGGCCCATGTGCAGCGTGCCTTGGTCAATGCGCTTGACCAAGGCCGTTTGCATCATGCCTACCTCTTCACCGGCACTCGCGGCGTGGGCAAAACCACTCTCGCGCGGATTCTGGCTAAGTGCTTAAATTGCACGGCGAATGGCCGTGGTGATGAAGGTGTGACCTCGGTCCCTTGCGGCGAGTGCGATAGCTGCCGGGCCATTGACGAGGGCCGCTTCGTTGACCTGATTGAAGTTGATGCAGCGTCGCGCACCAAGGTCGAAGACACCCGTGAGCTTCTGGATAACGTTCAGTACGCCCCAACGCAGGGGCGCTACAAGGTGTATCTCATTGACGAGGTACATATGCTCTCGACCAGCAGTTTCAACGCGCTGCTGAAGACCCTCGAAGAGCCGCCACCTCACGTCAAGTTCCTGCTGGCCACGACCGATCCGCACAAACTCCCGCCCACCGTATTGTCGCGCTGCCTGCAATTTACGCTGAAGCATATGCCGCCGGAGCGGGTGGTCGAACACTTGCAGCATGTACTCACGGCGGAAGGTGTTGCGTTTGAAGATAGCGCCCTGTGGCTACTTGGCAAAGCCGCAGAAGGCTCCATGCGCGATGCCATGAGTCTGACCGATCAGGCCATTGCCTTTGGTCAGGGCGAAGTCCGCCATGGTGATGTGGCGGCCATGCTCGGCACGCTTGATCACCGTCATGTGCTGGCGTTAGTTGAAGCGTTGGCCGAGGTGGACGTCGCGCGGTTGTTGAGTGAGGTCGCTCAACTGGCCGAACAGGGGCCGGACTTTGCCGCTGTGTTAGATGACATCACGGCGATTTTGCATCGCCTTGCAGTGGCGCAAATGGTGCCTGACGCGGTGGATAATAGCCACGGTGATCGCGAGACGGTACTCGCGCTAGCCTCACGCTTTACCGCCGAAGACGTGCAGCTCTATTACCAGATCGGTATTCAAGGGCGTGGCGATATGGTGCACGCCCCTGATTTGCGTAGTGCGTTAGAAATGACCTTGCTGCGTATGCTGGCGTTTCGCCCCCAAGGCGTGCCTAAGCCTCCGCAAACGCCGCTGCCACTAACACCGCAGCCGCAGGAAGTATCGCCCCAGCAAGCACCCGCCGAAAGCGCTGCCTCCGCCCCGGCGCCGACTGAAGCGCCACCGCCGTCAAGTGAGCCACCAAACCAATCTGAGCCGCCGCCCTGGGGTGATGAGGTGTCTACACCACCCGAGCCGCTGTTACCCGAGCCAGCCCCTGAGGCAGCCTCTGAGACAGTCCCTGAGTCTCAAGTCGAGCCGCCGACCGCGTCGGAACGGGAAGCTCCGCCTGAGCCGCCGCCTATCGTGTCGAGCGCCCCCCCCGAGCCTGCCAAGCCGTCGCAGCAAGGCGATTCTGGCCGGTTGAACCACGACAAGTGGCTTGCCATGTTTGATTCCCTAGGCTTAGGCGGGCTAACACGCAACCTTGCCGCCAACTGCCAGTGTGAAAGCGATGATGGCAAGACATTGGTGCTGCGTTTGGCGCCGAGCCAAGCCGCGATGCAGGCAGAGATTCATCAAACCCGAATTGCCAAGGCATTAAGTGCTCAGGGGATTGAACGTCAGGTGGCGTTTCACGTCGAAGCGTTAGACACATCCGAAGAAACACCACAACAGCGCGAAGAGCGGCAAGCTCAAGAGCGCCATGCTCACGCGATTGATACCTTAAGCCGTGATCCTCACATTCAAAAGCTTCAACAAGCGTTCGGGGCAAAACTGATAGAATCAAGCATTAAACCCGCGCACTTGTCGCGTTGAACCGTAGGTTGAGCTTAGGCTTGGTGTGCAAGTTTCACTTCTTGCTTTTACAGCTGATGTTTTTACAACTGATACTTTTACAACTGACTAATCGATCGACGCAGATGGAGATAACGCCATGATGAAAGGTGGAATGGGCAACCTGATGAAACAGGCCCAAGAGATGCAAGAGAAAATGCAGCGTGCCCAAGAAGAAGTCGCCAACGCTGAAGTATTGGGCGAGGCGGGCGCCGGTATGGTGAAAGTGACCATGAACGGGCGCCACGATGTGATTGATGTCGATATTGATGCAAGCGTCATGGAAGAAGACAAGGAACTGCTTGAAGACCTTCTCGCCGCGGCGGTGAATGATGCGGTGCGTAAAGTGGAAGTTAGCTCCAAGCAGAAAATGGAAGAAGCGACCTCGGGGCTGGACCTGCCGCCGGGCTTCAAAATGCCGTTTTAAGCGATGCGTTTTTCCCCCCTTGTCGAGCAGCTAATGGAAGCGTTTCGCGTGCTTCCAGGCGTTGGGCCGAAAACGGCTCAGCGCATGGCCATGCATTTGCTAGAGCGCGAGCGTGACGGCGGAAAGCGGCTAGCGGCGACTATCGCGCAGGCCATCGATGAGGTTGGCTACTGTCAGCGCTGTCGTACATTAACCGAAGCTGAGCTTTGCGCTCTATGCGAAAGCCCCCGCCGTGATGACGCGCTGTTGTGTGTTGTGGAATCGCCTGCCGACCAGCTGGCCATTGAAGAAGCAGGCGGTTTTCATGGGCGCTATTTTGTTCTTCATGGTCATCTCTCGCCCATTGACGGCGTCGGACCTGATGCCATCGGCTTAGAGCAATTGGAAGCCCTGGTAGCGCAAGGGGTGATCCAAGAAATCGTGTTGGCGACCAACCCTACCGTAGAAGGGGAGGCCACCGCGCATTATATCGCCACGCAACTTAACGATTACGGCGTGCGTTTTTCGCGCTTAGCTTATGGCGTACCCATGGGCGGCGAGCTTGAGTACGTCGATGGCGGCACGTTAAGTCGCGCTTTCAACGGCCGGCTGCCTTTTTCCAGCGAATAATCACTTCTCGCCCCCGATTCGTGCCAGTCAGTACAACCATTTGGAACTCTGCTTTTGTCTATTGCCTCTCCTATTTATCACTGGATTGATACGCCGCAAGCGTTAGATGCTGCTTGCGATAAGATGGCAGGTGCCGACGTGATCGCGTTGGATACCGAATTTTTTCGCGAGAACTCTTTCTACCCGGTACCGGCGCTGATTCAGTTTGCCTGCGATGAAACGGCCTATCTTATCGACCCGCTCGCCACCGACTGCACGCCAGCGTTTAAGGCGCTGTTGGAAAGTGGTCCCACCAAGCTGCTTCACGCGAGCAGCGAGGATTTGGATGTTTTTCAGCGCTGGGCTGGCGTATTACCGACGCCGCTGATCGATACGCAGGTTGCTCAAGGTTTTCTTTCCGAGAACCCCGGCATGGGGTATCAGAAGTTAGTGGAGTATTGGACGGGCGAAACATTGCCCAAAGAAGAGACCCGCTCCGACTGGCTAGAGCGCCCCTTGAGTGAAGCCCAGTGCCGTTATGCCGCGCTGGATGTGATCTATCTGCTCAAGGTGTGGTCGCAGCAAGCGCAAAAGCTCCACGACCTTGGCCGGTTGCGTTGGGTAGAGCAGGAGTGCCAGGCCCTGGTGGACCAAGCCCAAATAGACAGTGCCGATCAGTGGTTTACTCGTCAGCGCAACCTGTGGCGGTTAACTCCGCGCCAGATAGAGGCCTACCGTCTGATGACAACGTGGCGCGAAGGCGAAACGCGTCAACGCAATTTGCCCCGAAACTGGCTGGTGAGCGACAAAGTGCTGTTTGCCATTGCTGAAGCGATGCCCAAAAACCGTTTCGAGTTGGCGAAACTCGAAGGCGTTAAACCGCCGCTGGTGAAAAAAGAGGGCGATAAGCTATTAGCATTAGTGAAACAAGCCCATGCTTGCCCTGATGACGCACTCCCGGCGGCGTGGCCAGACCCTGCTCGGCCACCGTTTAAGCCACTTTTTAAGGCGCTTAAAAAGGCCATTACCGCGCAAGCGAATGCGCTGGGTGTGGCGCCCGAAATGCTGATGCGGCGCCGCGATATTGAGCAGCTGGTCATGCAATCGCTGGCGCATGAGGCGCTGACAATGCCTGTTGGATGGCGCGGCGAATGCCTTAATCCGTCGCTCAACCATGTTTTACAAGACTATGTTTCACAAGAACAGGTTTCACAAGAACAGGTTTTGCCAGAACACGTTTTGCAGGAAAAGACTGATGACTAATAACGCGCCTGATCGTCTAATTTGCGAAGTTTTCAAAAGCCCTCGCAAAGAAGAGATGTATCTGTATGTTGAAAAGCGCAACGGCGTTGCCGATGTGCCCGACGTGCTTATGGAGCGGTTTGGTAAACCGGTGCCGGTGATGACGATGATGCTCACCCCCGATAAGCCGCTGGCGCGCGTGAAAGCGGCTGATGTCATGGCGGCGATTCGCGAGCAGGGCTTCTATTTTCAGATGCCGCCCGCCAAAGAAGAGTACTTACTCGATCTTTACAAGACGCCGACAGAGGCACGCTATTAATCCTCGGGCGTAATGTACGAGGGAAATAGCACGTGAGACAGAGCACGTGGGAGATGGCATGCGAGAGATAACATGAGAGAACGGTTCTGGGAACGCTACACGCTTGAGGAGCTCACGGCTGAGGAGTGGGAAGCGCTCTGCGACGGCTGTGGCCAGTGCTGTCTTCTTAAACTGCATGATGAAGATACGCGGGAGCTTGCCGTTCTGAACGTGGCTTGCCGCTTGCTCGATACCCAAAGTTGCCAATGCAGTGATTATGAAAATCGCTTTGATAGCGTACCCGATTGCACCCAGCTGACACCGGCGCTGGTCAAAGAGTTTACTTGGCTGCCACAAAGCTGTGCGTATCGGCGCGTGGCGGAAGGGCGCAAATTGGCGGGGTGGCATCCGCTACTGAGCAATGATGCCGAGCGCGTTCACCGTAAAGGTATTAGCGTACGTGGTTTTGCCGTGTCGCAGGATAGCGTGCCAGAAAATAAGCTTGAAGAGCACATTATTGCCATCCTGCCGATGTAGCATGCCCCCTTTGCGCTGCTTTATGCCCTTGATCAGGCGATAAAGCTATGAAGTTAGCGCTGTATCTTGCGTTCTGTCAGTCTAGTTCTTTAGGGTTAGTGCTATTGTGTTAGTGCCATCATAATAAAACTGCTCTATTTCGTAGTAGAGATGTATCGGGGCTACCAAGTATATACCGTTAGTGGGTGCAGTTCGCATCCAGCGCCAGGGGAACACGTCAGCGTGAACAGCACAGATAGCTATCAAGTACCGCATGTGAGCTGTCATTTTTGCGGCCAGCGGGCGTTTTGTTTTCCCTCAGGACTGCCGCGTCAGGCGCTAGAGTCGTTTGATCAACTAATTGAGCGGCCGTTGCCGTTTGAACACGACAGTGTGATTGTGCAAGCGGGAGAGACTTTCCGCACGTTGTTGATGGCGCGCTCCGGGCTTATTAAACAGGTAGCGTGTGCTGACTCGGGGCGACCTTATCAGCTTTTGGATATTTATTTGCCTGGCGAAGTGGTCGGCCTTGAGGCGATTGGCGACACTCACGTGACGAATACGCTTGTGGCGGCTGATAAAACCTTCATTTGCCGCATTCCTTACGGCAAGCTCACGTTATTTGGGCTTCGCCATCACAGTGTGCAAAAGGCCTTACTGCTAAAAACGGCGCGTCAGTTGCGTCAGCGTCAGCGTCGTTTTGAGTTAATCTATGGGCGCAGCGCCGCCAATAAACTGGCAAGCTTTCTGCTTGATCTATCGAGACGGTTGAAAGGCCACGGCAAAGCGGCCGACCGCTTTGCTTTGCCATTGTCGCAAATTGAGATTGCAAGCTATCTTGATCTCGCCCCCGAAACCGTCAATCGTCACCTGCGCCGGTTAAAGAAGGACCATATCGCAACACTTGCCAACCGCGAAGTCGTCATCCATTCATTTGCGGGGCTATTAGCTGATGCAAATCGCTAAACCAAAACAGCTTCCTTTACCTGGTTCGCTCTCTACTCCCATCTCTCCTGCCATTTTGGCGACAACCTCTTTGGTGATTGGTAAGCCAAAACGGGACGGTAGTATTTAATCGCATTGGAAGTAAGGCTATAAAGCACTTGTCGCAGCCGAGTGGGGTCGGTCATCACGTGGCAGTCGGCATCGTTTAGCGAGGCAAAAAAACACAGTAGCCCCCGTGCTTCGATACCCGCGCTGAATGAATCGATCGCTTCGTTAATAATTGCCACCACAGACAAAGGTTCGGTCTTGACGGGGGCATTCACTTCCAAACGCAAAATATCCAGTGCGTCGTTAACCAACGCCAGCAGGTGCTCGCAGCAAAGCGGAGGTGGGGCTCGCCTGTTACCAGCGGATTATTGGCGATGGGAACGGCAAAAGTGTCCTGTGCAAGCTCGGTAATATGGTCGAGGTTGGGGGCTTTGTCGTCGTTGAGAATATCGAGCGTGTGAAGCACCGCAAGACGTTGTTCTTCATTCGCAGGGAAAGTGGCGCTGGGCATCTTCACAATCCCTTAGCACCTATTAAAAAAAGGCACATATGAAACGCTTCGTGGCGCTATAGCGCCACGAAGCGTTTTCTTTGTCATGAAGCTAAACGGTCAAAATCGAGGCAATGCGATTCAATACAGCTGACTCGCGTAGTCGAATTTGAACAGGTCACGATTGACGGCTTAAAACTCGGCCCATTCGTCTTCGGGGGCGTCTCGGCCTAAACGATGTGATTGAGGCGCTTTGCGAGAAGAGGAGCTGGTTATTACATTGGGTCGCTGCTGAGTCGCCTTACCCCTCGAAAGCGAGGCCTGAGTATTGGCGCTAGGCAATGCTTTCCCATAGGCATGGCGCTCTCGTTCATTGAGAAACGCCATGGCGCTATGTGAAAGCCCACGGATTTGTTCGGCAAGCTCGTTAGTGGCCTCTTGGTAGGTGCCCATACTGGCAGCGCTGGACTGCGTGCTGTGGTCGATGTCGTTAATGGCGCTGCTAATTTGACTAATGCCTTGGCTTTGCTCGTGAGTCGCCGCGGTAATCTCCCCCATTAAGTCATTAACCCGGTGGCTCGCTGAACGAATTTTTTCCATGGCATCGGTGGCTTCATGGGCATGTGCCTGGCCACCGTGAATGCTATTGCGTGCTTTATCAATCAGCCCCTGCACCTGCTTCGCCGCATCGGCGGATTGGCTGGCAAGTTTGCGCACTTCTTCTGCTACCACGGCAAAGCCACGGCCATGCTCGCCGGCGCGGGCCGCTTCAACCGAGGCGTTAAGCGCCAAAATATTGGTTTGAAACGCGATGGTGTCGATCGTTTTGACAATACCGGCCATATTGTTGGCGTGCTGGGTGATGTCTTCCATGGCGTGCGCGAGATTGCCCATCACGTCGCTGGTACGGTCGACTTCGTTTACGTTACCCACCGAGGCATTGCTGGCCTGAGTCGCGTTATCAGCACTTTGCGCTACGGTAGAAGAAATTTCTTCGGCGCTTGCTGCCGTTTGCTGCACGGCGGATGCCTGCTGTTCAAGGCGGGCGGCCATGGCATCGTTGCCTTTCGAGAGGCTTTCCACGGCCGGGCGGACGTTTTCAACACGTGCATTGAGATCGCCAATCAGCGCTTCAAGTGAGCGCCGGGTAAAATCCATGGTGGCTAGGGTGTTGTCCATTTCCCTTTTGCCCATGGTGGGGATGTCGGCCTCTAAGTTGCCAGCGGCTAGCTGTAGCGCAAAATCGTTGGTGCTGTAGAAAAAGCGCCGGTTGCGCAAGCCGCTATAGAGTTGCCACGCGCCAACGGCTAAGCCCCCCACCACGCCGATACCAAGGAATGCCATGTCCGCGCTGCTTTGCGGTGCAAGGTGAGAGAGCGTGATAGAAGCGGCGATGCCTAAACCACCAAAAAGACCAACCCCGACTAGCGCCGAAAGCGTGGATTTCACGCGCATGCTTTTGAAATTTAGCGGTATTAACCGGCGCAGCGAGCGGCGGTAAGCGACACCGTGTTTGACCACAAAGCGTCCGCCCTGCTCGCGAATATCGCGATAGACGTCTTCGGCATAGGCGACTTCTTGACTGCTGGGCTTGATGCGAATGGAGCAAAAGCCGGTGACTTTTTTTCCATCGCGAATGGGAACGACGTTAGCCCGCACCCAATAGTGGTCCCCGTTTTTGCGCCGGTTTTTAACCAGACCTGACCAGTATTTTCCGGCTTGTAAGTCGTCCCACATATCCTTGAACACCACTTCCGGCATGTCCGGGTGACGAACAATATTGTGAGGCGAATGATAAAGTTCGTCGTAGCTAAAGCCGCTGACATCGATAAACGCCTGGTTGGCGTAAAAAATATGGCTTTGGCTATCGGTTTTTGAAATCAAGACGTCGCTGTCGTCCAGGACGTACTCCCGCTGGGTCACCGCTCCATTATCGCGCATGGTAGTTTCCTATTTGGTACAAGGATTTTTCAGGGGAGGTTTATTATTGTCTAATTAAGTGGCGCTAAAGATATTGCTTTTTTGTGACAAAAGGCAAACTTTAATACCATTTAATTACACAATGCTTGAGATAGGTTAAATGTATTAGGGTTATACGGGCTCGAGCTTGCGTGATTCCAACCAATCTACTAGCGAGCCGTAAGGCATTGGGTGGGCGAGAAGATAACCTTGAAACACATCGCAATCGAGCGCGGCGAGCGTTTGGTGCTGTTCCCGTGTTTCCACGCCCTCCGCTACTACCGTCAGACCGAGGTGGTGGGCAAGGTCAATGATGCCGCCGACAACGGCGGTGTCTTTGCGGTTGTCAGGTAAGTGGGTAATAAAGCTGCGGTCAATTTTTAGCGTATCAACCGGCAAGTGGCGTAGGTAGCTAAGGCTTGAAAAACCGGTGCCGAAGTCGTCGATGGCCACATGCACGCCCATCTCACGTAGCCGATGGAGTGTGGCGATGGCGCCTTCGGTGTCGTTCATCAGCACACCTTCGGTAAGCTCAAGCTCTAAGCGGATGGCGGGTAGGTCGGTGGCTTCCAGCGTTTCGGCGAGGGTTTGTAGAAAATCCGCGCGGTGAAACTGCAGCGGCGATAAGTTAACGGAAATCAGGCAATCATGGGGTAGCGAGTCTGAAAGCGCGAGTAAATCACGTGCAGCGCGCTTCATGACCCACTGCCCGAGGGCCACAATTTGGCCTGTCTGTTCGGCCAGGGGGATAAAGCGCCCCGGCGAGATAAAACCTTTGACTGGATGTTGCCATCGCAGTAACGCCTCAAAGCCTTTTACCACACCATTTCGATGAATAAGCGGTTGATAGTAGAGGTTTAATTGCTCTTGGGTAATGGCGTCTTGAAGGTCGTTACGCAACATTAGTCGTTGCGTTAGTTTGGTGTTGATCTCATGGGTAAAGACTTGTACCGAGTTACGTCCCTGCTTTTTGGCTTTGTACATTGCCATATCGGCATGCTGGATAAGCTCGCTCGGGTTGTTTAGCTGATCGTCACTGACGGCGATGCCAATGCTGGCCGACAAATGCAGCTCATGCTCGTCAATACGGAAGGGCTGTTCGACAGCCTTAATCACTCGCTCGCCGATCTCTTCGGCTTGTTTTAGATTGAGTAAATCAGGTAACAACAAAACAAATTCGTCGCCGCCAAAACGGCACAAGGTATCCGATGGGCGAATGGTGGTTTCAAGGCGTTTTGCCACGTTGATCAAAACACGGTCACCTATTGCATGACCGAGCGTATCGTTAATCGGTTTGAATTCGTCTAAATCGATAAACAGCACGGCAATTTGCTGCCGATGGCGTTTAGCGAGTTCGACGTCGTGGTGGAGATGATCTTCAAACAGCGCGCGATTACCTAACCCTGTCAGCGGATCATGCGTGGCATGATACGCAAGTTGGTTTTCGTGGTTTTTGCGCGCCGAGATGTCATTCAAAATGCCGATAAAGTGAGTGACCTGGCCATCGTTGGCACGCACAGGCGAAATAAACACTTGGTTCCAGAAAGACTGACCGTTTTTGCCGTAGTTACGCAATGTCAGGTTGATATCGCGCGCCTCACTCAGCGCCCCGCGCATCTGCTCTCTTTGCTCTGGATGCGTATCGGGCCCTTGTAAAAATCGGCAATTCCGGCCTTTTACCTCTTCTAAGGTATAGCCCGTCATCTGCGTAAACGCGGCGTTGGCGTACACAATAGGCATGTCCGCTTGATTTGCATCGGTAATCAAAACGCCGTTACTACTGGCCTCTAAGCTGCGCTCAAAAATATGCAGCTGCGCTTCGCTTTGATGCCGCTCCAATGCAAGCCTCGTCAGGCGTGCCGCATGGGTGATAATTCGATGCTGTGGCTCTGACGGCGCGCCTGGCGATGGCCAAACCAGTAACAGGGCACCGAGTTCGTCGGGACGGGTGGCATCGAGGGGAACTAAATAGGCTGACTGATAACCTTGTTGGTAAAGCGTTTGGCAAAGCAGAGTTTCAGCCCCGTTATCGGCGAGGTCCGTCGCTGAGAATACAGGATAAAACGGATCAATCCCGCGCTGGCTGAGGGCTTTGATTTGTGTGCACAGGTCAGCGCTTTGGTGTAATGCGTTGGGGGCGCTCACGGTGATGAGTTCGCCGTTTGTATCGCCAGTGCGGGCACTCCATATAATGACGTGTACGTCGGGAATTTGCTGCTCAAGGTATTGGCAGATCTGCTCCACAATGGGACGGTAAGCAGTGCCTCGGGCAATCAATGCCTGCAGGCGGTTTTGGCTTTTGAGCTGGCGTTTAGCAAGGGATAACTCGCGAGTGCGTGCGTTATGTTTTTTCATAACGTGCTTGGTCATGGTGTGCTTTGTCATGATCGTGGCCAGCCCCAGGCTGCCCAGGAGGAGCAAGACCGCGCTTAACGCCATGCTGACCATGAGCCCAGCGCCACCCACCGCCATTACTGCGATGCTGCTTAGGGCCATCGTAATAACGACCGCCACTAAAAGGGCGGTTTGACGCGTATCGGCTTTCATCAACATTGAATCACTGTGGTAGCTCGAAAGAGTGTCGCTTTTAGCATAAATAGGGGTTAACAAACAAAGTCATTGGCTAAGACTATCGAATGGCCGTGCCCGGCGTTAACTTACGTTGAACAAAAAACCGCCGCATTCTGCGATTCAATTTTGTGAATGAATCGTCGTAGGGTTCAAGCGCACTTTAGTATTTTCATTCTGCTGTCAGCGCTGATTTTATATAGCGATTGGCGCGTGATTGTGATGGGCGGCGGGGTGATTGCGCTGCATCATGCGCTCTTTACCTGGTTGCAGCACTTAGGTTATGTCGACCTCTACAGCAGCATGATGGGCATGGGCGATGATGTTCACGGTATCGCAGAACTGCTGGCGTGTTTGCTCATGCATGGTGGGGCGGTGGTACAAGTGGTGATACTGGGGTATTTGGCCAAAGTGCTGGCCCGGATGGTGTCAGAGGGGCTACACGTTACCCGTTTTGCTCATGAAGCGGGTAGCGGTAAGTTGGATATGGCTTTCTCGGCGTCTGAGCAACGCCTTCCTGCGGTGGCCGCCGTGGCGATGATGCGTGACATGATGCAGCCGCTCAATGATCAGGCGAGCCAATTCGCCGAGATGTTAGTCGAAATTGACAACGCGTTAGACCTCTCGCGTGAAGCGGTGGATGAAGCCCACCAAGTGGCGAAGCAGCTTTCCGTCACCGCCGAAACACTGGTGCGCGCCGTGAGCGGATTCACGCTTCCCTCGGGATCGTCGCCTAATCGGCTATTGCTACCTTCCTAAAGGGTATGTCAATTTAGTTCATATAGTGTGCTTTGCCATACGCCCGCCTTTTTGCGGGCGTATGCAATTGGGGTGCTTGAAAACGTGTCTTATTGTGCACTGGCTAGGTAAACTGCCCTGCGAAGGCAGCTAATAATAAAACATGAGTGGCCGTCGAGCTGCGTTTACAACCTCAAGGATTGCTGATGAGTGTTCCGGTGCCGCCTATTGTGGTGGGAGTGGGGGCTTCCGCCGGTGGGCTAGAGGCGATAACCCAACTGATACGCCCCCTCGACCCTGAACTGCCGATTGCCTACGTTGTGCTACAGCACGTTTCGCCCGCGCATAAAAGCATGCTGGTGGATATTTTAAGTCGTGAAACGCGTTTGAAAGTAAGGCGCCTCACCTACCCGCAAACACCCGAAGCAGGGGTGATATACGTGGTGCCGGCCGATACCACTACGACAATAAAAAAAGGCGTATTGCATACGGCATCTAGCAAACCCCATGTGATGCCGAATCCTTCGATTAACGACTTTTTTATCTCGCTGGCAGCCGATGCCAAAGACGCCGCCGTAGGGGTTGTGCTCTCCGGAACTGGCTCAGACGGCACCGCCGGGCTACGGGAGATTTTAGCCGCGGGTGGCGTTACGTTTGTGCAAGCGCCCGAGTCGGCTAAGTATGCCGGTATGCCGCAATCCGCTTTGGATGCCGGCATGGGCGATTACGTGCTGGCACCTGACGACATCGCCCAGCGCTTGACTGAACTGGTGCGTGTGGAACAGGCCAATCTTGAGGAAAGCCAAACAGAGGTCTCCCAGCGACTGCTTGAGCTATTAAAGGAGCATCGTCAGTTAGATTTTTCCGGCTATAAACCGGGAACCCTAAACCGGCGCATTCGGCGCCGCTTGGTAGCCACTCAGCAAGTGGACATGGCGGAATACCTCAAATTAGTGGAAAGTAATTCTGCTGAACTCGACCTTTTAGCGCGGGATATTTTGATCTCCGTGACGGCGTTTTTCCGCGACAGGGAGGCGTTTGAGGCGCTAGAAAAAACCGCGCACGCGATTGTCAAAAAAGCCGACGGTAACGCCATTCGCGTTTGGGTGGCCGGCTGTGCCACGGGGGAAGAGGCCTACTCAATCGCTATTTTGTTGGCTGAGGCAAAACGCCAACAAGAAAGCCCCAGCATGGTGCAAATTTTTGCCACCGACATTGACGATAATGCGCTAGAGGTCGCGCGGCGGGGGCACTATGTAGGTCCGGCGCTTGAAACGCTGTCGCAGGCACTAATTAAGCGCTACTTTACGGCCACTGATTCCGGCTTTGAGGTGGGAAAAACGCTGCGCGATATGATTGTGTTTGCCAAGCACAATCTGGTGAGCGATCCGCCGTTTCTACGCTTAGATTTAGTGACTTGCCGTAACGTCTTAATTTACTTCGATAGCGAGCTGCAAGCCAAGGTGTTGCAGCGTTTTCACTTTGCTTTACTCCCTCACGGCGTGCTGTTTTTGGGCCGTTCTGAAAGTATTAGCCAAGCCGACTCACTTTTCACGCCGCTAAATCGGCGCGAGCGCGTCTTTTGTAAGCAAGGCGATAGCCACGAGCCTGCCCAGCAACGTCAGTCGCCGCTATCGTCAACGCCGCAGTGGATCGGCCATGAGCAAGATGAGCCGCCAAGAGAACCCGAGCCAGTGGCTGAGCAGGCCACGCATGACATCGCGCTTGACCCCTTGATGGAGCCACCTAGCCTTCCCGAGGGCGCCAGTGTCGAAGAAGAATTAGCCGCTACCCGTGAGCACTTGCAATCGTTAATTAAAGAGCTCGCAGGCGCTAACGAAGAAATGCAGTCGTTAAATGAAGAAGCGCAAGCCGCAAACGAAGAGCTTCAGGCCACCAACGAAGAGATGGAAGCCGCCAATGAAGAGTTGCAGGCGAGCAATGAAGAGCTGATCAGTCTCAACGATGAGTTTAGCGCTAAGTCCGCTGAACTCTCGGCGCTTAATGAAGAGTACATCTATCTTTACGACTCGCTAGAGTTCCCTTTACTGGTGTTTGATACTGACGGTTGCTTAAAGCGCTATAACGCTTCGGCCGCGCATTACTTTAATTTTCGTCCAACGGCGTTAAACCGCCCAGTGAGCGGATTGAGACTGCCAGAAGCACTCGGCGATCTGGGTGCGATCTTATCGCGTGTCATGAGCCAAGGCATGCCCGATGAGCAAACCGTGAAATGTGACGGTCGCTTGCTGCAACGGGTTGTCACCCCGGGGGTTAGCCGCGTGGGCAGCGTGGAGCTATTAGTCGTCACGCTGATGGACATCACGGATTTAAGTCAAACCCAGGCCAAGCTCAAACAGTTTGAAGCACAGCTGCACGCGCTGATGGAAAACACCACCATCATGCTAGCGCTAAAAGACTTAAACGGACGCTATACGTTTGCCAACCCACAGTTTCTTAAAGCGTTCGAGTTACAAGAAGAAGACCTCATTGGCAAGAACCCTTTCGAGGTGTTTCCTGAAGAGTACGCGGGCTCAGTCTGGACGCGGGATCTAGAGGCGCTGCGCTATCAGCAAATGGTGCAAGCCGAACACGCCCTCATCGATGAATGGGGCGTGCAGAAAATTTTTGCGACCACGCACCAGGTGCTACGTGATGCCCAAGGTCAACCGCAACTGATTTTGACCGAAGCGGAAAATATCACCAAGCGTAAGATTGCCGAGCGGGAAATGCAGGTAGCCGCCAAAGTCTACGAGCAAGCCGGTGAAGCGATTGTGGTGATTAACTCCCGTGGGCAGGTGCAATCGGTCAATGCCGCTTTCTCGCGGATTACTGGCTTTCTGGCGAATGAGGTTATGGATAAACCCGCCGCGCCGTTTTTATACGCGGAGCCCCATCATAGCGTACAAGGGAATTCTTTCAGCGACGTTCACGCGACCGATATGGGCCGACTTCAGCGCCGCGATATCAATCGTCACAGTGCTAGCCTTCAGACTGAAAATGCTAATGATCCGCACAGCTGCGATGTGATCTGGAGCGTGGTGGAGCAGCATGGCTTCTGGCAAGGAGAGGTGTGTAACCAGCGACGCGACGGTGAGCTTTTCTCTCAATGGCTAACGCTTAACTGTATTGAGCCAGACCGCTATGATGAGCAACTCTATGTGGCCGTGTTTTCCGATATTACCCACATTAAAGAGTCGCAGCGTCACGCTGAGTATTTAGCCACGCACGATGCTCTCACCGATTTACCTAATCGCACGTTGTTTCAAGACCGCTTGCAATTGGCGATTGCCAATGCTCGGCGCACTCAGCAGGTGAGCGCGCTGATGTTTTTGGATTTAGATAACTTCAAAACCATCAACGATACCCTCGGCCACGATGTGGGCGATGAGCTATTGATACAGGTGGCGGCGCGACTGCGGGAGTTAGTGCGTGAGCTAGATACGGTTGCTCGTCTGGGTGGCGATGAGTTCACCGTTATTTTGGTCGACACCACCATTGAGGGCGCTGAACAAGTAGCAAAACGCATTGTTGAATCGCTGGCTCGTCCGTTCGAGGTGCGCCGGCATTCGCTGTTTGTGACGGCGAGCATCGGCTTGGCGTTTTGCCCGGTGGATAGTGAAAATGCCGCCGGCTTGACGAAAGCCGCGGATACTGCGATGTACCGTGCTAAAGAGAACGGTCGCGACCGGTTTGAGGTATTTAAACCGGAGCTTCAAGAGCGGCTAATGCGAGACGTGGCAATTGAGCAGGGGTTGCGCGAAGGCATGGAGCACGGGCGCCTAACGCTAGTGTATCAGCCGAAGTTTGCAAGCGTTAACCCCAGCAAACTTGTAGGTGCGGAAGCGCTATTACGCTGGGAAGACCCCGAGCTTGGCAAAGTGAGCCCGGCGGATTTCATCCCTGTCGCGGAAGCCACCGGCTTGATTTTAGAGCTGGATCGCTACGTGGCGTTGATCTTGATACGTCAGCTTGCTGACTGGATTGCACAAGGGTTGGCGCCGATGCCTGTTGCCATGAACGTCTCCGCGCGCAGCTTTCAGGAGGAGCGTTTTGTCGCGCATTTGTTTACGCTTTTAAAGCAGTACCGCGTGCGGCATGAGTTAATTCAAGTCGAAATTACCGAAAGCACGTTGGTTGACCGCTCAAGCTCGGCGCTGGGCAATATTGAGAAGCTGCGTGACGCAGGTATTAAACTGGCGGTTGACGATTTTGGCACCGGCTACTCATCGCTTGCCTATTTAAAGCGGATGCCACTGGCGGAGCTAAAGATTGATAAAAGCTTTGTGGATGGCCTCGGTGGCGATGATGAAAGCGATCAAGCGATTTCGATGGCAATCCTTGGGATGGCAAAAGCACTTAAAATTCGCACCGTAGGCGAAGGCGTGGAAACCCAGGCGCAGCTGGCGTGGTTAGCCCGCAATGGCTGTGACTTTGTGCAAGGCTATCTGTTATCCCGCCCGCTGACCCTAGACGACTATACGCAATTAATCTCCAGCAGAAGTGGTGATAGCTCTTAATAATAAGTGGGGCCCAGCAGGTAGGAGGCGACACACAGGAGTGTTATGAATGGTTTATAGTCCCGGTTTTATTGCGCAATGCGAGCAAGAAAAATTACACCTTTCCGGTGCTATTCAGCCCCACGGCGTGCTGTTGGTGTGTGACCACCAATGAGTGGTTTCTCACGTGTCTGCCAACGTTGCGGATTGGCTAGGCGAAGACATGACGCCAGGGGGGCTGCTGGGGCAGCCGCTGCCGCATTTTTTGCAGGAGGTTGACGCCAGTGCGGCGAGCCTTGAACGCGGTGAGCGCTATATGGGGCAGTGCCATTTATCCGAGTATGAATTTGATGTCGTCGTCAGCGACAACGGCGAGCAGCGCCTCTTTGAGCTTTATCCGGTTCTGGCCCATGCCCGTCCACTCACGGCGCCGGTCTCGTCGCAGTCGCTACCCGAAGATAGCGCAGAGCTCGCCACACAGTGCGAACAGCTACTGCAAACGTTACAGGACATGAGCGGCTTTGACCGCGTGCTTTACTATCGCTTTTTGCCCGAAGGCGATGGTGAAGTGATGGCGGAAGTGGTGCGTGAGGCGAGCATGGGGCGCTACCTGGGGTTGCGTTTTCCGGCAAGCGATATTCCGCAAATTGCCCGCGAGCTTTACCTACAAAACCCGTGGCGCACCATTCCCCATGGCGAAGCAGAGCCGGTCGCGATTGTCAGCCGCGAAGAGGGTACCGTGCCTAACCTCTCGTGGGTCGACTTACGCAGCGCTTCGCCAATTCATGTGGAGTACATGACCAACATGGGCGTCAGCGCAGCGGTATCGCTGCCCATTGTGCTCGGTGGCGAGCTTGACGCACTGATTTCTTGCCACGCCGCGGCGCCGCGACAGCTGACCGTTAGCCAACTAAGCGCGATGCACGCCGAAGTCCATGCCTTTAATCTGCGCCTGCGCGATTATAAAGCGCGCCGGCGCTTGCAGGTATTCGAGGGTTTGCAGCACCATTTTAGGCAGGCACAGGACGTAATGGTGCGCCATGGCTCTTTGGAAGCTGCCTGGCCGGAGCTCAGTCAGTGGCTGCTGGACACGTTTCAGGCCGACGGCGTGTTGCTGCAAATCGGCGATACTTATTACACCCAAGGCAGTGTGTTGTCGACAGAGGCACTTGCCGTGCTGAAGGCGCAGGTTAGCCAGGAGGGCGATTCGGTATGGTTAAGCGAGCAACTCGCGCACGATTGCCCTCATCTCCCGTTAACGGCCGTCGCGGGTGTGGCCGTGGTCCGCGATCTTGCCCTTGACACGCACCACACCGCCGAGCTTTACCTATGCCGCGAAGAGTCGCTTTACCAAGTGACCTGGGGCGGCAGCCCGGATAAGCCGGTGGATTATCGTCAAGATGGGCGCGGAATTGCACCAAGGCGCTCGTTTGAAGCCTGGGTAGAGCAGCGTCTGGGGCATAGCCGGCCGTGGTCGCCTAGCGCTCGGCTTTACCTTTTCAAGCTGCGCGCCTTGCTAAAGCAAGCCAAGCGTCTATCCGAGGAAGAGGGTGCCCGTGGAAGCGAATGAGCTCGCGCGTTTTCTCAAACGCTACACGCGTCAAGCACACCATCGCGTCGATCAGCACCCGAAACTTAAGCCGCTGATGCAAGCCGAGCTTGATCTTGACCACTACGCCCGTGCGCTAGCCGCGCTTTATCCTGCCGTGAGCTGGCTTGAGCAATGGGTCACACAAGCGCTTGACGCCTTTGCGCTGGCCTACCCCGTGGTGCCGCGCGCCCCGCTATTAGCGGCCGATATCGCCGCCCTTGGATTGACGTCCTCTGGTAAAGCTGAAGCCTTTTTGTCGCCACCCATGATAGGCGTGCCGGCCACCAAAGCGCGTGTCTTGGGCGCGCTGTACGTCCTTGAGGGCTCGCGTTTAGGCGGTGATATGATCGCCCACCATGTCCATCAACGTTTGGGCAGTGCTGCCCCAATGCGCTTTTTTACGGCGCCACACCCGCTAGGCGACGACTTCTGGCAGGTGTTTTGGTGCTTTGCTGTTGCCAAATGCCCGCCCCACGAGTGGGGCTCAATGGGGGAGGGGGCGCTACACACCTTTGACACTTTTAACGCTATGCTAAGCCCAGCGCCCAGAGAATAAACGCATCCTGACGCGCGGCATCGCGCCACGCTTTAAACCGGCCAGAAGCCCCGCCGTGGCCGCTGTCCATATCGGTGTGAAGCAAGATGGGGGCGTTACCTTGCTGGCATTGGCTCACGCGGGCATAAAATTTTGCCGGCTCCCAGTAGCCCACCCGCGTATCAAACCAGTTTCCTTCGATCCAAAGCGCCGGGTAGGTTTGCGCGGTGACGTTATCCAGCGGCGAGTAGGCCGCCATGCGCTTGGCGACGTCGGGGTCTTCCGGGTTGCCCCATTCGCTGTACTCAGCCGTTGTGAGCGGAAGTTCTGGGTTTTGCATGGTGCGCAGCACGTCGAGAAACGGCACGTCTAACACCGCCGCGCAAAAAGCGTTTGGGGCGCGGTTGACGCAGGTGCCAATCAGCATACCGCCGGCGCTCGCGCCAACCGCCACGATGCGGCGCGCATCGCTTATGCCACTGTTAACAAGGGCATCGCGGGCGGCGAGAAAGTCGTGAAAGCTGTTTTCTTTATGCGCCATTTTGCCGTTTAAGTACCACGGCTCGCCGCGTTCACCGCCGCCGCGCACGTGCGCTACGGCAAAGACGACACCACGGGCGAGAAGCTCCAGCCGTGCAATCGAAAACCATGGGTCGAGTGGTTCACCGTAAGCGCCATAGCCATAAAGCAGCGTTGGCAGCGGCTGCCCGCTTTCAGCCCGGTTGGCGAGGTCCGCGCGCATGACGATGGATACCGGCACTTGCTCGCCGTCGGCGCTTTGCGCCCACATTTGTTGGCTGACAAGCTGCTCGGGCTGAAGGTCACCGTAAAGCGGCTGCGTTTTGACCACGCGACGCTCCCGGCTGGTTAAATCCAATTCCACCCAGCGTGGTGGCTGAGTAAATGATTCTTCACGCAGCCGAAGTGTCGTGGTGGCAAAGTGCGGGGCGTCTTCAAGAAGCTGCGAGCAGGGTGTCTCGGGAAGTGCTAAGTGTTCATCCAGTGTGACCTGGGGCATTTCACTTGGCGCGTCATCAAGCGCGTCATTCAGAACGAGTCGGCGCAAGTATACCTGCGCGTCTTGGTGGTCGCGCTCGGCAACGACCAACCCCCAAGCAAATGCATCGACGCCTTCCAGCGTGGCGTCTTGACGGTGGGCAATAAGCGTTTGCCAAGCGTTGCGGGCATCGATACCGCCCGCCAATGCGTCTGTCTCGGTAATGACATCAAGCTGAAAATGCGGTCCAGCGTGGTTATACAAGCGGTAGAAGGCTCCAGGGCGATGCTCGATGCTTGCTTCAACGCCGGGCTTTCTCGGGTGTAGGCACTTGAGCGTTGCCGCCGGTGTTTGGGCCGGCAGTGCGTGAATTTCGCTGGTATCTTTGGACGCTGACTCGATCAACAGCCATGCCTTTGAGCGTGTTTTGCCGATGCCCACCCAGAACTCAGCGTCTGGCTCAGAAAATACGCGCGAGGGCGTCTCGGCAGAAATAGTGCCATCGCGCCAAGAAAGCGGCAGCCGCCAAATGCTATCCGGGCGTTGGGTCGCATCAAACCGGGTAAAAAGTAGCGTGGCGCCATGGGCGGTTTGATCTTCTGTCCAGCACAGGCTCGGGCCGATATCGTTGAGCAGGCGTTGCGGCTCACCATCGGGCAAGCGCTTGAGCCACAGCGTAAAACGCTCATCGCCTTGGGTGTCTTCTGTCCAGGCGAGCCACTGTTCGTCGGGGGGCAGCGCCATATCACCAATGTCGAAAAAATCGTGCTCCGCGGCACGCTCGGGCAGGTCAAAAAAGCACTCACGGAGGCTCGGCTGGCCATTGGGGTAGCGCCACCAGCGGGGGTAGTCATCGTCAGCGCCCGTTTCACTGTAAAACGTAAAGTGGTCAAGGGCGGTCTCAAGGCCGGTGATGGCCAGCTCACGGCGCGCCAGATGGCCGTCATAGAGAGAGTTGGCTAGCGGTTCAAGCGGCGCAAACCACGCCGCGTGCTGCGTGTTGGCCGCCTCCAAAAACGCACGTACGTCAGGCGCTTCAGCGTTTTCAAGCCAGTGCCAGTGCGGATCATCGGCACGAAAGAAGCGGGTGACAGGCGAAAGGCTTGCGTTGCTTGGCTGTGCTTTGCTCAATTGATAGGTACCATTAACAAAATGAGTGTCGGGCATGTTCGCCCGCGTGAAACGTATTGTGTGAGGGTATTATGCTGTTTGCTGATTCAATGTCACTGCTTTGGTTAACCTATTACGGCGTTTCGCTGTTGGTGTTAGTGGCCGTTTACTTCGCGTTGGCGCTATTACCACGGTTGCCGCGTTTAGTGTTGACCTGGGGAATCGCCGGCGCCATGTGGGCACCAGCGCGGTTTCGTTTACCGCTGGTGGAAGAAGGCGAGTTTTATACCGGCTGGGCGCCGTCGGCAATGGTGGCAGCCATCGGTGTTATGGAAAGCAACGCCAGCGCGCTGCGCGCGGGGTTAATGTGGTTATTGATCGGCGTGGTCGTGGGTATTTTGATTGGCGTGGCGCTTTGGTGGTGGCGTCGCCCGGTAGCAAGCGAGCGTGAGGAGCAAGACAGTCATGCCGCGCCTGAGCCTCAAGCGACGCAGCACCACGCCACGCAGCGTCGCGAGCCGGTGCTCTAACACGCCAAAGGAGTGGCAGCATGTGCGAACTTTTGGGCATGAGCGCTAATGTGCCGACCGATATCTGCTTTAGCTTTGCCGGGTTTTTGCACCGCGGTGGCGGCACCGGCCCGCATCGCGATGGCTGGGGCATTGCGTTTTATGAAGAGGGCGGCTATCGCGAATTTCGCGATCCGCACCCTTCGGTGGACTCTCCTATCGCGCGGCTGATTTGCGACTACCCCATTAAATCCAATGTGGTGATCAGCCACATTCGGCAAGCCAATGTGGGTGGCGTGCGCTTGGCCAATACACACCCGTTTACCCGCGAAATGTGGGGTCGTCCTTGGTGCTATGCGCATAATGGTCAGCTCAGTGATTGGGAGGATTTGCCGCTGGAGACTTACACGCCAGTGGGGTCCACCGATAGCGAGCACGCGTTTTGCTTTTTGATGGGCGAGCTACGGCGGGTATTTCCCGAGCCGCCAGCGGATTCTACGCGCTTGTGGCGGCATCTTCATATTTTGTGTGAGCGCCTGCGGGGGCTCGGCGTCTTTAATTTACTGCTCTCCGATGGCGTGTACTTATACACCTTCTGTTCGACGAAGCTGGCACACATTACCCGCCGCGCACCTTTTGGCGAGGCGGAGCTTTCTGATGCGGAACTCACGGTGAATTTTGTTGAGCACACAACGCCCAACGATATTGTGTCGGTGATTGCGACCGAGCCGCTCACCCATAATGAAACTTGGCAGCACATGGCGCCAGGTGAGCTTTTGGTGTGGAAGGATGGTGAAATTCAAGACTGCTTTAGCGCCTTCCAACGTGATTAATGTGCTTTAACTAAAACAAAAGTTTCAAGCGATCGTTTTACAGTGTTGGTGGAGTCGTATATCGTTTAAGAAAAGGGTGTAAATGGTTCTAAAAGCGGTTCTAAGAACGGCTTAATAACAATAAGGTCGGTATCAGTATCGACCCCACTAGCGGAGATTACGGATGAGTGAGCATGCCAATACCCACGTAAACGAAGCGACGGTGCTTCAAGGCCCACCCCTTGAAGGGCTTGAGCAATATGATTCAGTGACGGACGTGTTTCACGCTGCCGTAAAGCGATTTTCTTCCAAACCGGCTTTTACCTGCATGGGGCAGACGCTTAGTTTTGCCGACCTTGACCGCTTATCGGGAGATTTTGCCGCTTGGCTTCAACATGAAACCGACCTTGAGCCGGGGGATCGTATCGCCATCCAGCTGCCTAATGTGTTGCAGTTTCCGGTGGCGGTGTTTGGTGCGCTTCGTGCGGGCCTTGTTGTTGTGAATACCAATCCGCTCTATACCGAGCGGGAAATGGCGCACCAGTTCAAAGATTCCAACGCCAAGGCAATTGTGATTTTGGCCAACATGGCCGATAAGTTAGAGCGTGTACTGGATAAAACTGACATTAAACACGTGCTGATCACCGAGCTTGCTGACCTTCACGGCGCCCCTAAACGCTGGTTGGTGAATGCCGTGGTGAAGCACGTGAAAAAAATGGTGCCGCCGTACTCGCTGCCTAGCGCGCTTTCATTTCGTGAGGCGCTAAAAAAAGGCGCGTCGCTTGAGCACCAGGATGTCCATCGCCATCAAGAAGATCTCGCCGCCCTGCAGTACACCGGTGGTACCACCGGCATGCCCAAAGGCGCAATGCTCACCCATCGCAACTTAGTGTCGAACATGCTGCAAGCGCGGGCGGCGATTGGCGGTAATCTCACCGACGGCGTGGAGCTTGTCGTTGCACCGTTGCCGGTTTATCACATTTACACGTTTACGGTGAACTGCCTGTTTTTGATGGAAACCGGTAACCACTCGTTGCTGATTACCAACCCGCGCGATTTAGATAGCTTCGTTAAAGAGCTGAAAGGGCTGCCGTTCACCGGGTTTATCGGCTTAAATACGCTGTTTAACGCTCTTTGCAACCGCGAGGACTTCAAACAGCTGGATTTCTCCAAGCTGCATCTCACGATCTCCGGCGGGATGGCGCTGACCAAAGCCGCGGCTAAGCGTTGGGAAGACATCACGGGGTGCCCCGTGGCCGAAGGTTACGGCCTGACGGAAACCTCGCCTATTGTCAGCTTTAACCCGAGTGACGCTATTCAGCTGGGTAGCATCGGCAAGCCGGTCGCGGGCACGCAAGTCAAAGGGGTAGACGTTGACGGTAACGACTTACCTCTCGGTGAGTCGGGTGAGCTGTGCGTGAAAGGCCCGCAGGTGATGAAAGGCTACTGGCAGCGCGAGGAAGAAACCCGCCATTCGATTGACGCCGATGGCTGGTTCCATACCGGCGATATTGCCGTGCTGCAAGAAGATGGCTATATCCGCATTGTCGATCGCAAGAAGGACATGATTCTGGTCTCGGGCTTTAACGTCTACCCCAACGAGGTCGAAGATGTGGTGGCGGCGCACCCGGATGTTTTGGAAAGCGCGGCCGTTGGCATTGCAGACGAAACCAGTGGAGAGGCGATTAAACTCTACGTGGTGGCCAAAAACGACCAGCTGGATGCGAAAACGCTACGCGACTGGTGCAAAAAAGAGCTGACGGGCTATAAAGTGCCGAAATTTGTGGAATTTCGTGATGAATTGCCTAAAACCAACGTGGGCAAAGTGCTCCGTCGGCATTTGCGCGATGAGGACAGCGCGTCACGCTAGGTTAGCCGCGACCCAAGCGAAAGCGTTACACTATGATGGCCCGCTCAAGTGAGCGGGCTGTATTGTTTTGGCAATAGCATAACCTGACCGGACAGGAATCAACGTCGATTGTGACCACTGACACGCCTTTACCCCAGAGCGACGAGAAGCGCCTTGAGCGTTTGCACCAGGCGACTGCTACGTTAATGCACCGCGATGCCGAAGCGCTAAATAAACGTTTGGTAGGACTTAAGCGGCGTTTGCGTGAGCAAAAGCCCATCGACCGCGGGCTGGATAACATTGAGCAGGAAGTGGCGCGCGCGCAAGGTGTGATCGAGCAGCGTAAACATCAGCGCGTCACGCTTAACTACCCCGCAGAACTTCCTGTGGTGGAGCGTCGCGAGGATATCCTTCATGCGCTGCGCGATCATCAAGTCGTGGTCGTGGCCGGTGAAACCGGTTCGGGTAAGACCACGCAGCTGCCCAAAATTTGTTTGGAACTTGGCCGTGGTCGGCGTGGGCTGATTGGTCATACTCAGCCGCGGCGGCTGGCCGCGCGCAGCGTTGCCACCCGTTTGGCAGAAGAGCTCGAAGTGCCGCTGGGCGAGCAGGTGGGCTATCAGGTGCGTTTCACCGACCAGAGCAATCAATCCACCCTGGTCAAGCTGATGACTGACGGTATTTTGCTGGCCGAAACCCAGCACGACCCGCTGCTGCTGCGTTATGACACGATCATCATTGACGAGGCGCACGAGCGCAGCCTCAATATTGATTTTCTCCTCGGCTACCTTAAACGCCTGCTACCTAAGCGCCCCGATCTCAAAGTGATCATCACCTCGGCGACCATCGACGTGGAGCGCTTTGCCGCGCACTTTGGCACGGCGAAAGCCCCTGCGCCGGTAGTGGAAGTCACCGGACGCACGTACCCTGTTGACGTGCAGTATCGGCCGTTGGTGCGCGACGGCGATGACGAAGAAGATCGCACGCTTCAAGAAGGGATTCTTCACGCAGTAGAGGAAATTGAGCAGATTGAACGCGCTAAAGGGTGGCTGCACGGCCCGCGCGATGTGCTTATCTTCCTGCCCGGCGAGCGGGAAATTCGTGAAACCGCCGATACACTGCGCCGCGCCGATCTTAACGGCACCGAGATTCTGCCGTTATATGCGCGCCTTTCCAACGCGGAGCAAAATCGCGTTTTCGCCCCACATAAAGGTCGGCGTATCGTGCTGGCCACCAATGTGGCGGAGACCTCGCTCACCGTGCCCGGTATTCGTTATGTTATCGACCCTGGGTTAGTGCGCATTAGCCGTTACAGCTACCGGTCCAAAATTCAGCGCCTGCCCGTTGAGCCGGTCAGTCAGGCAAGCGCCAACCAGCGCAAGGGCCGCTGCGGGCGTATCGCGGAAGGGGTGTGTATTCGCCTCTACGATGAAGACGACTTTCTCTCACGGCCTGAGTTTACCGACCCGGAAATCCAGCGGACCAATCTTGCCTCGGTGATTTTGTCGATGCTGGCGCTTAAGCTTGGCGATATCGAGGACTTTCCGTTCGTAGACCCGCCGGATAGCCGCTTCGTGAAAGATGGCTTTCGCTTATTGTTCGAGCTTGGCGCGGTGAGCGAAGCGCAGCGGCTGACAAAGCTTGGGCGTAAATTAGCGCGGCTACCGATCGACCCGCGTCTGGCGCGTATGGTGCTTGAAGGCGCTGAACGCGGAAGCTTACGCGAGGTGTTGGTGGTGGTGTCGGCGCTGGCGATTCAGGACCCCCGCGATCGCCCGACGGATAAACGTCAGGCAGCGGATCAAGCGCACCAGCGCTGGCACGATCCGGATTCCGATTTCGTCGCGCTGCTAAACCTCTGGCACGGCGTGGAAAACGCCCGCGAGGCGCTCTCAGGTAATCAACTGCGTCGTTGGTGCCGCGAGCACTATATTAATTACCTGCGCGTGCGTGAATGGCACGATACCTTCCGCCAACTGCGTCAACTGCTGCGCGATATGGAGATCGAGGTACCCGCGCCGTTGCCGCGCGATCCCGAACAGAGTGAAGAGCAAGCGCGCCAAGCGCGGCGCAAAACGTCCGGCAAACTGCATCAATCGCTGCTGTCTGGGCTGTTATCCCATTTAGGGCTTTTGACCGAAAACCGCGAATATCTCGGTGCGCGTAACCGCAAGTTTATGATTCACCCCGGCTCCGGGTTGGCCAAAAAATCACCCAAATGGGTGATGGCCTTCGAATTGGTTGAAACCTCGCGGATTTTTGCCCGTACCGTGGCCAAGATCGACCCCACTTGGATCGAGCCTCAGGCCCAACACTTGTTCAAGCGCAGCTATGCGGACCCGCACTGGGAAATGAAACGCGCCCAAGTGGTGGCCAAAGAGCAGGTGACGCTTTTTGGCTTGCCGATTGTGACCGGGCGCCGAGTGCACTACGGCCCTATTGCCCCCGAGGAATCCCGCGAGCTGTTTATCCGTCGCGCGTTGGTCGAAGGCGAGTTTCGCACCGAGGGTGAATTTTTCGCCCATAACCGCGCTCTGATCGATGAAGTGACCGACTTGGAAGACCGCGCGCGTAAGCGCGATATCTTGGTCGATGAAGAGACATTATTTGCCTTTTATGACGAGCGCATCCCGGCCGATATCGTGAACGGTAAAGGCTTTGAGCATTGGCGCAAACAGGTCGAGCGTGATGACCCCAATGCGTTAAAGCTCGACTTGGAAACGCTGAAAGCCCGCGATGCGACAGAAATCACCAAGACCCAATACCCCGATCATTTAACGCTGGGCGGGGTGAGCTACCCGCTGAGCTACCATTTTGCCCCAGGAGCAGAAGACGACGGCGTGACCATCACCGTGCCCGCGGCGATGCTGTCGCAGTTGCCCGTTCACGCGCTTGAGTGGTTGGTGCCGGGACTGTTGCGCGAGAAGTGCATTGCGCTAATGAAATCGCTGCCCAAATCGATCCGCCGTCAAGTGGTCCCCATACCCGATTGGGTCGATGCGGCCTTGGAGACGTTGGTAGCGGACGAGCGTCCTCTGACAGACGCGTTAGGGGAGTTTATTCGCCGCCGTACGGGTGTGCGCGTGCATCCCGATGATTGGCGTTGGGATCAGCTTGAGCCGCACTTGATTATGAACGTGCGGGTGGTCAATCACGCGGGTGAGGTACTAGGGCAAGGGCGCGATGCACGCGCGCTGGAAAAGCGTTTTGAAGAGGCGGCCAGTGCCGGTGCCCAAGCACTCGCCGCGCAGGCAAGCACAGCGCCCGCCGTGGCCGAGCTTCCCGATAAGCCGTTGCCCGAATCGAAAATTACCGAGCAGGCGGGTATTCGCGTGGAAGCGTACCCGGCGCTGGTGAGTGAAAATGATCAATTCAACGTAGCGCTCTTTGATCACCCCGCTAAAGCAGAGGCGGCCCACCGCGATGGGGTGGCGCGTTTGGCAATGGCAAAATGCCCCGATCAGGTGAAAGCCATCAAGCGGTTACGCGGCGTGGAAACCTGTGCGCTGCTGTTTGCCAAGGTGGGCAGTAAGCAGGCGTTAGTCGACGATTTAGTGCGGGCGACGTTTGCTCAAGTGGTGGCGGTGGATCCGTTGCCGCGCGCCTCACGTGAGCTCTCAGCGCGTCTTGAAGGCTGCCGCGACGCGCTTGTCCCTCATGCCGAGCAACTGCTTGCACAAGCCGATGCGGCGTTAAAGGCGCATTTAGATGTTAGCAAACAGCTAAAAGGGGAGCTGAATTTTGCCCTAGCGTTGACGTACAGCGACATTAAAGCGCAGATGCAACGCCTGGTGTACCCCGGTTTTATCAGTGATGCTGGTGAGTGGTTGGCCGAGTATCCGCGCTATATGCAGGCGGCGTTGATTCGGCTAGAAAAAGCCCCGCGCGAACGCGGGAGGGATCAGTTGTTGATGAGCGAGGTCCAAGCGCTAGAGGCGCGCTGGGAGGCTCGTCGTGAGTCCCAGCGGCGGGGAAATGTTGAAGACCCAGCGCTTGTCGCTTTTGGTTGGTGGCTTCAAGAACTCCGTGTTTCATTATTTGCCCAACAATTAGGTACCAAAATGCCGGTTTCGGTTAAGCGTTTGGAAAAACACTGGCAGTCGATAACCGATACCTAGTGAGGCTGGCGGGTAGGCTAAGGGGAAAGCACTAGCCAAACGCCCATGAAAAGCACACAGTGACGCTACCGGCGCGGCTGGTAACACAACATGAACTCGCTTAATCGCGAGAAAAGGCAGCATTGTGCCGAGAGGAGAATGGCATGACAGACGTGGTGATTACCGGTACGGGTCTTTATACACCGGAACACGCCATTGATAACGACGCATTGGTTGCGGCGTTCAATACATGGGTCGCGCAGGAGAATGCACGTAACGCCGAGGCGATTGCCGCGGGTGAATGCGAGCCGCTAGCTGACTCAAGCAGTGAATTCATTGAGAAAGCTTCCGGCATCAAAAGTCGTTACGTGCTTGATGCCGAAGGTATTTTGGATCCGCAGCGGATGCGCCCTAAGCTGCCAGAGCGACGTAATGATGAGCCTTCAATCCAGTGTGATATGGCGCTCAAGGCGGCGACGCAAGCCCTTCAAACCGCCGGGGTGGACGCGCAGGATATTGAGCTTGTCATTGTCGGTTGCTCCAATTTAGAGCGGGCCTATCCGGCGGTGGCCGTGGAGTTGCAGGATGCGCTGGGTGCGCAGGGGTACGGTTTTGACATGAACGTGGCCTGCAGCTCGGCGACGTTTGCGATCGAAACAGCAACCAATGCGATTGCCTCCGGCAGTGTAAAACGGGCGTTGGTGGTCAATCCCGAGATATGTTCGGCACATTTAAACTTTCGAGACCGTGACAGCCACTTTATTTTCGGCGATGCTTGTACGGCAGTGGTATTAGAAAGTAAGCACGTGGCGACAGCGTTAGAGCAGTATGAAGTATTAGGCACTAAGCTTGTCACGCGGTTTTCAAACGCCATCCGCAATAACGCGGGCTTTTTGAACCGCGTCACGGATAGCGATCCATTGGCCATTGATAAGCTATTTGTGCAAGAAGGTCGGCGGGTGTTCAAAGAGGTTTGCCCGTTGGTGGCGAAGCTGATTACCCAGCACCTAACGTCGCTAGCGCTTACCAGTGCTGATCTCAAGCGTATGTGGCTTCATCAAGCCAACCGCCATATGAATGATTTGATTGCACGTAAAGTGCTGGGCGTTGATCCAGATGAAATACAAGCGCCGATTATTCTTGATCGCTACGCGAATACGAGCTCGGCAGGCTCTATTATCGCGTTCCACCTGCACCGAGAGGGGCTTGTCAGTGGTGATATCGGCGTGATCTGCTCGTTTGGGGCGGGTTACAGTGCTGGGAGCATCATACTGCAGCGTGTGTAATCTGTTTGAGAGGACATTATAGAGAGAAATGCTCATGTCGACGCTTTTCCAATCGCGCGCAAAGGAATGCCTGCAACGCGCCAAGTGGTTCCCCCTTACGCTAGGCATAACGGTGTTTCTAGCCGGCTGTGCCAGTTCACAAACCGCCAAAGCGCCTCATCCTGAAGACCCTTGGGAAAGCTTTAATCGACGCGTTTTTGTCTTTAATGATGTGCTCGACCGCTATGCGCTAAAGCCGGTGGCGCGTGGTTATCGCACGATAACCCCCGACCCAGTAGAAACCAGTGTGGGCAACTTTTTTTCCAACCTTGGGGAAGTGCGCACGGTGGTGAATAGCCTGCTGCAAGGGAAGGGAAGAAACGCCAGCCTTTCCACCTCGCGTTTAATCATCAACTCCACGGTGGGTATTGGCGGGCTCTTTGATGTCGCCACCCGAATGGAGATTACCGGGGATGAGGAAGACTTTGGCCAGACGCTTGCCGTTTGGGGTTGGGAAGATTCACGTTACCTGATGTTGCCGCTGTTAGGTCCAAGTACGTTGCGCGATACGACAGGCTTGCCAGCAGATCGTGCCGCGGATCCTGTCATGTATTTAAACGACGAGACAACGGAAATCGCCCTGACGGTATTAAGCGTGGTGGATACGCGCGCTGGGTTGCTAGATCGTGAAGAGATGATTCGCGGCGACCGCTACCGCTTTATTCGGGATGCCTACCTGCAAAGCCGCCAGTTTGAAATCAACGATGGCGAACTGGGTGAAGACCCCTTTGCCGCCGACGACTTTGAATTTGACGACGCGGATTTTAATGACGCCGACTTTGATGAAAATGGCGCTGACTGAGGTTTTTCATGCAGCGTTCTAAGCAGCTGATTGCAGTCATTGACGAGCCCGGTGAAGAGCGTGATGCCCTTGCCGAGGCGATTACCTGCAACGACATGAGCGTATATGCCGCCGATAGTATCGATCACTTGCCGGTTGAGACGGCATTGATCGTCGCACACGCGCGTGCGGTGCCGCGTCAGCAGTGGTCGCAGCTAACGCACTGCTTGCCCACGCTGGTGGTAAGCGATTCGCGCCAAGACGCCGATTTGATAAAAGCCGTCGACGTTGGGTTAGTGGATTACATTGTTCACCCGCTTCGCCATGCGGAACTGTTGCGCCGTATGATTCGTAAGGCCATCGAGCTTCACAACCTAGCGCTTGAGCGCGAGCGTGACCGCGAACGGTTGGCGGAACTGAACGAAAGCCTGGAAACGCACCTTGCGTTGCTGCGAATGGATCAGCAAAGTGGTGGGCATATTCAACGCCGACTGCTACCGGCGCATCCAAAAATGCTCAACGATGTCTTTTTCGATTATTGGTTTGCGCCGTCACTCTATTTATCGGGCGATTTTCTCGACTATCAGCGCTACAACGAGCGTTACAGTGCCTTTTACTTTGCGGATGTATCAGGCCACGGGGCGTCTTCGGCTTTTGTGACCGTGTTGTTGAAGTATTTGTGCAACCGCTGGCTGAGTGAATGGGACGGAAAGCACCCGGAGCACTTACCTGCTGATTGGTTGGCGGCCCTTAATCGTGAGCTTCAAGGGACCGATATTGGTAAACATGCGACGCTTTTTGTTGGTGTGATTGACCATCAGGCGCAGACGCTGCACTATTCTCTCGGTGCGCAATTGCCTATGCCGTTGCTGCACGCCTACGGCCAGCTTGTACGCTTGGAAGGAGAGGGAATGCCGGTTGGGCTTTTTCCTGATATTGACTATCCTTCGCTGAGTTGTGAGCTACCGCCTCAATTTACTCTCTGGCTATGTTCAGATGGCGTTTTGGAATGCTTGCCGGGTGACTCACTCGACTCGCGGCTCAAGGAACTTGAGCATTTAGTAAGTGAGAGTGCCACGCTTGAGCAACTGCACGATCGTCTAGTTGTCACTAGCAGCCATCTCTCATCCGAAGAGTTGCTAGAAAATAATGACGGCTCCGATCGCAGTGCTCTGCCCGACGATCTGACAATCATGATGGTGAGCGGATTTGGTCATGCTGATTGAAGAAGGCCGCATTAAAGCGGCGTTCGAATCCGGTGTTTTTGTATTAAAACTTTGTGGTGATGTGCGCTTGACGCTATGTGCAACGCTTGACAGCCAAGCTCAGCAGTTATCGCAAACGCCAGGGCTTAAGGTGCTAATGATTGACCTGCGAGAGGCCACCAATGTGGACTCCACGGCGCTGGGGTTTCTGGCGAAAGTGGCGATGGCCGTAAAAGGACGTTTGGAGCAGTCACCGACCATCATCGTGGATAACCCCGATGTGCGCCAAATGCTTGATGTGATGGGCTTTGCGCGCTTTTTTACGCTGATGCATGAGCCTCTAGCCGATAACATGCCCAATGCCGAAGAAGAGCTTCCAGAAATGCCAGCGGATGAAGAAGGCTTGCGCAATCGCATTCTAGAGGCGCATCGCATTTTAATGCATATTAACGATCATAATCGCGAGCAGTTTCAGCCGCTGGTCGAAATGTTAGAGGCGCAAGATCCAGACTTGAAACCGCCCAAGTAAGCAGCCTTGCTAACGTTAAAAGGCAGGCCAGCCTGCCTTTTAACGTTTTGATAGGCCTTTTAAGCGTTTTGACGCAATTCGCCGAGTAACGTTTCGAGCTGGCGCTGGTCGGCCATGAACTTGCGAATCCCCTCCGCCAGTTTGTCACTGGCCATTTCGTCTTCGTTCATTGCCCAGCGAAAGCTGGCTTGATCAAGCGGCTCGCCTGGCTTGCGGTCGGCATCGAGCGGGCATAGTGCTCGCGAAAGCTCGCCTTGCTGCTGGTCGAGTTCGTCTAACAATTTGGGTGAGATCGTTAAGCGGTCGCACCCCGCCAGCGCTTGAATCTCCCCAGTATTGCGAAAGCTTGCCCCCATCACAATGGTGGCGTAACCGTGCCCTTTATAATGCTCGTAAATGTGCTTGACCGACTGAACGCCGGGGTCATTGGCACCGCTGAAGTCGGTCTCCGGGTGGCGGGCTTTATGCCAATCAAGAATACGCCCGACAAACGGGGATATCAGAGTCGCGCCCGCATCGGCGCAGGCTTGTGCTTGGGCAAAGCCAAATAACAGCGTCAGGTTGGTGCGAATACCATCGCGTTCCAGTTTTTTTGCTGCCTGAATACCTTCCCACGTGGACGCGACTTTAATCAAAATACGCTCAGCACCGACGCCTTCGCGTTGGTAGCGCTCGATCAACGAATGAGCGCGTTTGATCGTTGCTTCGCGATCAAACGAAAGACGTGCGCTGACTTCCGTTGATACATAACCGGGCACCAGCGCGCTAATTTCACAGCCGATATCCACGGCAACGCGGTCAACGGCATCGTCGATATCCGTGCTTTCTTGGGCAATGCGCGCCAGTCGTTCACGGCGATCTTCTTGCTGTGCGGCTTGTAAAATCAGCGACGGATTGGTCGTGGCATCCTGCGGGGAAAAACGACGAATCGCCTCAAGGTCGCCTGTGTCGGCTACCACGGTGGTCATCATTTTTAATTGTGAGAGAAGGCTCGTCGCCATGTCATGCTCCTTAAGGATGGTTATCGTTACTCTAACAAGGTGTGTGGGCATCGAACAGACGCCGACAACGGGCGTGTAAGTCGATACACTTAGCCGTCTATCTAGTTACCTCTATTCATTGCCTACTTATTCACTGTCTACCCATTGGAAAATGTCATGCAGCTTAACCCACGTCGTGTCGCGCTGCTGGTAGCGGCCAACACGGCGCTTGCGCCTTTTGCCATTGATGCGTACTTACCGGCTATCTCGTTACTGGCGGATAGTATTAACGCGAGTATTCACCATACCGAACTTTCGATCAGTATGTTTTTATTCGGCTTTGCACTGGGGCAACTCTTGTTTGGTCCTCTTTCAGACCGGGTCGGGCGCAAGCCGGTATTAATGGGTGGCCTGATCGTCTTTGCACTGGCGAGCTTAATAATTACGCAGGTGGAAAGCTTGTCGACGTTGCTGGCGTGGCGTTTTGTTCAAGCCTTGGGAGGCGGGGCTTGCGTGGTTAACTCCGCGGCCATTGTGCGAGATTGCTTTCAGGGGCGTGAAGCAGCACGGGTGATGTCCACGATGGCGATGATTATGATGCTGGCGCCATTGGTCGCCCCGGCAGTGGGGAGCTTATTGCTCTACGTGGCGGGGTGGTGGCTGATTTTTGTGTTTTTAGCCGCTTATGCCGGGTTTCTGGCGTGGCTATTAAGCACACATTTGCCCGAAACGCGGGACATGACGCTGCCCACCGCCTCGCCGCGCCAAGTGCTGCGCAACTACGCCAGCGTGCTAACGCATAAAGCGGGTATGGGCTATATTTGCGCCGCAGCGGCATCGTTTGCGGGCCTGTTTGCCTTTGTGACCGCCTCACCGTTTCTTTATCTGCAATATTTTTCGCTATCGCCTGCGCTGTATCCCTATGTTTTTGGAATGAATGTGGTCGCGATTGCACTCTCTAACCGGGTCAATATTTACCTCTTAAAAAAGCGCACGCCACAGCAAAATTTGCGCTTAGGGTTAGCTGTGCAGTTATTGGCGGCTAGCGCGTTGGTGTTAATGACGTTTTTGGGCGTGGCGAGTTTGCCACTAGTGGTGGTGTTAGTGATGATGTTTACCGGCATGATCGGCTTGATTACGCCGAATGCGATTTCATCGCTTTTGGATCACTTCGGCCATATCAGCGCCACGGCAACGGCGCTTCTTGGCGGTATTCAGTTTAGTGCTGGAGCGTTGGCGGGTGTGATGGTGGGACTATTTGAAATTGAACACTTATGGCCAATGGTGCTGACCATGTTAGCCGCATCACTGGTGGGTAACATCGGGGTGCGCCTGCTGACGTCAGCGGCAACGGACGAGCGCCCAGCATGATTGAAGACATCGCTACGTGGCTGGACATGCCACTTAGCAACTGGGTGGAGTGTGCGCTGACCTTGGCATTAGGCGCTTTTCTACAGCGCGCGACCGGTTTTGGCTTGGTGGTTATTGGTGCGCCGCAGTTATTGATGATTGAGCCGTTCCTGGTGCCCGTGGTTCTGGTGCTTTTTGTGTTCACTTTATCGTAAATGATGGTGCGTCATTATCGCTATGAAGTAAGCTTGGGCGAGCTGGGAATGGCATTGGTGGAGTGTTTGCCGGGTAACACGCTGGGGCTTTGGTTGTTGATTTCCGCACCGATGGTCGTGTTGGAAAAGCTGATTGCCGCTATCGTGCTGTTTGCAATGTTCGTTACGCTATGCCGGGTGCGGCTGCCGGTCAATCGTGTGTCGCTGTTTAACGCGGGGTCGCGGGGGTATTCTCGGAGATTTTTGGCACCGTCGCCACCATCGGCAGGCCACTGATGGTGCTACTAATGCACGGGTTTACACCTGACCGTCTGCGCGGCAATTTGGCGGCTTCTTTTATCATCACCTCGATGCTGACGCTCGCTACGCTAACGTTGGCAGGACAGGTGGGGCTATGGCAGTTGGGCGTGGCGGCCACGCTATTGCCTGCCGTGATGCTGGGCAATGCGCTGGCCGACGTGGTTGCTCATCGCATTGACCGACAATGGCTTCAGGCCTCGACGCTTGATCTATGTACTCTGACAGCCGTAGGGCTGTTGCTATGAAGGTCGATAGCCATAAAAAAATATCGTATGACTTGCCATGTCATTAAAGTGTCATTGTTGCTGCGTTAGGTTGTGCTGGCGGGCGGTAGTCGAAGCCCAGTAACGAATATTTTTTACTGAGCCTCGGTTGTCATTTTTTTGTCATCTCATTGCTGCATTATCTTCTGCACAAGAGGTACGAAACGGCTTTGAAAGAAGTTGCCTGCTGAACCACAAAACTCAATGCGTTGGGAATTTGGAGAGAATCATGAAAAAACATCTTATGTTCGGTGCAGTCATTGCTGGCTCACTAGTCGCTCATAACGCTGCTGCCGTCGATACTGTACAGGTCGATGGTTCAAGCACTGTCTTCCCCATTTCTGAAGCCATGGCAGAAGAGTTCGGTAACAAGCATCGTGGCGAGATCCGCGTAACGGTAGGCCTCTCTGGTACCGGCGGTGGTTTCAAGAAGTTCTGTCGTGGTGAAACCGACATCACCGGTGCTTCGCGTCCTATCCGCCCGGAGGAGCTCGAACTCTGCAAGGAAAACGGTGTTAAGTTTTCCGAACTGCCGGTCGCTATGGATGCCCTAAGCGTTGTCGTTAATCCGCAAAATGATTGGGTCGATTATCTGACTGTGGAAGAGCTTAAGAATGTGTGGGAGCCGGAAGCGCAGGGTGTGATCACTAACTGGAATCAAATTCGTGAAGGGTTCCCGGACCGTGATTTAAACCTTTATGGTGCCGGTACTGACTCAGGCACCTATGACTACTTCACCGCTGCTATTGTGGGCAAAGAGCATTCTAGCCGAGGTGACTTTACAGCCAGTGAAGACGATAACGTGCTCGTGCAGGGCGTTGCTAATGACCATAATGCGTTGGGCTTTTTCGGCCTGGCTTACTTCCTGGAAAACCAGGATAAACTGAAAGCCGTGCCTATTTCTTGGAAAGGTGGCGATCCGGTTGAACCAAGCAAGGAAACTGCTGGTGATGGTGAGTATCAGCCGTTGACCCGTCCACTGTACTTCTACGCCAACGTTGAGTCGGTAGAAAACAAAGACTACGTTGAAAAGTTTCTTGAGTTCATATTCCAGGAAGAAAACGGCGAACTGGTAAGTGAAGTTGGCTACGTGCCTCTGGGGCAGAAGGTTCGCGATGCGGCACTGCGTGTACTTCATGCCCGTGAAAACGGTACCGCCTACCAAGGTTCTGAAGTCGGTGTCGATGTGGTTGAAACGCTCGAGCGCGAGAAGCATTACTAAGAATTAGCCTTTTTATATTAAGGGTGAGTTCTTTGTAAGCCCAGAGCGGAAGCAAGATGGCTTCCGCTCTAGTTATGATGGCAAAAATATTTTTTAAACAAAGTAGGCGTATAAGACCAATGGCTACTCCAAGTTCACGGCGCCTTGAGACGTCTAGGGTCAAAGTTTCACCGTATTTTTTACGTAAACGTGAAATGATCAATCAAGTGGCTCGCTATGTGCTGATGCTGGCTGCGCTAATCTCTGTTTTGGTCACTGTAGGGATAGTGTATGTACTACTCAGTGAGGCGCTGGTATTTTTTGAAGAAGTTTCTCTGTGGGAATTCGTCTCAAGTACTAGCTGGACGCCGATGTTTTCCAGACCAACCTTCGGTATTTGGCCGCTTTTATCAGGTACGATCGTCGTGTCGGGCATCGCCTTGGCAATATCCATTCCTTTCGGTCTGATTCTGTCTGTATACCTAAGTGAATATGCAAACCCGAAAGTACGAGAAACCGTCAAGCCAATACTGGAACTGTTGGAAGGTGTCCCTACCGTTGTCTACGGTTATTTCGCTTTACTGCTTGTTACACCGATGCTCCAGGTTATTCTGCCAGGGTTGCCGGGTTTTAATATGCTGGCGCCGGGCTTGGTGATGGGGATCATGATCCTGCCCTACACCACCTCTCTCAGTGAAGACGCTATGCGTGCAGTACCCAATAGCATGCGTGAAGGCGCTTATGCGTTGGGCTATAGCCGTTTTCATACGGCTACAAAAGTTGTCATACCTGCAGCAATGTCGGGTATCACTGCTGCTTTCATTCTTGCGATGTCTCGGGCCGTTGGCGAAACAATGGTTGTTGCCATTGCTGCAGGTCAGATGCCGAACTTTACCTTCAATCCCATGGAGGGTGCGGCCACTATTACTACTTTCATTGTGCAGGTAAGCCTGGGGGATGTTAGTCACGGCTCCATTGCTTATCTTTCCATATTTGCGGCGGGTATGGTCTTGTTCTTGTTGACACTGGTATTCAACTTGATCGGCTTTTACCTACGTAAACGCTATCGCCAGGCTTATTGAGGTGACACTATGAAGACTTTGTCTGAAAATGTTTTAAGCGGTGTTAACTATGCCTCAGTGTCTCGAAAAAATCGTTCTTGGGACATTATTTTTGCATCTCTGGGGATATTCGTACTCTTCATTGCGATTACGACTCTGGTGGCGTTATTTCTAGATTTGGCTATCAGGGGAGCACCGCAGTTGTCAAACCCTGAGTTCTATACCTCTTATCCTTCTCGGAAACCACTGGATGCGGGAATTCTTTCAGCTTGGGTTGGCACGATCATGGTCATGATAGTAACCGCCGTGGTGGCTATTCCACTTGGCATTGGCGCCGGGCTATATTTAGAGGAATATGCGAACAAAAATTGGTTGACCGATATTATTGAGATCAACGTTTCTAATTTGGCGGGCGTTCCCTCTATTGTCTACGGTCTCCTTGCGCTTGGGTTATTTGTACAAACGTTCGGGATGGGGGAGACAGTTCTGGTGGCCGGGCTCGTTTTGGCGTTGTTGATCTTGCCGATCATCATTGTTTCGACTCGTGAAGCTGTCCGTTCGATTCCTAATGAATTACGAGAAGCCGCCTATGGTCTTGGAGCCAATCAGTGGCAGACCATGTCAATGTATATTCTTCCGGCGGCGAAGCCAGGCATTATTACAGGTGGCATAGTGGGGCTTTCCAGGGCAATTGGCGAAACTGCCCCGATCATTACTATTGGTGCCTTGTCGTTCATCGCCTTCTTACCTCAGTCGCCAATTAGCGGTGATTTTCCGTTTATCAGTTTTGAGTGGCTTAACAGCGGGTTTACGGTAATGCCGATTCAGATGTTCGGCTGGGTATCTCGCCCCCAGGCAGATTTCCAAATTACAGCAGCGGCGGCAGGTGTTGTTCTGATTGCGATGACACTTACGATGAACGCCTTGGCAATTTACATACGCTTTCGTGCCCGTAAATAAGCTGATTCTTTATATGGTATATGAAGTAACCAAACTTCCTAATGGTGTGAGATGTGAGTATGAATGATATGCCAAAATTCCAGACGGCCGTGCAGGGTGATCAAAATAAGCCAAGGAGTAAGCCTAGTGAGCATCTTGATCATTGGTACTTGGAACCCACTAGTCCTACTCGGGCACGAGTATCTAATCTGAAATTTTGGTACGGCGATGGTACACAGGCAATAGACGATGTCAGTATGCCTTTGGTGGACAAACAGGTTACCGCGCTTATAGGGCCATCTGGCTGTGGTAAAAGTACCTTTTTGCGCTGCTTTAACCGAATGCACGATTTATATCCAGGTGTGAAATATTCTGGTGAAATTAACTTGCTCCCGGAAGATGAAAATTTGATCAATCTTGATCCGAATATTGTTCGGATGAGAGTAGGTATGGTCTTCCAGAAACCTAATCCTTTTCCAAAATCAATATATGAAAATGTAATAGCAGGCTTGAAAATTCGGGGTATTACGAAACGTTCACTGTTGGATGAAATAGTAGAAGACTCTTTAACTAAAGCGGCACTCTGGGATGAGGTGAAAGATCGGCTTCATCAATCGGCGTTAAGTATGTCAGGTGGACAGCAACAGCGATTATGTATCGCTCGTGCCTTGGCCGTTGAACCTGAGATTTTACTTTTAGATGAGCCTACTTCTGCACTTGATCCTATTGCGACAGCAAAAGTGGAAGACTTAATTAATAAGCTCGCGGGTGACGTAACAGTATTGATTGTGACTCATAATATGCAACAAGCTGCACGCATCTCAGATTATACAGCTTATATGTATCTGGGTAAGTTGATAGAGTATAATAGAACGAACGATTTATTTACGGGCCCTAAGTGTCAGCGAACAGAAGATTATATAACGGGAAGATTTGGCTGATACTTATTGATTTCAATAATTTTTTATTTTAACCCCTTTTTTTAAGGGGTTTTTTAATGGTGAATAAATTTATAGCTATTTTAATAAATTTTATTGTAATCTTATAAATTTTTTAAACATGTTTATTTAGCATTACTTTATATTTTAGAGTTATAATTTTATTTAATTTTAATATAAATAGAGCGTATTTTTATAATATCAAGCAATATTTTAGCATGTGTGTATGCTTGAGTGATAAAGAAATTGTGTAGAAAATATATTTTATATGGAATATCATATATTAGGCACTTTGATGTCCGCAAATGAAAAAGTCCTGTTTATTTGTAATGTAAATTTCGCCCGCTCGCTGATGGGGGAAGCATTTCTTAGACATCTTTCGGTAGATCGGTTCGACGTATTTAGTGTTGGAAAAAAGCTCGATCAACCACAGGCATTGGCGCTTTAGGCATTAGAAACACATTGCATAAATACAAATAGATTGGCAAGTAAATTGATAGACGTTCTTGAGAACTATTACTTCGATAGCGTCAGCATTTTATGTGAAAAAGCGGCGCAGGCTTTCCGGAATTGATAAGGGTGCTGCGGTGAGCTTCTTTTCTGGGATATTACTGACCCGCTACTACATTCACAGCTAGACCCCTATGAACATACATTCAACGATATTTATCAACGTCTATCGCTATGGTTGCTGATTGAGGCAATGAACAACATCCGTCGATAATTCACTTAGGAGTTAACGTTATGGCACTACGTATCGGCATCAACGGATTCGGTCGTATTGGTCGTTTGACGCTGCGCAGTTTATGGGCAGAGATAGAAGCCGGGGCGGTAGAGCTGATTCGCACCAATGATCCAGGCGGTGATGCGGCGACATTTGCGCATCTGCTTGAGTTTGATTCGGTACATGGTCACTGGGCACCGGGAGAGGGGTTTGCCTACACGCAAGATACGATCGTTATCGACGGCCACTCGATTGCTTTCAGCGCGGAAAAAAATATTGCCGATAGTGATTGGTCGGATTGCGACATTGTTATCGAGTGTTCTGGTAAGCACAAAACCTTGGACAAGCTGAATGCGTATTTTGACCAAGGCGTCAAACGCGTCGTGGTCAGCGCGCCGGTAAAAGAGCCTGAGGCATTGAATGTTGTCATGGGCGTTAACGATCATCTTTATGACCCGGCAAGCCACCGCATTGTGACCGCGGCCAGTTGTACCACCAACTGCTTGGCTCCGGTTGTGAAGGTGCTTCAAGAGACCTACGGCATTCGCCATGGCTCCATGACCACCGTTCACGATATTACCAATACCCAGACGATTCTTGATGCCCCGCATAAAGACCTGCGCCGGGCACGCGCCTGTGGAATGAGCCTGATTCCCACCACCACCGGTTCCGCCAAAGCGATCACGGCGATCTTCCCAGAACTGGAAGGGAAAATTAACGGCCACGCAATTCGCGTACCACTAGCCAATGCCTCGATTACCGATATGGTCTTTGAGCTTGACTGTGAGGTCACCGCTGAAGAGGTTAACGCAGCGCTAAAAGCGGCCGCAGAGCGCGAGCTTGCCGGTATTTTGGGCTATGAAGAACGCCCACTGGTGTCGATTGATTATCGCACCGACCCGAGAAGCTCCATTGTTGATGCGCTTTCCACCATGGTGATTAACGGCACGCAGCTAAAACTCTACGCCTGGTACGACAATGAATGGGGGTATGCCAATCGCACCGCTGAATTGGCTCTTTTAGTAGGAAATGAGCAAGTAGGAAATGAACAGGTGGACCGTGGCTGAATCAATGCTAGCGCGGGTAAGGGCGCTGCCTTTCGAGGTGCGCCAATACATGTTGATAACCGGCAACTACTGGGCGTTCACGATTACCGACGGCGCGCTGCGTATGCTAGTGGTGATGCACTTTCACCAGCTAGGTTACTCGCCGCTGGAAATCGCCATGCTGTTTCTGTTTTATGAAGCGTTTGGTGTGGTGACCAACCTCGTAGGTGGCTGGTTGGGCGCGCGGCTAGGCTTGAACCGCACGATGAACGTTGGGCTGGGGTTGCAAATTATCGCGTTGGCTATGCTGATGGTGCCTGCCAGCCTGCTGACCGTTGCCTGGGTGATGGCGGCTCAGGCGCTGTCGGGGGTTGCCAAAGACCTCAACAAAATGAGCGCCAAAAGTGCTGTTAAAGTATTGGTGCCTGCCGATAACGCTAACGCCAACAGCTCGCTCTACCATTGGGTGGCGATGCTTACCGGCTCCAAAAATGCGTTAAAGGGGCTGGGCTTTTTTGTTGGCGGGCTGCTCCTGACATTGATTGGCTTTCAGGCCGCTGTATTAGCGATGGCGGTGATGTTGGCGTGTGTGCTCTTGCTGTCACTATGGCGGCTAAAGGCGGATTTAGGCCGCCAAAAGGTAAAGCCCAAGTTCTCCGAAATCTTTTCAAAATCGCGCGCGATTAACGTGCTCTCCGCGGCGCGTTTTTGCTTGTTTGCCTCGCGCGACGTGTGGTTTGTGGTGGCGCTGCCGGTATTTCTGTACGACCAACATGGTTGGTCACACTGGACCGTGGGTGGGCTACTCGCGATATGGGTAATCGGCTACGGCGGGGTACAAACGCAAGCGCCTAAGCTAACACGGTTAATTCAAGGGGATGCGCGGTTTCTCACGGCAGGGTGGGCCGCGGCGTTGGCGGTGTTGGCGATTCTGTTAGCGTTACTGCCACTGGCCCAAGTTGAGTGGTTAGTCGTCGGGCTACTGGCGTTTGGCGTGCTGTTCGCGATTAATTCTAGTTGGCACAGCTACTTAATCGTTCACTATGCTCGCGCCGATGGCGTCTCGATGGACGTTGGCTTTTACTATATGGCCAATGCGATGGGGCGTTTAGTTGGCACGTTGCTTTCCGGCTGGCTGTATATGGCGTATGGGCTGAGTGCATGCTTGTGGTTTGCGGCTGCTTTGGTTGCGGCCAGCGCTTTAATGGCACTGGCATTGCCGCCAGAGTCGGAAACCTCTGAAACCACCTCTGAACGTTGATGCTACTCCTAATCTTTTATGCTACCCCTAAAACATGACGCTACCTCTAAAGCATGATGCTACCTCTAAAGCATGATGCTACCGCTAAATCTTAGTAGTACGTTATCAGGAGCTGTCTTGCTTTCAATCAAGGTTTGAATGCTGGCACGCCATATACTCTGGTCAACCTCGCCAAGTGAAGGCGTGAACTGAGTCGGAGGGAGTCATGGAGAAGGCCGCCCCAGCACCTGGGAACGACGGTGTCGCTGATTTGCTGGCAACAGCCACCAACGGCATCATCATTACCGACATCAGCGGCACTATTTTGCAGGCCAATCAGGCCGCGGAGAAGATGTTTCAGTATGCGCAGGGCGCTCTCGTGGGTCGCCCTATTACGGAGTTGATGCCCAACCCTGAGCGCTGTCGACATCCCGATTATGTCGCTAACTACTGCAAACATGGTGCCCGCTATATGGTAGGGGCAACCCGCGAAGTGGTGGGCCTCGACCGCAATGGTGCCAGGGTGCCGCTGCTGATCTCGGTGAGCTTTTTCAAAGACAACGGTGAGCCCCACTTTGCCGCTGTTCTACATGATATTAGCGAGCGCAAACGCTTGGAGCAGATGCTTGCAGCGGTCAATATCGAACTTGAAAGGCGGGTGCGCGAACGTACCGCACAGCTGGAGGAGGAGGCTAAGCGCCACCGTGAGACCATCGACCGTCTTGAACTTGTTAATAAGGTGGTGGAGCGAGCTTCCCATGCCGTGGCCATTACCAATGCGGAAAACCGTATTCTCTACGTTAACCCGGCTTATGAGAAATTAACCGGTTTTACGCTGGAAAGCGTAATCGGCAAAAAACCGACGGTAGCCAAGTCTGGCCACCATGGCCCTGATTTCTACCGACGTATGTGGGCCGCCCTTGATCGAGACCTTCACTGGGAGGGCGAAATATGGGATCGCCACGAAAATGGTGAAGCCTTCCCCAAGTTTTTGAGTATCGACCGGCTGGTGGATGACGAGGGAAAGACGCGCAATTACGTGGCCGTATTTCATGACCTGACCGAGCAGAAGGCCTCGGAAAAGGAGATTGAGCGGCTGCAGTATTATGATTCGCTAACCACGCTGCCCAATCGTTCGCTCTTTCGCCATCGCTTACAGCATGAGTTTGAGGTCTCCCGACGCCAAGGGGTGCGGGTTGGTGTGATGCTGCTTAACCTTGACCGTTTCAAGCAGTTCAACGACACTTTTGGCTTTCCTTCTGGCGACAAGCTCTTGGTCGAGGTGGCTAAGCGTCTGGAAACCGCTGTGCGCCGTACCGACATGATCGCGCGCCAGGAGAGTCGAAGCGAGCGCGACCCCGATCTTGTCTCGCGCGTGGGCGGTGACGATTTTGCGGTAATCCTCAACGACCTTAAAGCGCCTGAGAATGCCGCCGTGGTGGCTAAACGTATGCTGGAAGCCATGAACACGCCCTTTAACGTGGAGGATGCGTCGGGGCGAAGCGATGAAGTGTTTCTTCAAGCCAGTATCGGTATTGCCATTTTTCCCGATAATGCCGCCGATGTTGATGAGCTTGTGCGAGTGGCCGAGACGGCGTTGATTCAGGCTAAAGAACTCGGGCGAGGGGAGTTTCGCTTTTTCTCCGATAGCATGAACAGAAACAGTGCCGCGCGCGTGCGCCTGGAAAGCGATCTTCGTCGAGCCGTGACCGAAGAAAGTTTTGTGCTGTTTTACCAGCCCAAGCTGGACCTGGAAACAGGCCGCTTCTCCAGCATGGAGGCATTAATCCGCTGGCCCCACGCCGATGGTATGATCTCGCCAGCTGACTTTATTCCGCTGGCCGAAGAGACCAATCTGATTGTGCCGCTGGGGGAATGGATTCTGCGCCGTGCCTGCCTTGATGCCGTCGCCCTTGGGGAACGCCTTGGTCAGGTGCCGGGCGTGGCGATCAATCTTTCAGCTCGCCAATTTCGTCAGGCGGGGCTGATCGATAGCGTACGCGCTGCCCTTGAGGAGAGCGACATTGTGCCTGGGAAGGTGGAACTGGAAATTACCGAAAGCATGGTGATGGATGATGTCGAGGCGGCTATCAAAACCATGCAGGCCCTGCGTGATCTTGGCGTGCGCCTAGCCATCGATGACTTTGGCACGGGGTATTCGTCGCTTAGCTATCTCAAGCGTTTCCCCGTTAACACCCTGAAAATTGATCGCGCTTTTATACGTGATTTGACGCGTGACTCGGAGGATGCCGCCATCACACAAGCGGTCATCGCATTGGCGCGCGCCCTGAACCTGCATGTAGTGGCGGAAGGCGTAGAAACGCACGAACAACTCGCCTTTCTCGGCGAGCATCGCTGCGCCAGTGTGCAGGGGTTTCTTCTCGCTCGGCCTGGCCCTATTGAGAGTATGCCCGCGCTTTTCTCCAAGACCTTTATCTAAAAACTGCTTAAAAAATTTGTCTAAAAAGGATGCTTATCAATACGTCAAGACGATTCACTGCGCGGTGAATGTATCGCGGCGCCGTCAACGTAAAGCCGCCGCAGTTTCCAAAAGCCTTCCACATCAACCTTTAACCCTTCTTCCTCAAGCTCGGGCGCGATGTAAAGTGTAAGGCCATCGCGTTCGTCTCGCGTGAAATGTTCCGGTGCATTCGGTGGACGCGCTTCCGCTACTGCAAGGCTCGCTATTCCCCCGCAACAGCCATGTCGCGGTGAAAGCCTGACGGTTAGCACGCCGCCTTTTTCATGAATAAAAGCAGCCGCATCGGGGGAAATGTGAATTGGTTCGGCCATTGGCAGACTCGCTCATTATTGCCCCATCCGGCATAGACAAGATGGGGCGTTTGGGAAGTGCGCTATTAGCCTTGCAGCATGGACTCGATTTTGTTGCGATCCGGTACGCTGCCGCTATGGACGAGTTTGCCGTCGATTGCCACCGCAGGGGTCGACATCACTTGATAGCTCATGATGACACCTGCGTCGGTGACTTTTTCAACGGCGGCATCAATGCCAAGCTCTTTGGCGACGGCGTCAATTTGCTCGGCGGTGGTGATGCATTTTTTGCAACCTGTACCTAAGACTTCAATCTTTTTCATCGTGTTTCTCCTTTTGGTGTTTTACAACATGCCGCTGAACAGCCAAGGGCTCAGCAAGTTAATCACCCAGCCGACAATCATGAAATTGACCAGCAAGATGACGAAGATAATCCCCAACAGGCGCCACTGCATAACCTGTTTGAGCATAATAAACTCGGGAAAGCTAGCCGCGACGGTGCTCATGCAAAACGCGAGCGTTGTACCGACAGGCAACCCCTTAACGATTAAACTCTCCATCACTGGTATGACCGCAGTCGCATTGGAGTAGAGCGGTAAACCGGCAAACACCGCAACAGGGACATTCCACCACTGGCCGCTGCCGAGGTTTTCGGCAAACCAACCGTCAGGTACAAAACCGTGAAGAGCGGCCCCTAAGCCGACACCAATAATCACCCATATCCAGATGCGGCCAACAATCTCTTTTAGCTCATCGCGGGCGAATTCGTGCCGGTCTTTTAGCGTTAATGACGGTTGCTCCGGGGCAGGCGCTTCGCTGTTAGAGGATGTGCTCGCTTGCTGGTACGCCTTGGCAGCAAAATCCTTCAACCAGCGCTCACCACGCAAGGTATCCAATATCATGCCGCCCCCGATGCCAACGGCCATGCCAATGACGATATATACCAACGTGAATTCCCAGCCCAGAAGACTCCACAGCATGATGACGGCGACTTCATTAATGATGGGCGAAGTAAACAAAAACGCCATGGTAATACCAAGAGGAATCCCAGCACTGGTAAAACCGAGGAAAAGAGGAATGCTGGAGCAAGAGCAAAACGGCGTGATGGCGCCAAACCCTGCTCCTAAGCCGTAGCCTGCAAAGCGGTTTTTTTGCTGGATATAGTGGCGGACGCGCTCAAGATTAAGCGAGGCGCGCAGCAGGGCGATGATGTAAATCATCACCACGAGCAGGACGAAGATTTTAGTCGTGTCTTCCACGAAAAAATGCAGCGAGCTACCTAGCTTGCTATCGGGATCAAGCCCGCCCAGGCCGTACACTAACCAGTCGGCTAGCCAAGTAAAAACCTCCAACATCGTTGTCTCCCTCATTTAAGAATGCGTTACTAAGAAGACGCACGAAGAAAGAAAAGGATGCCGAAAAAAGTGAAATTTTTAGGTCGCGTTAGCGAGCCCGCGATGACAGCAAACGCGCCCTTGTTCATCAAAGATGATCTGGCACTGTTCTATCAGTCGTTCGCGTAGCCGTATTCGCGCGCGGCGTAGCCGCGCTTTGGTGGCCGGTAGCGTTAAGCCATTGAGGTAAGCATAGTCCGCTTGTTTGACACCATTTAAGTCGCACGCATAAAGAATATCGGCATCTTCGGGAGGGCAATAAGGTAAGGCGTTGGCAATACAATCAGCCAAGCTATCAATCGCGGAATGCGAAGGGGGTTCAGCGGGGAGATCTAGGTCATCGGCATCGACCCACGTTTTGGTGCGGCGTTTTTCATCAATCCATTGGTGTTTTGCCACTTTGAAAAGCCACGCTTTGGGCGTGGCGAGCTGGCAAAAAGTCGCCCGGTCCGCTAACGCCTTGGCATAAACTCGCTGTAGCAGTTCGTCAGCGGCATCGCGATCACCACAATACTTGAGCAAAAAGCCACGAAGCTCTTGATGGTGCGCTTGCCAAGCGTCTTCGATGCAGGGGGTCTTTGTGATATGCGCCAAAATGCTACCTCACACGTCTATTCAGTCGCATAAAGCTTAACATGTTACCCATCTGATCGGCTTGTGATCTTCGTCTCGCTGTATGTTGGGGGGCTCAACGCTAAGAATTGTTATTTCCCAAGTCACTGTTTTGCCTGCTAGAGGGTGGTTGCCGTCTAATAAAGCACCTTTTTCTGTTAGTGCTACTACTTTCAATGAGAATTTTCCCTGTTGCCCACCTGGCGTTAACGTCATCCCCACCTGAACCTCTTGACTGGGGGGCAAGTTTTCCTTGATGGCTTCAAATACGAGTTCTGGGCGGTGAGGGCCGTAAGCCTCTTCAGGTGTCAGCGTGACTTTTATGTAATCTCCCGCTTGATGGCCTGATAGCGCAGTTTCTAATGTAGCCAACATTTGACCTGTGCCATGCACATAACGTAGCGGAGTTTCTGGAGTGGAAGTCGCTAAGCACAAGCGGTTTTCATCGAAGAGCACGTATTTGGCTGTCACTTCACAATAAGTAGAAATTTTCGTCATGAGGTATCCTGCTTGATGGTTACTGCCATGCCTTAATATTGGCCCCCGGCGGCTTCATTGCTGCGGTACTTTCGCCATCTCGACACTGCGGACAAATACTAAGGTGATCAGCGCTAACACCGGCTTCGTTAAGGCGTTTTCGCATTTCGGCGAGCACGGGATCACTCTCAAAAGGGTTGCCACAACGTTTGCATGTCAGCTGTTCTGTGGGTGCATGGCTCGTTTCAAATGTTTCTACCGGCGTCGCAGGTGTTTCAATCTGGATCTGCTGCATTGCTGGATTTCGAACCGCATGCGGTGAAAGTTTTTCTAAGTCACTGGTAAGCTGATCGTGGATGAGCTCGATCAACAATCGCCACAGTTGCGTTGGTGAGTCTCCCGAAACGGCAATGACTTTTCGCCGAATACCTGCTAGCGCGGGAAGAGTAAAATCGTTGAGCATGGTCACCGCATCGGTAATCGTTGCCGTATTTGTAGTGCCATTTTGCTGATCTTCGATAATCTCACTGTAGACCCAAGCAAGCCATTGCAGATTGAGTGATAAATGATCGGGGAGCTCATGGAACGTAGGATCGCGCTCCAGCCCGTGGCGCTGGTAGAGAACCTCAATTGATTGCACGCTGCGCGCCATTAAACTGCCATCTAAATAGACGCCAAGATTGAGAGGAGCGGGGGCGGGCGGCATCAAAAAAAGCTTACTGTAGCCAAGGATTAATTGCTGAGTATCCGCAAGTTCACTGGTTGAACGTTGCAGCGCATTCAGGCGTTCAGCCGTAAGCACAGGAAGACTACCAGCGAGATAGTTTAAGTCGTCCATTAAAGGACCTTGTACTTCCTGCAAGGTGACCCCCGCTTGTGGTGCTTGCATGGCACGTGCGAGGCAGAGGCACAATTCGGCATTGGGCAGTAAGTCGGGTAACGTGGCTTCAGTCATCATGCGTAAGGGCGACTTATTACTATAATAAGTCGCCCTTTCTCCTTTAAGGATTCTAAAAATAGCGTTTATTGTCGTTTAGGCCGCTGCTTCGGCGGTGCCTGGCTGGGCCGACTTGTTCGCAATATGGCTGGGCATATCGCCTAGATGGAGAAACTTCTCGCCAAGTAGGTAGAGTACCAAGCACAGAGAAAAGCCAAATACCGTTAATGACCATTCTGTTGCAGACGGCGAGTAGCTAATCAGGTTGGGGACCCAAGTACCTTTGAATAGCGGTACTACCTGGCCACCTACGACGAAGTAAAAACGCTCAGCAAATATAGCGAACGTGACTAACAGTGCCGCGAGAACTTGTATGCCGATACCGTTGCGCAGCTTGCTAAGCAATACAACAAAGGGGAGTAAAAGCCCGATGAGCAAAGCGGCAATGTACACACCTGAATCAAATAAATAATCGGTCCAGACAATGCTGATTTCAGGGTTGTTGCTATAAAGCCCTGTGATGGCGCGAACCAAGATAAACAGCAAGGTAAGACCAATACTGGTGGCAAAAAGCTTGGGAAGCGCACCTGTTAAAAGGGCTTGCAGTGCGCTCGGCATCCGCTCACGTTTGAACCCATAGGCTAAGTAAGTGAGAAATAGCAATACGGCTATCGCGCTGGTTATGGCCGTGATGTAGAAATATACCGGCATTAGCGCATCAAACCAGAAAGGGCGCATGCTCATCATGCCGAATATAAGCGCCAGGTTACCGCTGGCCAGCAATACACCAATGAAGGAGGCAATGCCGACTTGCTTTGCCGTTTTACTGTCCCAGTGTCCGCCTTGTAACTTGCTGAACTTCCATAGTAAAAAAATCAAGTCGAGCGCATAAAATAGGCCCATCCAGAACATCGCGGATTGTACCTGAAGGTTCATCGGGATGACCCACAGCATGCGAAAGACATGGCCAAGCTCAAGCGCCAACACACTCATGCCGGATATGAGTAGGGCAAAGGCGAGAAATATGCAGCGTTTAGCGACGGGATAGTACTGCTTAAAGCCAAACACTAACGGCAACGCAGCGAGTAACCCTAAGCCCGAGGAAGCTAAGGCAAAAAAGACGTAGGTGGCAATCGGTTGTCCCCAAGGTAAAACAGAACTCGTATTAAACGAGGTGTGGCCATGCGCCATGATTTGCGAAATGGCATAACCCAAACTCACCAGTAATACAACCCCGGCGATGACGAGTAGCCCCCAGCCTAGTGGCCCTTGAAGGGCATTTTTGTGTGTTTGCGCTGTCATGCGTTGTTCTCCTTATCAGCAGGGGTGAAAGCCGGAACACCAGCGCCAGCGCCAAGGTAATAGACCTGTGGCTTGTTGCCAGTATGATCTTTAAGGCGCACACCATGCTTATCACCGATAAGCTGGTTGACTTGGCTTTCTGGGTTATCTAAATCCCCAAAATAACGCGCTTTAGGGGCGCAGGTGCGTACACAGGCGGGCACGTATTCCTTTACGTCGGGATTATCCTCGTCAAGATCCGCGATGCCTTCAGGCGCGTGTTTCACCTTGTGGTAGCAGAAAGTACATTTCGACACGACACCTTTAGGTTGAATGCCGATACCACGGCGCCAGTCTTCTTCGGGATTTTGGTAGGGCGGGCTCCAAAGCTGGGCGTTATCACTGGGGAAAACGTCGCGGATATCGGGCTCGATGAGGGGCTTTTCGTCTGCATAGAAACGTACGCCGTAGGGGCAAGCAATCATGCAGTATTTGCAACCAATGCACTTGTTCCAATCAACAAAAACGATACCGCCAGCATCGGGATCTTTATAGGTGGCGCGGGTCGGACAAACATGCACACAGGAAGGGTTTTCACACTGCATACACGGGCGTGGAAGCCACTTCATTTGGCCGCTTGGATACTCACCGGCATTGTAATAGAGCACATCCTGCCACGTTTCACCCGGCAGTGTGTTGTTCTCCATTGAGCAAGCCGTGGTACAGGCTTGGCAGCCGGTACATTTATCTAGGTCAATGACCATTCCCCATTTTGCCATGATCGCTATCCTCTCTTGGTCTATTCGGCAGGGTGGTGACGGTTAGGCGCGTTCTAGTTTTACTTTGCCGGTGTAATAGCTAGCCAGCCCTGAAATAGGGTCTGAAATGTTGGCTGTAATCTCACTTGAGTTGCCCGGCCCACGACCTTTCGCCCAACGTCCTTGCGCCCAGTGCCCATATTCGAATGGCAAAACGAGCGTATCTGGTCGATGCGAAGCCACAAACCGACATTCTGCTTCAATGCTGCCGATGTCAGAGCTGATTCGTACGCGATCACCATTGTTGATACCCCGCGCTTTGGCGGTTTCGGGGTGAACCTCCAGATAGACAGTATTCCGACCACCCACGATAGGCTGATGCACCATCATTTGCTGCGGAATATTGGCGCCACGGCCTTCCGCATGTAGCGGTGTTTTAGGTGTTATAAAATGAAGATCGCCATCGCCACCGGTATATACCGGCGCCACCCATTGAACCAAGCCTGCACGTTCGCGCGGGATGCCTAACTCTTCCTCAATGTATGCGGCGTGCTCTTCCAAGAAACCTGAGCGTACTTCAAATTTTCCAGAAGGCGTTTTTAATAGGTGCTCTTGCACTTCTTCTGCGCTCATCTGACGGCTATAACGCTGGCCGTCCCATTCGTAAAACTCGCCGCGGATTTGACGCCATTTGTAGGGTTTTTTGTACCATACACCCTTTTCTTTCCAACTTTCGAAGCCATCAACACCGTTATCGCCGGGGTCGTCGGCGAAGCCTGCCGCTAGGTGGCGAATATAGTTTTCGACGCTGCCAAGTTCGCGGTAGTAGTCTCCCATCGGCCCATCAATGCGCTTGCCGAGTTCTATGATGACATCGCCGTACATTTTGGTGTCATGAATAGGCTCGACGGCAGGCGTGCGTAATTCCGCCATTGGCCAGCCTTCAAAAGGATAGGTAGGCACGTCCTGGGTACGTTCTAGGTAGGTGCAGTCGGGAAGCACAATATCGGCATACATCGCCGTTTCCCCGGGGAAGGGGGAGGTGTCAATAATAAAGACATTTTTAAGAGCTTCTTCCCACACTTGGGGATTGGGTGCCGACCAAATGGGGTTGGTGTAGTAAAACATTGCGGTGTCAAGCGTATACGGATCGGCATTAAGGTGGTTAATGGCGCATTCCTGCATCATATTACCCACCATTGGCCAACGGTCAGTCCCTTTCATATCGATGCGGGGCTGATCTTTCCACGCGCCGTTTTTGGCATAATCGTCCATGTAGTCTGACACCTCGACAGGCAAGGCACCGTAGGAAGGCGCGACTTGATAGCCGATTCCGCCCTCGGCGAACAGCGAGCCGACCAGGGCATTAAGGCTGTGAATCGCCATGCCGTTATACGTGCCGTTGGAGTGCCCGGTAGCGCCGCGTTCAAAGAGCGCAACTGCAGGACGAGTCGAGCCGAACTCTATTGCGGTGCGGCGAATATCCTCGGCATTAATGCCGGTAATCTCTTCCGCCCATTCGGGAGTGCGCTCAAGTAACTCCTCATTCCACCAGTCAGCTAGGCCATGCACCCATTTTTCGTTGAAGCTATTGGCTGGAATACGGCGACCCCCGACAAACTGCCTATTGGGATTGGTGAAATCGCCGACAAACTCACGATCCCATAAGCCTTCAGTCAAAATGACGTGTGCAATGGCCAAAGCAAATGCCCCGTCCGTGCCGGGTTTGATGTAAAGCGCCCGATCCGATGCGGCCATTGTTGGACTCATGCGAACATCAACGGTGGTCACGCGTGTTTTGGGGCTTTTAGTACGCATATGCCCCCACATCTGCATGACGTTATTGTAAGGGCGGAACGCTTCGAGGAAGCTTGCACCGATGATCAGCAAGTAATTGGCGTTGCGATAATCGTATGAGCTATAGGAACTGTTGCCGTCAGTGGCTTGCTTGGCTTTTTTGGAGCCATCGGCGCACATGGAGGAGTGGCCAATGGCGGCATTAGGGGTGCCATAGAGCTCACCGAAGGGGTATTGAATGCCTGCGTCTGAGGAGCCCCAGCCACGTCCATAAAACATAGAGAAACGGTGTGATTCACCTCGGCGGCGCAAATCATTCAGGCGCTCGGCCACGGTATCCAACGCTTCTTCCCAGGAAATGGGCACGAAGCCGGGGTCTTCGTCGCGGCCTTTGTTAGGATTGGTGCGCTTCATGGGGCCTTTGAAGCGGTCCGGGTCGTAAAGAAAGTAGCTGCCTAAATGCCCTTTAGGGCAGAGCTTGCCATTGGAAATAGGGTTATCGCTGGTACCGTAGATGGCATGTACGCGACCATCGGTGGTGTAAACATCTATACCGCAGCGTGCTGGACATTGGGCACAAACGTTTTTGGTAATGGTCGTTTCGCCACGCGGTGCCTGAGCGCGTGCTTCGCTCACTGGGCTAAACCCTTTTAAGCCAGTGATGCCCGTTGCCACAGCACCGGCGGAAGCACCTACGGCAGCCGACGACTGCAAGAAGCGACGCCGGTTAATGAGAGTTTGAAACAGTTTCATGGAGTCTCCCTTGGGGTACTGCTCGCCTCTTGATGGTGCGAGTCTTGTTACATAGGCGCCAACCCTATAGGGCGGGCAGCTAGCCAACGTGATGGCATTTAACCAAAAAGGTCTTCAAAGCTTTCTTGCATCAATGCGTTCTCACGCCGACAGGCGGGGCAAGTCGGCATACCATCTTCATTGCGTTTGTTGTTATGCATTTGGAATGAACGGCCGCAAGCCGCGCAAATGGTTTGCACGCCATGGCGCAATGTGATGCTTTGTTCATGTATGAGTGTTGTGCTTTCCAGCGCGTTTTCAGGGCAAGCGCTTAGGCAGTGCTGGCAGTTTAAGCAAGCCTGTGGAGTGAAACTCAGGACGTTATCAATTGCGGTTAAGGCATCTGTAGGACAAACCCGCGCGCAAACGCTGTGCGCATCGCAAGCATCATGATTGAGTTTTATCCCTGGAAGTGTTGGCGCGACTACCCCAACTCGCTTGTTAGCCGCATCAAGGTGGCGTTGCAGCCTTCTTGCTTTTGGCTCTGTATCGTCTTCTGGAATATGCGGTAGCGGTGGAGTAGAGCGCCCGCGTAATAGGTCGCGGCGACTAAGCGCTTGGCGAGCACGTTGGTAATGACCGGTTGGTAGCGCTTCCGTGATGGAGCAAAACGCTTGTGCAGACTCTCGCCAAGTGTCTTTCGCACTGTTAGTGGGCGATGCTTCGCAAGCGCTGCAGTCATCTGGGATGTGCAGCACCACGGCTTGAGGTGAAGCGTTGGCGCTTAGGGCAGCGAACGAATCAGCGCCGAGTGCCCGCAGACAGTGTAGTGTTTTATCTACGTGGCGATTCGCGACTCGATGACAGCCTACATGCAGTGATATGTCGGCTTCCTGATCATTAAACAGCTGATCGATGTCATGACTTACCAAAGCCTCCGTAGGGCATGCAGAAACGCATTGCAAACAGCCATGGCAGGCATTAGTGGCAATCAGTTTCACTTCGCTATCTTCTTCAGTTATAACTAGGGCGTTGGCAGGACATGCGTCAATGCATAAGTAGCACGACAACGGGTGCGGATTAGGTTGTAGGCACCGAGAACTAACCCACCCCAATGACGCCACCATTGGTATTAGCGCGGTAGGTTGTGTAAACGGCTGTTTTTCTCTGAATGCCATCGTGGTTACAGTGCCTAATTCCTAGTGTTATTCAGTCATGTTGATATCTTTATATATCCACATTGGCATATGTATAATCATGCTGCTATCGACATTAATCCAAAGTTAAAGAGGGATCGTCCTTAAAATTGACATGCGTCAAATTTTCCGTAGTTGCCGCCACAAAAGCGGTTTTTAGCCAATTAACTTTTTTAGGGAAGATTCGTCATATATGGCAGTGCTAATTGAGGCAACAGCGATTCTTATTCGAGCTGCTGCTATTGAAAAACGTATACCTAGCGGCTGGAAGGCGTTGGGTGAAGTCTTGCCCTTGCATAATGTGTGTTCGGATGACGAACTCGTTAGCATCAGTTTGGTTGACCCAGCAAGCGTGCGGGAGCAGGTGGAGCAGCTGGTGAGCTTGGGGCTTCAGTTCGACTGGGAGGGCGATTTTGAAGATATTGCGTTTGCGGATCAAAAGCGTGGGTTACTCGCGCAATGTGAGTGGCTTGAGTTTGAAACCGCGAATATTGGTATTGGAGGCACGCCGCCGGAGGTGGCAATTTGTCGGTTAGCCGGCAGCCAAAGCCACGAACTCCGTGTGCCCGAAGGTTGGCGCTATCAAGGTTCGTTGACCGAGCAGTTTGGTAGCTAAGTGTACGGTCCCGGATGAACTAAGAGCTGCCTTTTGTTGTGATCGCTATCCGATGCCGGCCGTGATTCAAGACAAAATGTCGTTGACGGCCGAGCCGATCTGCGGGTAACGAAACCGAAACCCTTCGGCTTGCAACCGGTTGGGATACACACGCTGACCGTCAAGAATGACCGTCGCACCGTCGCCAAGTATCTGCTGAATCACTCTTCCGGGCACCGGCACACGGATGAAACTGCGTGACACGTGAGCGAAGGCGTCGGTCACCTGGGACATGGGCACGGGAAAGGGAGAGGTGGCGTTATAAGCTCCTTGCATTTCGGGGTAGTCCAGTGCGCGCAAAAGGATATTGACTGCATCCTCGCGGTGGATCCAGCTAACCCATTGCCGCCCCGATCCAACGCGCCCGCCTAGAAACGGGCGTATACGTTTGAGTACGGCGCGCCCGTTTTCGGTAACGGCTAACACAATGCCGAAACGCAGGATCACCACCCGTAGACCGTACTCGGCGGCGCGCTGCGCTTCGGCTTCCCACCGGTGCGTGGTATCGGTCAATAAATCGCCGCCTGGACCAGGAGGGCTGTTTTCAGCGAAGCGCTTGCTGCTAACGCCGTAATAGCGACACGCCGACGCCGAAATCAGCGTAGCCGGTCGGTGAGTCATACAAGCGATGGCAGTGACAAGGGCGCGGGTACCGGCTTCACGACTCTGGCGGATAGCAGTGCGTACCTCAGGTGTCCAGCGGGCCGCGATAGGCTCACCCGCCAGGTGCACCACGGCGGATGCGTCGATCAGCGCGGATGAGATCGTCGTGGGCTCGAAGGGGACGTAGCCTTTTACAGTGACCAGTGGAAACCGCTCTGGAGGGAACCGGGTTGCCGCTGCCTTAGGCCGGCGGCTCAGCACTGTGACGGGAGTATCTCGGGCTGCCAGCTTTTCCACCAGGCGGCTGCCAATTAACCCCGTCGCTCCAGTGATCGCCACTTTATCTTGGGTCATATGCCATCCATTCTTGCCTTTAAAAACGGCGTGGGGCGGCCGTCAGCTGATAACGATCTCGCCACAGGCAGGTGAACATCCACAGGAATGCTGGTACGTTCATCAATAGACCATAAAGAAGTGGCACTAAGCCCATGCCCGGTTGTTGCAAAAGACTAAAAGCGACCATCATCGCTACACCGGCGTTTTGCACGCCGACTTCAACGGTAATGGCGCGTACACTGGTATTGGGTAGGTGAAAACGTCGTGCCACTTGGTACCCCAACGTCATGCTCAACACGCACATCAATAGTACCGCCAGCGTTTCAATGCTGAGCAGTGAAGGCAGCCGCTGCGCATGGCTAATGAACAGCGCCGTTACCACGCCAATCATCGCCACGCCCGTTAATACTTTTATCTTAGGCAGTAGCCATTCGAGTATTGCCGACTCAAGCATACGGCGCAGCAACATCCCGGTGAGCACGGGAACTAAAGTGACAAGCAGTAGCTGGCCGACGGTATGCCAATAGGGCAAGTGCAGGCCCGCGCCGCTCAATCCCAGCACGTCCAGATTCCAACCCATGACCAACGGCAGGGTGAAGGGTGCCAGCACTGCGGCGATGGCGGTCAAACTAACGGATAACGCCAAATCCCCTTGTACCAGATAGCTAAACATATTCGATGTCGCTCCCCCCGGCACCAGCGAGACTAGGAGTAACCCAGCGGCCGCCAGCGGCGAAAGCGGCAGTAACATGACAAGCCCCCAAGCCAGCAACGGTAATGCTAAAATTTGAAGGCCCGAACCAAGCAATAGGCGACGTGGTTGGCGCCAAGGGCGGGCGAAGTCGCTTTTTGTCAGGCTAAGGCCCATTGCCATCATCACACTGGCCAATACCCAGGGAAGGAGAACTTGTGACAACCATTCGGGGGACATCCTGGCTCCTTAAAAAACGATAGGCAGAAACACTAGGCGAAAATAGTAGGTAAAATAAGTCGCTAACGTAAGTTATGTAAGTCGATTACGTGATATTAAGTAGAGAGTTGATGATGCGTATCAAGTATTTCCAAGCGCCTTTGGCATGAATAAGACAGCTATCTGGGTGCAAGCACTGCGTCCACGCACGTTGCCAGCGGCGATAGGACCTATTGTACTGGGTCAGACATTGGTCGCGCCGGAGCATTTTTCTTGGCTGACCGCTATCTTGTGTCTGATTTGCGCATTGGCCTTGCAACTGGCGGTGAACCTGGCCAATGATCTTTTTGATGGGTTATCGGGAGTGGATGAGCATGATCGCCTGGGGCCAAGGCGAGCGCTTCAAGCCGGGTTATTGAGTGCCGGTGAGTTGCGAGTAGGATTGATGCTGATGCTGGGAGTCGCCGTCGCGACGGGGTTATGGCTTGTTCTTTTTGGCCATTGGCTGCTCTGGGCATTGGGCGGGTTGGCTTTGCTGGGGGTGCTTGGTTACAGCGGTGGACGACGGCCCTATGCCAACCTGGGCTTGGGAGAAGTAGCAGTTTGGCTATTTTTTGGCCCGGTGGCAGTGTTGGGTAGCTTATTGGCTCAGCAGTCTCCGGTTCACGGCGGGGCGATATTGGCCGCTTCGTTAGTGGGGTTGCCGGTAGCCGCCATTCTGGTGGTCAATAACCTGCGCGACCGTCACACCGATGCCCGCGCCGGTAAGCTGACCGTGGCAGTGCGCCTGGGGCCGCAGGCAACGCGATGGCTATTCAGTATTTTGACGTGGGGGCCGTGGCTAGTATCGCTGCCTCTTGGGCTGGCGGCTTGGGCCTGGCTGGCGTGGGGAGGTATCGGCTTAGCAGCGTTGGTTTTGAACATGAAAATGTGGCGACATGACGGTTCGGCGCTCAACCCAGTGTTGGGACAGACAGCACTCTATTCTCTGGCCATAGCACTTTGGTTAGGGCTGAGTCTGAGGTGATTGGTCCATCGCTAGGGGTATCGTAACCTTTATGCCGTAGCCTAAGGCATCCATAAAGCTAGTACCGTGATTTCTTTGCACGAAAGGTTGTGAACCCTAGTGTTTCTTCACGCGTCGAATGTGCCAGGCGATGATACCTAATATCCCTATACTCAATGGTGCTATTACGGCGGCGGCGGTAATGGGGGAGATCTCAGCGCCCAGGGCATCAAGGCTCTGCAGGCCGAGCTTGAAAAGGCTGAAAAGGTAGTAACTGATCACGATGATCGAAAGCCCTTCGACGGCTTTTTGAATTTTTAGCTGGCTGCTGGTGCGTTCGTTCAGGCTATTGAGAATTTTGGAATTTTGTCCTTCGATTTCTACTTGAGCGCGTGTTCGCAAAAGATCATTGAGTCGCGTTGCACTAGCAGCGAGTGTTTCTAGTCGTTGGTCCATCGCAGCGCAATAGCGCACGGCGGGCTGGAAACGTCGCAATATAAAAGTGCCTAGGCGAGGGTAATCGCCTAGACGTTCTTCACGGAGCTCTTTAATGCGGGTGAACACGATGCGCGCATAAGCGTCGGTGGCACTAAAACGCTGGCGGGTCTGTGCGCCACAACGCTCTAACTGCGCTGAAAGCGCGGTTAACGCTTTTAATAACGGTTCTGGCGCGGCTTGTTGCTGTTCGGCATGTTGAGTGGAAAGTTGTGTCAGTTGCTGTTCGTACTGAGTCAATTCTTGGCTTAAAGACTTTGCTTCTGGAAGCGCGAGCATGGCCATCATGCGATAGGTTTCAATATCAAACAGACGTCTTGCCATGCGGCCCAGGCGATAACGGTCAAGATTGTTATTCACCAATAGCAAGCGATTAATGCTGTTTTCGTTGAGCTTAAAATCGCTCCATACGGTTGCATCATCGCCGCCAACGCGTGACCCCGTGGGATGATTAAACCCATAGTGTTCAACACTACCTGCCCACTGGTGAGCAGATTCTATTCGCAGCAGAGTAGCGCTAACGATGGCTTGGGCATTTTCCTCGAGTAGCGGTTTTAAAAGCATTGGTGGCGATGGCCACTGAGGTGTGTCGGCTTCTATGGGCTGCATCACCGTTAAGGTGAAAAATTCGGTATGTTGTTCCCATTTTAGGGTGAGGTTCTGGCAGTCCACGATCTGCTGAGCGGCTGATGATTCCATCTTGATGCCGGTGGCTTCAGCGAGTTGGTTGAGCAGTGCGGAGCGTTGCATGCCTTCTTGTAAGAAAGCAAAGTGATGAAGGATCGCAGGGCCATCAAAGTAAATTGAGGGCCTAGCGTGAAGCTCGTTGTGCAGCGAAGCATGAAGCGGATGCATAAACTTGTCTTATGGTAATGAATAAGTATGCGCTAAGCGTAAGGGCAGACAAGAAAGACGCCAAGCTTATGCGTCAAGATGCCGCTCAAAGAAGCGCTAAGCAGTCTCCTGGCTAATCGCTATCTGGCGCATTTCGCTGCGAGGGTGTGGTCTTAAATGCAGGGGATAGTGCCTGCGGGTCTTGAATTGCTTTTTGTGCGTTTGCGGCGTCAGCCCACCAACGAAGTTGGTCTAGCGTGCGACCGAAGTAGCTTTCCCAACGTGGTGCGTCTTGCTGGAAATGCCCCGCTTCATCAAGTGCGTCTTGCGCTTTTGGGATATGTATCATCGCTGAAACGGGTAAGCACCCAAGTTCAGAAAGGAACGTCCGCATTGAAACGCTAGCTCTGGCGCCACCCCATTGACCCATGGAGTAGGTCACAATCGCGCTCGGTTTGAACGCAAACAACGAACTGCCAAAGTGGTTGAGTAAATGGCTTAATGCAGGGCTCATTGAGTGGTTGTATTCAGGGCTGACCATGACATAACCATCAGCCTCAGCGATTTTACTCGCCAGCGCCGACAAGTCCTCTGGCACGTTAGTGCTTGAATAAGCAAAGTGCGGTTTAAAAGGGTCTTTTAACGCGATATCGAGTGGATCGATAATTTCCGCCGTCACATTTTCGTGAGCATTCAGAAGGGTGGTGCAGGCTCGTGCGACACGTTCGCCCAAGCGGGCGGGCGAGGGCGGTGTGGTGGTGCGCGTGGATCCCAAAAAAACCAAAAAGTGTGCCATCTGAGCTTCTCCCATGCCGTAGGTGTAAAACGTTACGATGCTGCCGGAAAGTGGTGCCGCGTTTTGTTGGCGATGCGTACTAAAGCGAGCATCAAGGGTACTTCAACCAACACGCCCACAACGGTCGCCAGGGCGGCGCCGGACTGCATCCCAAACAGGGCGATAGCCGCGGCAACGGCGAGTTCGAAAAAGTTACTGGCGCCAATCATCGCGCCCGGTGCGGCAACGTTATGCGGCACTTTCCATGCTTTCGCCCAACCGTAAGCGATAAAGAAGATCAGGAAGGTTTGCAGAATCAGCGGAATCGCAATCAGTACAATGTGCAGCGGATTTTGCAGGATGACTTCGCCCTGAAAAGCAAACAGCAGAATCAGCGTGACGATTAGCCCCATTGGGGTAATCGGCCCGACACGTTTCATGAAAACATTGTCGTACCATTCTATGCCGTGCTTTTTGATCAGTGTTTGCCGGGTAATATAGCCGGCGGTCAGCGGTATCACGATATACAACACAACGGAGAGAGCGACGGTATCCCAGGGGACGTGGATGTTGGATACCCCGAGTAAGAACACTACGATAGGGGCGAAGGCTACGAGCATAATAAGGTCATTAAGCGACACCTGAACCAAGGTGTAAGCGGCATCGCCACGCGTTAGGTAACTCCACACAAACACCATCGCGGTGCAAGGCGCCGCGCCCAGTAAGATAGCCCCCGCCAGGTATTGATTTGCCAAGTCTGGGGCAATAAAAGGTTGAAACAATACGGTCAAGAAAAACCAGGCAATGGCGAACATGGTAAAGGGTTTGATCAGCCAGTTGACCGTTGTCGTGATAATCAGCCCCTTGGGCTGGCGGCGAACCCCTAGAACCGACGTAAAGTCGATCTGTGCCATCATCGGAAAAATCATGGCCCAGATGAGTATCGCGACGGGGATAGACACCTGTGCGTATTCAAAACGTGACAGCGTTTCGGGTATGGCGGGCGCAAACTGGCCTAAGGCAATGCCAGCAATAATCGCTAACGCGACCCAAAGAGAAAGAAAGCGCTCAAAAAGCCCCATGCCTTCAGCCGTGCTGGGTTCTTCGTTGGGTTGTTTCGATGTCATGAGATCTCCTTGTTGCCGTAGCGTAAAAATACCTGCTCACTATATACGATATGTCGTATGTGGGTAAGGCGTTGCAACATTGTCGTCACGATTGCCATGTATTCTAGCTACTACATATTAGAGAAAGAGTTTTTCGCCATGTTAAAGCGTCGAGTGCTGTTTTTGTGCAATGCCAACTCTGCCCGTTCGCTCATGGGCGAAGTGCTACTTCGCCACATGGCGGGTGATAAGTTTGAAGCGTATAGCGCGGGCGCCGAGCCGGATGAGCCCCATGCGTATACGCTTGGAGCGCTACAAAAGCAGGGACTGTCAACTTCAGGGCTAAAAAGTAAGCCGTTGGCGCATTTTGCGGGAGAGCATTTCGATTATGTGATTGTGCTGTGTGATAAGGACAAGCAGGCTTGCTATGAGTGGGAAGGTGACGCGATGGAAACTTTCTATTGGGACATTCGTGACCCTCGCTTGATTGCTAAACCGGATGCATACGAGCAAGCATTACAAGAAATACGCCGGCGTTTGCAGCTATGGCTGCCACTACATACGTCTTGATTCATACCAGTGGGGCACGATTTTACTTTGCTGAGGAACATCGTCGAGATGAAAATCATCGATAATTTAAGTATCAAGGCGAGCTGGACATTGGTGCTGATCGCATTTAGTGGCTTAAGTACCCCGCCAAATGGCCATAAAACGGGTGCTGGCGAGCAAAGCTTAGCGGCCTAGTAAGCATGCGGTTTCTCTGGCACCACTAACACTGGACAGTTCACGCCTTCAAGCAATGCTTGAGCGGTGCTGCCGAGTAATCGCTCCTTCAATCGGCTGTGGCCCTGCTTGCCGATAATCACTAAATCGGCTTTCCACGCTTTGGCCTCTTCAATTAAGGCGTGGCGGGCTTCTCCAAAAACAATCACCGTATCGAGCTTGGGGACGCGTTTTTCTAACACGGCGAGATGTAACTGAGCGTCTTCCACACCTCGGCCGTCGGCAACCAGTAGCGCTTCTGCCATTAGTGCAACGTGGTTCTGGTAGTGAGGTGAGAGAGCTTGAAACATCTGATCTGCTGCCAATGCTGCCGGTGAGCCATCGGTTGCGAGCACTAGAGTCGTGAAGTCACTCCCGCTGGAAAGCACATCGTTTATCGGCTCCAGCCAAAGCGGTATATCGCTTAGATGGGCTAGGCGTTGAGCCGTACTACCTAGCAGCATATTTTGCCATCGCCCCTGGCCTTGGCAGCCGAGCAAGATCAGATCTGGTGAATATTGTTGCGCTAGCGCGGCTAAGCGTTCACTAGGCTTACCCGTTTCAACCAGGCAAGTAACGCTTAGGCCGATATCTCTAAGAGGCTCGCCTTCCGCTTCCAAGCGTTGTCGTACACGCTGAATATCGTCAGGGCTGGGGTGAGGGATTTCTTTGGGGCTTATGCTAGAGATAAGGGTGACCTTTTTCACACCTTTGGCGCGAAGCCGCATGAGCCGCTGCTGAAGTAAAGGCCAGGCACGAGAAAAATCGACGCCAATCAGGACGTGGGCAAACATAACGGCTCCGCGTTGTTTTGATCTCTACTAAGCCGTGGCAGGAGCACCCGGCAGTCATGCCAGGTGCCAATCTAACCAGGTGCTAATCTAACGATTAATCAATAAGCTCTACGGCGACCGCTGTGGCTTCACCACCGCCAATGCAAAGACTGGCGATGCCGCGCTTGCCACCTTTAGTGCGCAGCGCGTGTATTAGTGTCGCGATAATACGCGAGCCGGTTGAACCGATAGGATGACCTTGCGCGCAGGCGCCACCGTAAACGTTCACCTTCTCATGCGGCAGACCCAAGTCATCCATCGCCATTAACGTAACAACCGCGAAGGCTTCGTTAATTTCAAACAAATCGACATCGCTGACGTCCCAGCTAAGCTTTTTCAGCAGCTTGTCGATAGCGCCAACAGGGGCGATGGTAAATTCGCTGGGATGGCGTGAATGGGTGCTATGCCCGAGCATGCGCGCTAACGGTTTGATCCCATGTTTATCAGCGGCCGCTTGGCTGGAGAGAATCAACGCTGAGGCGCCATCTGAGATAGAGCTTGAGTTAGCGGCGGTGATTGTGCCGTCTTTGGCGAAGGCAGGGCGTAGCTCACGGATCTTATCCAATCTGGCTTGGAAGGGCTGCTCATCGTGCTCGACCAGAGTGTCGCCTTTTCGGCTCGTAACCGTCACGGGGGCCATCTCCGCATTGAGGTGTCCGGCGTTGGTGGCGTCCATGGCCCGCTCAAGCGAGGCGATAGCAAAATCATCCAAACGTTCGCGGGTGTAGCCGCGCTCTGATGCTACATCTTGCGCGAAAACCCCCATCAGTTTGCCGGTTTCTGCGTCTTCAAGACCGTCAAGGAACATGTGGTCTTTGAGTTCACCGTGGCCAAGACGGTAGCCGCCGCGCGCTTTCGTGAGCAAGTGGGGAGCATTCGACATAGATTCCATGCCGCCCGCAAGCAAAATTTCTCCGCTACCCGCTTTGATAATGTCGTGGGCAAGCATTGTCGCCTTCATTCCCGAGCCGCATAGTTTGTTGATCGTAGTGGCGCCGTTAGCATCGGGAATGCCAGCTTGACGCATGGCTTGTCGTGCTGGGCCTTGTTTAACACCAGCGGGCAGAACACAGCCCATAATGCCTTCTTCGATGTCGGCGGGTTTAAGACCTGAGCGCTCAATAGCCGCTTTAATTGCCACTGCCGCTAACTCTGGCGCTGTTACGCTCGAAAGGCTACCCATCATGCCACCCATCGGGGTGCGTGTTGCCGCTAGAAAAACGACGTCGTTGTGACTCATGGCTTATCTCCAAATCTTGGTGTTGTTGTGGTCGTCAAAGGGCGTGTTACGTTGACCCTTTGCGTGCGCTGTGGTTTTCTTCAGGATAACCAAGCAAGCGCTAGTGTAATAGATATGAATGTAATGAATGCATCACCTCGCCGCAAGGAACTAACGCGTCTCGCCGCACAGCTTTTTGTCCAAGAAGGTTTCGACAAGACGACGGTACGCATGCTTGCTCAGGAAATGGGGATTAAATCAGGCAGCCTTTTTCATCATTTTAAAGATAAGCAAGAGATATTGGCCGCTGTGATTGAAGAGGGAACGCATAATGCCCTAAGAATTGCTCGCCGTGCATTAGAATCTAGCCCCGCTGACCCTGAGGCACGCTTAAGGGCCATGGCGAGAGCGCATTTGGAAACACTCTTCACCGACCGTAACGCTCATGTCGTGGCGTTATTTGAATGGCGCCGATTAGACGACGAAGCGAAAGCGCACTTGAGCCACCTTCGCGATGCCTATGAAGCTCTTTGGGTTGATGTGATCGACACTGCGTTGGAGGCGGGGTTGATTCATGGGGATCGTTTTTTGGTCTCGCGCTTTGTGCTCGGCGCTCTCAACTGGACGGTACGCTGGTACGACCCGGCAGGGCCGAGGACACCGGACGATCTCGCCGATGAGTTGGTTGCGATGATTATTCCTGTAAAACGGGAGAGTGATCTTTGACTATTGTCTAGGCGTCTTGTCTTGGGTAAGGCTTGCTCTCTGTCAGGAATGGTTTTAGCGTTGGCGTATAATAAAGTTTCCGTTAACGTAAACGGATATATATTTATCCGCGCCAAGACAGGCCTAATAATCACAATTATGCGCTTTTAGCGCTTCGGTGATACGCCTGCATGGCGATACAGCTCACAACCACAACACAAGAGAGCGATCATGACTGCGACATCACTACCCGATTACCGTGAGTATCTTGAAAATTTTTCCGTCGATAGCGTTATCGCGCGTCTAGATGACCATCAAGATGGTTTTTTTAACGCGTATGAAGCCAGTTGCGGCCGCCATATCCGCGAAGGGCGCGGTGATGTGCTGGCCCTTGTTCAGGAAGATACACAAGGCAATACACATAAGTTGACGTATGCGGAACTTGATCAGGCGAGCGCGAAGCTTGCGGGTTGGTTTCAATCTCAAGGTTTGGGGGGCGGGGATCGGATCGCCTGTATGCTGCCGCGTACCCCAGCGCTATTAGTGGCGGTGGTGGCGACGTGGCGTATTGGCGCGGTATATCAGCCGCTATTTACTGCCTTTGGCCCAGATTCAGTCGATTACCGCTTGGGGCGGGCTGATACCAAATTAGTAGTTACCGATCATGCCAACCGTTATAAGTTTGATGGATTAACCCAGTGTCCTCCCGTACTGGCCGTTGGCGGAGCGACGAGTGAACATGCTGATGATTTGGATTGGCAGGTAGCGACGTCGCATGCGCCTTCCACCGAGAAGCCTCCGCGTTTAACGCCAGATCAACCGTTTTTGCAAATGTTTACTTCCGGCACGGTGGGCAAACCCAAAGGCGTTGCGGTGCCGCTTGCTGGCATGCCTGCATTTGCTATCTATATGGAGTTAGCCATAGATCTGCGGGAGGACGATCGTTTCTGGAATATGGCGGATCCAGGTTGGGCGTATGGTCTTTACTATGCCATTGCAGGGCCATTGTTATTGGGCGTAACCACTCACTTTTGCGAGGCGGGGTTCAGCGCCGAGGGTGCGCTCGACTTTATGAAGCGTCATCGTATTACCAACTTTGCGGCAGCCCCAACCGCGTATCGCTTGATGAAGGCTTCTGGGCTTTTTGACGATGCGCATCAAACGTTGGAGCTTCGGGCGGCCAGTTCAGCGGGTGAGCCACTCAATACAGAAGTCGTCACTTGGGTAGAAAAATCGCTTGGCTGCCCGGTAATGGATCATTACGGCCAAACCGAAACTGGCATGACATGTAATAACCACCATGCATTGGACCATCCAAAACACGTGGGTGCCATGGGGGTGCCAATGCCGGGGTACCGCTTGGCGATTTTGGATGCGGAATATAATGAGTTACCCCCGGGGGAGCCGGGTGTGCTGGCTGTCGATATCAAAAACTCGCCCGCACACTTTTTCCAAGGGTATACCTGGCAAGAAAAGCATCCGTTTGCCGAAGGGTATTACTTGACTGGGGATGTGGTGTTTCGCAACGAAGATGGCTCGTTCCAATTTGCCGGTCGCGATGATGACATCATCACGACGGCGGGCTATCGCGTTGGGCCGACCGATGTCGAAAATAGTGTGATGACGCATCCGGCGGTTGCTGAGTCTGCAGCGGTGGGTCAGCCCGATGAGATTCGCGGCGAAATTATCAAGTCCTACATTGTGCTGCGAGAGGGATTTGAACCCAACGATGATCTTGCTGATGAAATTCGCCAGCAAGTACGCGAGCGTCTTTCCACTCACGCGTTTCCTCGTGTGATTGAGTTTGTTGAAGAGCTGCCAAAAACGCCAAGCGGCAAAATTCAGCGCTTTAAACTGCGTGCCGAAGCAGCTGATAAAGCCGATTCAAACAGTTAAGTCACATTAAGAGGAAACGACGATGGATGTTAAGGGTAATACGTTTTTGATTACTGGCGCCGCTTCAGGGTTGGGGGCGGCGACCGCAGAGCGCTTAGTGGCAGGCGGAGGAAATGTCGTCCTCTGCGATATGCAAGAAAGCGTTAAAGAGCAGGCCAAAGTGCTTGGCGACTCGGCGGCCGCGTGTGTGGGAGATATTACCTCCGAAGCCGATATGCAGAAAGCCATAGCGCTGGCGGTTGAGCAAAGTGCTGGGCGGGGGCTGGCAGGCGTGATTCACTGCGCTGGAGTGGTCAGTGTCGGTAAGCTTGTTGACCGAGAAGGCAATCCCGCTAGCCTTGAGGCCTACAGCAAAACGGTCAATATCAACCTGATTGGCACATTCAATATTATGCGCTTGGCGTCCGCTGCGATGGCGAAAAATCCCCCCAGCGATGATGGTGAGCGAGGTGTGCTCATTAATACAGCCTCTATTGCAGCATTCGATGGTCAAGTGGGGCAGTGTGCTTACAGCGCTTCTAAGGCAGGTGTTGTGGGTATGAGTCTTCCGGCTGCGCGTGAGTTGTCACGTCATGGCATTCGCGTCATGGCGATCGCGCCTGGCGTTTTTGAGACGCCGATGATGAGTGAAATTCCCGATGAGGCGGCGCAAGCACTCGCGGCTGCGGTTCCTTTCCCGAAACGTTTAGGAAAGCCGGTCGAGTTTGCCAAATTGGCCGAGCACATTATTACGAATGTCATGCTTAACGGCGATGTCGTTCGCTTGGATGGCGGTATCCGCATGCAGTAACACTGGCATTGTCGATTTCTCACTTTGTAGATTGATAAATCGCTCAATAACCGGAGGTTGGCGTTCATGCTAACCTCCGGTTTTTTTGACTAAAGTCGAGCTGGATTTAAGAGATAAATGTCAAACGCTTGCTTGACTCTCTTCCTTCAGAGGGTTAGCTTTCAAACATACGTTTGAAAGATGCGCTAAGCACTTTCACCATTTGCCAGGAGAAGTGTTATGCCTACCTACCAAGCACCGCTACGTGATTTCCGTTTTGTCATGGATGAGATGCTGGATTATCCGTCTCACTATGCGCGCTTACCTTCGGGTGACGATGCATCCCCGGACGTGGTGAGTGCCATTCTTGAGGAAGGTGCGCGTTTTTCGCGTGATGTATTGCTGCCATTAAATCAGTCCGGAGACAGAGAAGGATGTTTGCTAGAAGGGGGTGAAGTTAAAGCGCCTCGCGGTTTTAAAGAGGCGTATCAGGAATATGTTGAAGGGGGGTGGCCTAGCCTTGCGGCTGAGCCGGAGCATGGTGGTCAGGGGCTTCCCCACTCACTTTCCATGGTGTTGTCTGAAATGATTTGTGCGACGAACCTGGCGTGGGGGATGTACCCGGGGTTGTCTCATGGCGCTGCCGATGCGCTAAGGCACCATGGTACCGACGAGCAAAAAGCCACGTATTTAACCAAGCTGGTTGAGGGTGTTTGGACAGGCACTATGTGCTTGACCGAGCCTCACTGCGGTACTGATCTTGGCTTGATTAAAACCCGAGCGGTGCCCGTTGATGGCAATGCTTACACGATTACCGGCACCAAGATCTTTATTTCTGCCGGTGAACACAATCTTGCTGAAAATATTGTCCATTTAGTCTTGGCAAAATTACCCGATGCGCCTGAAGGCTCCAAAGGCATTTCACTGTTCGTGGTGCCCAAGTTTATGCCGAATGCTGAAGGTGATCCTGGTGAGCGCAATGGTGTCACTTGCGGTTCTCTTGAGCACAAGATGGGCATTCACGGTAATGCCACCTGCGTAATGAACTTCGACGACGCGACAGGTTATCTGGTGGGGCCACCCAATAAAGGATTGGCCTGCATGTTTACCATGATGAATGCGGCTCGTCTGGGAGTTGGCATTCAGGGGTTGGGTCTGATCGAAGCGAGTTTCCAGAATTCACTAAGCTATGCTCGCGATCGTTTGCAGATGCGTGGTTTGTCAGGCAAGCAAGCTCCTGAGAAGCCTGCTGACCCGATTATTGTTCATCCCGATGTGCGGCGTATGCTGCTGACGCAAAAAGCGTTTGCCGAAGGTGGGCGTATGTTGGTGTTGTATACCGCGCAGATGCTTGATGTTGTCGAGCATGGACAGCCCGGTGAAGAGAAGGAGCGGGCGGAAACGTTGCTTGGTCTTCTCACGCCCATTGTTAAGGCCTTTCTAACGGAAGTCGGCTTTGAATGCACCAATGAAGGGGTGCAAGTTTACGGCGGCCATGGCTTTATCCAAGAGTGGGGGATGGAGCAGCTAGTGCGCGATGCGCGCATTACCCGGCTATACGAAGGCACAACCGGCATTCAGGCACTGGATCTGCTGGGTCGTAAAGTGTTGATGAGTCAAGGGGAGACGCTCAAAGTCTTCACCAAAGAGATCCATCAATTCTGTAAAGCTGAAGCCGATAACCCGTCTTTAAAAGAGTTTGTCGAGCCGCTGGCGAAGCTGAATGCTGAGTGGGGCGAGCTGACGATGGGAGTGGGCATGAAAGCAATGCAAGATCGCGAAGAAGTGGGCGCAGCAAGTGTCGATTACCTAATGTACTCCGGTTATGTCACGCTGGCTTATTTGTTTGCCCGCGCCGCTAAACAGGCGTCGGACTCTCTGGAAGGTGACGATAAAGCCTTCTATGCCGCCAAACTTAATACGGCACGTTTTTACTACCAGCGTCTACTGCCGCGCACAAAAGCGCACGCGCAAATGATTCAATCAGGCGCAGGAAGTTTAATGGCGTTGTCTAGTGATGATTTTGGCTTAGGCTTTGAGATTTAAATAGGCGGCGGTGCGTCTGCGCTCAAACGCTTAAATTAGGCACTCTCTGGTCAGGATGCTGATCGGTGGTTTGCGGCAGGCTCGCCTCTTGGCATCGTCTGCCGCTTTTTTTATGGCGTGTTTTAATTTTCTGTCACAAACCCCTTGCCAAGCCGCCGATGAAACCGTAAAGTACGCATCCGCTGCCGGGGACGCAGGGCGGTACCGGCGGTGATTGAAGGTAAAAACCTTCGGTTTGTCAGAGAGTTAGAGGTATAAGTAAGAGTGATATATTTCAGTCACTTTTTTACTTTCTTCACTCCACTTACTCAAAACAGTGATTGACAAGCACACGGAACGGCGTAGAATACGCCTTCCTCGCTGAGGCAAGCCATTCCGGTTATCGAATCGCTTCCCTCAACGAAATGCTCTTTAATAATGTGATCAGGTAATTCATGTGGGCGCTTGCCGATGAGGGTGATAAATCACCGAATATCAAGGCAAGCGGTCATGAGAACGACAGTTTTTAAACAAATGTTTTTAAACGACAGTTGAATGAATTCGTTTGAACCTTGAGCCAAGTTTGGTTCGCTTTTGTTGCCCTTTGGCGAGTCCTTAGGTCAGCAAGTAAGAACCACAATGATTGTAAACTGAAGAGTTTGATCATGGCTCAGATTGAACGCTGGCGGCAGGCCTAACACATGCAAGTCGAGCGGAAACGATCCTAGC
>NZ_JARWAN010000006.1:0-170746 GCF_031451755.1 Vreelandella vilamensis | reverse complement strand
TGGTCGCCATGCAGACGCGGTTCCGGCCCGACTCCTTAGCCTGATACAAGGCGGCGTCCGCCCGCCTGAAACCCGCCTTGGGGGTCTCGTTAACATCTATCTGCGCGCCGCCAATGCTGATGGTCAAGTTCGGCAGCCCTTCGCCGAACTGGGTAGCTTCCACACTGGCGCGCAACGTCTCGGCCAATTCTATCGCCCCCTCATTAGAGGTATCGGGCAACAATAGAGCAAATTCCTCACCGCCCCAACGGGCCACGATGTCGCTCTCGCGCACCCGTTGAGAGATATGCTTTACCAGTTCCTTGAGGACGTCATCTCCCACCAAGTGGCCGTGGTCATCATTGAATCGCTTAAAGTGATCAATATCCAGGATCAGCAGCGACAGTGGCTCGCCGCGGCGAGCGCTGCGAGCGAGCTCCTTTTCAACCAACCCGTCAAAGAAGTGTCGATTGAACGCGCCGGTCAGCCGATCGTGATTGGCCGTATGTTCGAGTTGTGCCTCCAGGGCAAGTTGTTCGGAAATATGCCTGAAGACGACGACCACGCCCTGCGTCTCGCCGAAGACATCGTAAAGTGGCGTGGCGTAAGTCTCGACGGATAACGGCTCGCCGTCGGCGCGGAAAAACGTGTCCCGCCAGGCCTCCAACGGCGCTTCGGTCTGCATCACATGCGTGATCGGGCACTCGGACGCCGGGTAGTGCTGACCATCCGGATAGCGTGGATGCATCAACTTATGCGCATTGAGGCCGAGCAACGCCTGCTCATCCGAGTATCCCAGCAGATCCATTGCGGTCTGATTGACCAGGGTCAGGCAGCCGTCACTGTCGAGAGCAAATACGCCCTCGCCGAGGCTGGCCATCAGTTGCTGGTTGAATCGCTCGAAATCCTCGCGTTCGGTGATATCGCTCTGCACCGAAACGTAGTGCGTGATCTGCTCGCGCTCGTCAAATATGGGACTGATGTTCCAGTGCACCAGATACGGCGTGCCATCCTTGCGGTAGTTGACCGTTTGCCCTTCGAAAAAACCGCCGTTCGCTATGGTCTCGCGCAGCCGTCGCAGCACTGCGGGATCAGTCCGGGGGCCTTGCAGGATTCGAGGCGTCTGGCCCAGCAGTTCATCCTCCGTGTACCCAGTCTGTGCGCAAAGGGCCGGGTTCACGTACACGATTTCCGGACCCGGCGGATCCAGTTCACCGGTCGTAACGAGAACGGCGTTATACGCCTGGTTGATGGCCTGGCGGAAGACCGCGTCTTGCAATGCTGGCATTAAAGGCTCCATAAGGAACTTAATTTTGTTTTGCGAAAGAATAGCCCATCATCATTCACGTGGGGTAAGTGACGAGAAACGCGGTGTTTTCGGGAGAACGTGGCGTCATCTAAACGCCTCTTAATGTAACCGTTTACGCTGAAATTCTTGGTGCCGCGAAGAGTAACCGAACTGCGTAAGAATTACATCGCCTGACGATTTAAGGTCGCTGGGCGTGCGGCGTCACAAGTGAGCTAAGTCTCCGCGAGCGGACTGACTTCGCCACACCACCGCAGCATCAAGCCCCCTTCCAGTTTTGGGCCTCAATGTCGTTGATTAGAGCATCCATTTCCGTCATGACGTCATCATGGGAGATACCAGGGTGAGGATCAGCAAGACTGGCTTGCACACGATCGCGAAACCAACGGTCGTAGCGGCCGGCCTGCCACTGGGTCTCAAATTCACTCACAATATGGCGGATAATCTTTTTTATATAATTTTATGATATATTATTATTCACAATATCTTAGCATTGAAATTGTTCTGTTATGAGGCGCGTCATGGTCAATCAAACCCACTGGGAGGCGGTATATCGAGAGAAAGCGGCCGACGACGTCAGTTGGTACCGTCCACATCTTGAAACCTCGATACAGCTTATCCAAACGTCCGCCTCGAATAGCAGTGCAGCGATTATCGATGTGGGTGGAGGAGAATCGACCCTCGTTGATGACCTGCTGACACTCGGCTATCGGGATATCAGTGTGCTCGATATTTCACGCGAGGCGATTCAAAAGAAACAGCAGCGTTTAGGAACGGCAAGTGATGATGTAAAATGGCTTGTGGCGGATATTACCCGCGCTGAATTGCCCCAACAGCATTATGACGTTTGGCATGATCGGGCTGTTTTTCATTTTTTACTCGAACCCGAACTGCAAGCGGCGTACGTCCAGCAGGTGTTGCACAGTGTGAAGGCGGGTGGGCATTTGGTAATAGCGGTTTTCGGGCCTGAGGGCCCCACCCAGTGCAGTGGACTGCCCACCGCCCGTTACGATATCGCGACGTTATGTGAGCGGTTGGGCCCGAATTTTCATCTTTTGCGTCATAGCCTGGAAGAGCACCACACTCCCGGAGGAAAGGCTCAACAGTTTCTATACGCACATTTTCAGTTGGATCGTTAACGCCCCATCACGCCATCAAGATTTTCAAAACTCACAATCGGTTTAAGCTGACTATGCCTCATCACAGCCACCATCAGATCACCGCCTTCGAGCGGTGATCGTCTGACCATCGGCTGTGGTTAGAATCAAAGTGCCCACCTCATTGGTTGAATAACGCTCCACTGCGGGCAGCAAGTTCAGCAAGTGACGTTCCTGGTTCATCAGCGCTTCGGGGCACGCCATCATTGTGGAACCTGCGCCCTCAATTGAAAGGGCATCGCCGTCCTGCGCGTAGCTTGCCATTAGACGGTTACAGCTCGTATTTCCGATCAGGCGACCATCCGGCATGAACCATAGACTTGCCGGGCTGTTATCGATCACACCTTTATCGGCGATATCCTCAATGTGCCATTCACGCCCAACCAGCGTCGGTGTTGCCTCTTGAGAGATAAGATAGTCAGCAACCGCCCGATAAGCTGGCAGGGACGTCGGATCGTTAGCAGCGTTTCCGGCAACGGGGTTCGAGGCGAACCGTGCGATCACCATCTCGGCGGCCGGATCGATCCAGATCGTTTGGCCGTGCACACCGCGCGCGGCGATGGATCCGTGATCGTCATGGCTGACCCACCACATTCCACGGTAGCTCCATCCCTCCAGAAGATCGTATCCTGCCTTGGCAAACGCCTCTCTGTCGCCGCCTTCACGGATACGGGCAATCGCCTGCGTGGGAATAATTTGTTCGCCACCCCATTTGCCTTCGTTCAACACAAGCTGACCGAAACGGGCCATATCACGCAAAATCGCGTTAAAGCCACCGCCCGCAAACGGTGTACCTATTGAATCGACGGTATAGAAGGCTTCACGCTCTGCTCCGATCTTTGACCAGATGCGGTTTGAAAGATACTCGGCGACATAAACACCCGTCGTCCGTGCTATCAACCAGCCGGCAGCGTCAGCATTGACCGTCTTGTAGCCAAGTGCCTCGCCGTGCTTACCCTCTTTGCGGACCGTTTGCAGGTAATCGTAATAGCTGCGCGGCCCGTCATACCCTTCCGTCTTGGGCCATGGACTGCCGGCTGCCGCGTATGTCCAGACTTCGGCCTCAGGATCGGAATAATCTTCCGAGTAGTCCAGCGCTGTGGTCATATCCAGAACCTGACGCACGGTCGCATCACCAAACGCACTTTGCTTCAGCTCCGGAATTATCCCACTGACAAGAACGGTTTCATCCAGTTTACCCTCGGCCACCAGCACTTCGGCCATCAGGCCGGTCAGGCTTTTAGTCACCGACATGGCGCCATGCAGTGTATTTTCGTCAAGGCATCCATCGTAACGCTCATAGACGACCCGGCCTTTATGCAAGACCAGGACACCGTCTGTGTAATTGGCGTCGAAGGCAGCCTTCCAGGTCATCGGATTGTCATCACCCAGCGGTATAAATTCGACCTCGTCAATACCGGCGTCGAGATCAAAGGGCAGTTCGCTCACGTCACCATTACCATTGCGGACAACAACGGACGGCATCAACTCGCGAAAATGACAGACCGTCCAGCGCAGTTTGGGAAATCCGAAGTAGTCAGGATCGCTGAAACGAATGGTCTTCTCCGCCGCCGGCGGAAACCCCTGCATCAAGCCGAGTGCATCGGGGGTGGACTGCTGCGCCGAAAGCGTCGTTTGGCCTTGTGCTACGGCGGCGTCTCCCAGAAACACGGATAGCGTGAGACATGCGCTCATAATGGGTTTCATCGTCTTGCCCTTGTCTACTGGGGGTACCCCACATTCTTTACCATGATATTCGGAAAGGAAAGACCAATAATAAATCTGTGAAATAAGACGCTTTATCTTGGTCGCTGTGAAATTGCGATTGCGGTTGTTAACGGCTTTGAACTTGCTGACATCGATGGCCACGATTGCTTGGGAGAAAAGCTCCACTCGCCTGCAAAGCACGATTACTTGCCAGCGACTTTCACCAGCCAGCATGTAAAGCGAAATTTTGAACTGTCTTAATAACACCACTCTCGCACTGAGCACTCAGAGTTCGACCCAGGCATCGCAAGTTTCCCCAGATTATTCCCTGTCAACGAAACGCGTCAGTATCCAAAGTATACTATTGTTTATATATGTTATTCCATATATATTGAAAGAGCAGCCGTTGGTCATCTCGAAACGCTGACTCACTCTTAGATGGAAACGTTATGAATGTCCTATTTCTATGCACTGGAAACTCCTGCCGTTCTCTCTATGCTGAAGCTGTGTTCAATCACCTGAGCGGAAGAGCGCATCATGCTTGGAGTGCAGGCAGTCAGCCAGCCGACAAAGTCGACTCGCTGACGCTCATCTGGCTGGAAAAGGAGGGCATTTCTACCCGAGGTCTCGCCAGCAAGCCATGGGATAACCTTGAGATAACGCCCGACGTCGTCATCACCGTTTGCGATGACGCCGCTGGCGAGGCCTGCCCGTTATTTTTGGGCACAGCCGTGCGTGCCCACTGGGGCGTCCCCGACCCTTCGAAGGCTCAGGGTAGCGATGCCGATATTGAGGACGCCTATGCCAGCACTTTCAGGGCTTTGCGACTGAGAATCAAAGCCATGCTCGACCTGCCACTGGATGAACTCAGCCCCGTGGCCCTACACGACGCTCTGGAAACAATTCATCAAACACTTTCCCCCAATGACGGAGAATCATCGTGACCCCCTCGCCTTTGCAGGATATGCCCAATATCGACCACGAACTATTCCAGGTGCCTGACGCTGCAAGTCTGGGCATCCCCGTGGAAGGCGAGCATGCGCCGCGCATACTGCTACTTTACGGCTCACTGCGCAGCCGCTCCTTCAGCCGCCTGTCGGTGGAGGAAGCGGCGCGGATGCTGCGTGCCATGGGTGCCGAGACACGTATCTTCGACCCGCGAGGCCTGCCGCTGCCGGACGCCGAGGAGGCGACCCACCCCAAAGTGGCAGAGCTGCGCGAACTGGCCGAGTGGTGCGAAGGCATGGTGTGGTGTTCGCCGGAGCGCCACGGCGCCATGACCGGTATCATGAAGACCCAGATCGACTGGATTCCTCTGGCACTGGGCGCAGTGCGCCCCACCCAGGGCAAGACCCTGGCGGTCATGCAAGTGAGCGGTGGCTCCCAGTCGTTCAATACCGTCAACCAGCTGCGCGTGCTGGGTCGCTGGATGCGCATGGTCACCATCCCCAACCAGTCATCGGTGCCCAAGGCCTTCATGGAGTTTGACGACAACAACCGCATGAAGCCATCGCCCTTCTATGACCGCATCGTCGATGTCATGGAAGAGCTGGTGAAATTCACGCTGCTGGTGCGCAGTCGCAGCGAGGCCCTCACCGACCGCTACTCCGAACGCAAGGAGTCGGCCGAGCAGCTCTCCGCCCGCGTCAACCAGCGCGCCATCTGACAGGAGTCATCACATGACCACTCAGCAAGATTCTCAGGCACCTAGCGTCTCCGAGGGCATGGGGCTGTTCGAGCGCTTCCTCTCGCTCTGGGTGGCGCTTGCCATTGTTGCCGGCATTCTGCTCGGCCAGTTCGCCCCAGCAGTGCCCGAGGCCCTGTCGCGCTTCGAATACGCCCAAGTCTCGATTCCGGTGGCGATCCTGATCTGGGCAATGATCTTTCCCATGATGCTGCAGATCGACTTCACCTCGATCCTCGGTGTACGCCGCCAGCCCAAGGGGCTAGTCATTACCACCACGGTGAACTGGCTGATCAAGCCCTTCACCATGTTCGCTATCGCCTGGTTCTTCCTGATGGTGGTTTTCGCCCCGCTGATCCCCGCGGAGCGCGCCAGTGAGTACCTGGCCGGCGCCATTCTACTGGGCGCCGCGCCCTGTACTGCCATGGTCTTCGTGTGGAGCTACCTGACCCGAGGTGACGCCGCCTATACCCTGGTACAGGTCGCGGTTAACGACCTGATCATGCTGTTCGCCTTCGCGCCTATCGTGATCCTGCTGCTCGGCGTTTCTAACATCCAGGTACCCTATGACACGGTGGCGCTGTCGGTGGTCCTCTACATTGTGATTCCGCTCGCCGCCGGCTATCTGACCCGCCGCACCCTGATCGCCCGCCACGGCATCGAATGGTTCGACAACGTCTTCATGAAAAAGGTGGCACCCGTCACGCCCATCGGGCTGATTCTCACCTTGATACTGCTGTTCGCCTTCCAGGGCGAAGTGATCCTCGAGGCGCCTCTGCATATCGTGTTGATCGCCATCCCGCTGATCATCCAGACTTTTTTGATCTTCTTCATCGCCTACGGCTGGGCCAAGGCGTGGAAAGTGCCGCACAATGTCGCCGCGCCTGGAGCGATGATCGGCGCCTCCAATTTTTTCGAGTTAGCAGTGGCCGCTGCCATCGCCCTGTTCGGCCTGCAGTCCGGCGCGGCCTTGGCCACGGTGGTAGGCGTGCTGGTGGAAGTGCCGCTGATGCTGGCGCTGGTGCGCATCGCCAACAAGACCCGCCACCACTTTCCAGCGGCCGTCGCGCCGGCCACCGCCGAGGCGAAGGGCTGACACATGGCCACCACTGCCTCTCGACCCGAGTGGGTCGACCAAGGCCCTCGGATCGACGTCGAGGGCTTCCTGGGCCTCCGGTATCTTATGGTGGAGGACATCTCCCCCACCCATTCCAAGGAGTAACGCTATGTTCAAGCATATTTTGGTTGCCGTGGACTTTTCCCCCGCCTGGCCGCTACTACAGGCGCGCCTGAAGGTGCTAACCGACTGGGGCACCGAGCGAGTGACACTGGTCTACGTGCTCAACTCACGTTATCCCGCGACTCCCGAAGAAACTCACCGGACACACTACGAGGCCAAGCTGAAGGAGCTGGCCGGGGACCTTGCCGCGCCGGGGCTCACCATCAATACCGAGGTGCGCAGCGGCGAACCTGGGGCTGTGCTGAACAAAGCCGCCCACGAACTGAGCGCCGACCTGCTGCTGATGGGCTGCAGTGGCCATAATCGACTGCACGAGTTCTTTCTCGGCAGTACTGCGCTAGATGCCGCCCGCCTGACGCAGCAACCACTGTGGTTGGAACCCGTAGCCGACGAACTGATCGGCGCCCATTCCAAGCTACTGATGCTAGCCACCGATGGCTCCGACGCGGCAGAGGGCGCCGAGACCCTAACCGAACAGCTAGCGCCTCACTATCAGCGCTGCCTCGCGGTAACCGCCACCTGCGCCTCCGAAGGGTGCGACCGTGAAATCGCCGATACCCAGCACCACCTGGACGCCATCGCCAAACGCATTAAAAACCTTGAAACCCGGATACTGGATGGCGACCCGCGTCGTGCCATCGTCGAGGAAGCCAAGAACGAGCGGAGCGACCTGATTGTAATCGGCAAGCGCGGACGCAATCGCATTCAAGAGTTACTACTGGGCAGCACCGCCGAGGCAATCGCCCGCGACGCCCATTGTCCTGTGCTAGTGGTGCCCGGCGAAGCCTCCTGAGGCCTGGCTTGTTCAGCTAGCGTCACATTAATCGCTGATCACTAACCTTTGCACATCTAGACAGGAGATCGCCAATGGGACCAGAAACCTATGCATGGGGCGGGTGGTGGTTGTTCCCCATTATGCCCCTTCTTATGATTGCGTGCTTTGCGGCCATGTTCTACTTCTGCATGGGAAGGCGTTCAGGGCATACGCGTCGACGTGATAACGATGGGCCATCGGGACATCTCGAGGGCACGGAAAGCGCCCTCGAAATCCTCAAGCAACGCTACGCGAAAGGCGACATCACTCGGGAAGAATTTGAGCAGATGAAAAGAGAGATTGAAAGCTGACGACATCAAGCTGGTTTGCTGCTTGGTTGATGCGGAGCTGGATCGCCAACCGCCTGCTATACCTGAGGTGTTCTAACGAGCAGCCGTTTAAGCCGTAAGAGCGCGGGCGATTTGCATTGAAGATTGAGCCTGCAATTTTCGCACTTTTACTCAGCCATTTTATCGACCCGTTTGTCTCTGGCTGGGTAACTGATGACGTCATGAGCCACTTGAATCAGCTCTATTTTAGTGACGATTATTTAAACGCAAAACAGCAGCATTAAGCGCTAGTGCCAGCGCCACCCAAAGCCAGTAAGGTACCATTAGCCAAGCAGCCAATGCGCTTACCTTAGCAAATAGCACAATAGCTACCGTAATTAACCCCAAAAGCAGCACGATATTTGCCAGTGCTGCTGTAATCTGTTTACGCCCAAAAAAAAGCCACGACCAGGCGGCATTGGCTAATAATTGAATGCCGTAAACGATTAAGCTCGCGGTGCGTAAGGGGGAATCTTCGGCCATATAAATGCGCCAGGCCGCTACAGCCATCAATAAATAAAGAATGCCCCACACAATGGGGAACGCGATATCAGGGGGAGTCCAGCTAGGTTTTTGCAGTTGACGATACCAGCCATCAGGGCGAAACCGTGCTCCCGTGGAAGCGACTATACCGACGAGTACGATTGATAATAGTAGAACGAATAGGGAATAGAGCATGATTCACCCTTTTACATTGAATGATCAATAGTTTAGCAGCTTTTGATGAATTCAGAATTGAGTAGGAGAAGGCATTGAGTCCGCGGCGGTAGGGAAAGCGCTTTCAGCGATGGGATGTCGCTTTGGACAGGGATTCCACACCCAACGACGAAGAGCCTGTACTAAGCTAAGCGCTACCCAGTGATAAAGCGGGCTTTATCACTGGGTAGCCATCATCGCACTCGCTTACGAATCGCTAACAAAGGAAAGCAATTAAAACGACTCCCAGTCATCAGCACTCTGGTTCGCACGAGGTGCTGGAGATGTTTTTTGTGGCTGAGGACGCAACAGCGTTGTCGTGGCTTGCTGTTTAGGTAGCGGTGTTTGGTTGTCACCGAGCGTGAAGCCATCGACCAAGTTCTGCAGGCTACTGGCGCGGTCATCCATGATTGAAGCAGCATGCGAAAAGTGCTGCACCGTAGAGGCGTTTTCTTGTGTCACGGTATCGAGCTCTGCTACAGCGGTGTTGACTTGGTTAATGCCGGCACTCTGCTCATGGCTGCTAGCGGTGATCTCCGCCACCACATCACTGACTTGGGTAATGCTGTTGAGCACTTCTTGAATGGTCTCGCTGGTTTTTTGAACCAGTTCGCTACCGGTCTGGGTACCTTTCACCGAGGTATCGATTAGTCCACGAATTTCGCTGGAGGCCTCGCTTGAGCGGCTGGCAAGCTTTCGCACTTCATCGGCCACCACGGCAAAACCACGGCCATGTTCTCCCGCACGAGCGGCTTCGACTGAGGCATTGAGGGCTAGAATATTGGTTTGGAAAGCAATGCTGTCGATCATGGTGATGATCTCGCGAATCTTGCTTGAAGAGGCGTTGAGATCACTCATGGTGGATTCGACTTGCTGCATTGATTGGCGCCCTTCTTGCGCGATACGCGCGGCTTCTTGCGCTAATTGATTGGCTTGCTCGGAAGACTCGGTAGAGTGTCTCACCGTTGAGGATATCTCTTCCATAGATGACGAGGTTTGCTGCAAATTAGCGGCGGCTTGTTCTACGCTGGAAGCGAGCTTTTCACTATCGCGGGAAATATTGCTAGATTCCTGTGTCACTAGGTGAGCGTTTTTACGCACGGCTAACAGCGTGTCCTGCATGCGGCTAACAAACTCATTGAAATGCTTGGAAAGTTCGCCCACTTCATCTTTGGCAGTGTCATCAAGGCGGCGAGTAAGATCCCCTTCACCGTGTGCAATGTCTTTCATTGCATCGCTGGTGCGTTTGATGGGTTGAGAAATGCTGCGACCAAGCCACATAGCCAGTGCCGCTCCCACTAGCAAAGCAATTAGCGATATAGCTAACGTGCTAATAATGGCAGAACGAGCCGTTGCTAAGTAGTCCATGCGATCCATGCTAATTTCCACTACACCTAGCGGTTCGCCCTCAAAATCTTCAATTGCTTGCCCTCTAATAGAAACGCTTTCTCCGTTAAGCGATGCATGGTGGAATACCTTGCTGCCCTCAAACGCTTGATCTAGGCTTTCTTGATCAAGTAGAGGGCCTTGATCATGCGTCGAGCCAAATGCTCGGTAGTTACCATCGCTTTCACGTAAGTAAACCGCCACATCCACCCCATAAGATGCCTTAAAACGAGTAAACATATCCTCGTCAAACGCCATGGCAAACTCAACCGACCCGGTATGCTCACCTTCATACTCCATAGGCAATAGGCCACGAATACCTACACCAAATTTGCCTCTTTCGAGCCCTCCCACAGGGCGCTGTTGCTGATTGGTTTCCACAATGGTGGGCCGAGCATCTGACAAGTCATCGCCAAAGCGCTCCGGGCGTTGCACGCGATAAAATGACGTGGCAGGTGGCGTATGGAAATGGAAACTACTAACGCCGTAATGGGAAAGCTGTTCGAAGGCAGGTAAAAACAACACCTCAAGCAGATCGCGATTGCGCCGCGCAAAGGCTTGCTGCACAAGCGGAATACCTGACACCAATGTACTTAGGGTTTGTGCTGTGCGACTTTCCGCTTCAAGCATGGCCTCAAAGTTGCCATGCAAAGCCCGGAGTTCGCGCTCCTCCGCTGCATCGATAATATTGTTCATGCGCACTATGAGGAAGGGGGCAATAAGAGAGATGGTCAATAAAAGGATGCCTATCACTCCAACTGTTAAGCGGGTGCCAATACTGATGTTACGAAACATGGTGTCGTTCCTTGAAAATAAGAAATATCCTAATGCATTTTTATGATGCTGATTAAAGCTTACCTTCATGATGTGAACAATAGGCATGCGGCATGGTGACGCTGATAGGTAATACTTTTGGTTAGGGCCTGTTGATCTTTCACATGGGTAGCCATAAAAAGCCGCAGACCAAGGCCTCCATGCTTTCGTAGTTTCGCTTAAGCTTGTCGTTACGTGTCGCGATGGCGCGATTCGGCTTCAATCGAGCAAAGGCATTTCTACCTGAAGCAAACGTGCCGTATCCAGTATGGACGGCATGAGACGGAAGCTAGCGGGATAGCGTTTCTCAAAAGGGCTCCGTTAGCGCAGACTAACCTTTTGCCATTAATAATGGTGCAATGGATAACTGTGCGGTGTTGGGTAAGATATACCCGGAAACCGATCACCAACGTTGCGGGATCCTGTAGGGTTATCTAGTTACCTCACTTTACTTTGTTACTAACACCACGCTAGATTTATGTGAGCTAGACCTTTAGATGTGAAATTGCCGGTAAAAGGAGTTCTGGTAATGGACGAGAAAGACTCGAGCCCGCCCCGCTCAGAGGCTGCACCGGAAGCAATCACCAGCCGCCCAAGGCAGAGGTTCACGGATGTTGCCGGCGAGAAGCTTTTAGACACTCGATCATTCGGGGTCGGCCTGGAGCGACACCAGAAAAAGTTGAGAGACCAAGATGACGCACTAAAACAAGCCCGGAAGCACTTGGAATCTGTCCGGTATCGTTACCGCCAACTTTTCGAGCAAGCCCCGCTGGGCTGCCTCCTGCTGGACGGTGATGGTCGGATTCGGGAAGCCAATAGGGCCGCCACCGACCTCCTCTCACCAGGAACTGACCTAACCGGTTATTACCTTCCTACTTTCATGGCAGCCGACCCCGGAGAAAGTGAAGCCGACAACGACAGCATCTTTTGGCAGGTTGCCCCTGCGCTGCAGCGCCCGCGCGTGCGCACCGAGTTGATGCGTGCTATGCAGCAGCAGGTGAGCACGAGTGTCGAGGAACGCCTCGAGTGGTCGGGAACCTGGCTTGAAATTCGTGCTTACCCGTCGCCAGAAGGCCTCATGTTGCTGATGCGCGACACCACCGAGCACCATCGGTTGCTCGATCAGTTGCTCGATCAGGAAGCCCACCTGACGGCTTCTCAGGAGGAGCTCAATCAAACACTCGTCATGCGCCAGTCGCTGGTTGACTCTCTCCCCGCCAACATCGCCCTCCTCGATACCCAAGGTAACATCCTCGAAGTCAATGAACAGTGGCGAGCGTTTGGCGCCGAAAACGATAATAGCGATCCCTGCTTCGGGGTCGGGCAGAATTACCTCAACATTTGCGAGAACGCCACCGGCGACTTCGCCGAGAAAGCGACTGCCGGCCTACGAGCTGTGCTGTGCGGTGAAAGCGATCACTTCGCCGTGGACTATGCTTGCCACTCGCCCACCCAGCGCCAATGGTTTCGGCTGAACATAAAGCGCCTGAATCAAAGCGCTCGCCAACCCAGTGATGCTCAGGCGGTGGTGATGCATATGGACATCACGGAGCGCCGCCGGGCGGAGGATCAGCTTCGGATTGCTGCCCGCCTGTTCGATGACGCCGATGAGGCCATTGTGGTGACGGAGCCCAGCGGCCGTATCCAGAGCATTAATAGGGCCTTCACACGTATCACGGGTTATACCGAGAGTGATGCCCTGGGCACAGCCCTGGGTGATCTGCTTCGCTCCGGGCGCCACAGCCAGCTTTTTTACGAAGAAATGTGGGAAGGCCTGAACACCCGGGGCTTGTGGCAAGGCGAGATCATGAATCGGCGCAAGAGTGGCGATATCTATACAGAATGGCTCACCATCAATCGCATCGATGACGACGAAGGCCAGGCCGAGTATTTCGTAGCGGTTTTCTCCGATATCACCGAGATCAAGAACTCCCATAGCAAGATCGAGTACCTGGCTCACCACGACGTGCTGACCGGGCTGCCCAACCGCCGGCTGTTTCAGGACCGTCTGATGCGGGCGATTGCCCGCGCCCGGCACGACAAGGGGGAAGCGGCCCTGCTGTTTCTGGATCTGGACTATTTCAAGACCACCAACGACACCCTCGGCCATGAGGTAGGGGACAAACTGCTCATAAGAGCAGCCGCGCGGTTGCGAGAATTGGTAAGGGATGCGGATACCGTTGCACGGATCGGTGGCGACGAGTTCACCGTAATCCTCCCTAACTGTGGTTTCGAGGAGGCCGGCGCTATTGCGAAACGCCTGGTGGCAGACTTTGCTGGCGTATTCTTGATCGATGACCGTTGCCTGCAGGTCACCCTGAGTGCTGGCTTGGCCTTATACCCCCAGGACGGCGACGATGTGGATACTCTATCCCGAGCGGCCGACATGGCCATGTACCGAGCAAAGGAAGATGGCCGCAATCGACTGCGTCTCTACGACTTGGCGTTACACCAGCGCTTCCTTGAGGAAACTGCCCTCGAAGAAGCCCTGCGCCGTGCTCTCGATAACAACGAGTTGCGTCTCGTCTATCAGCCCCAATTCGACGCAAAAGATCCAACACGGCTGGCCGGAGCCGAGGCGCTGCTGCGCTGGCAAGACCCGGAGAAAGGACCCATCAGTCCAGGGCAGTTCATTCCTCTTGCCGAAAAATCGGACCTAATCACAAAGCTTGGCCGACAGGTGGTCGCACTGGTGTGCGAGCAGGTAGGGACCTGGCGGGCGGCAGGTCTTAATCCACCGCCCATCTCCTTTAATGTCTCGCCCAAGGACTTTCGGGGAGGACAGCTCGCCTCGGATCTGTTGCGAACCATGGCGCAGCACGGTGTTACTGCAAGTCAGCTTCAGGTGGAGTTTACGGAAGGGACACTCACCGGGGGTGCCGACGTTGTCCTCAAGCAGGTACAGGAGCTTCACGAGGCGGGCATTGATCTGGCAATCGACGACTTCGGAACCGGCTATTCCTCCTTGATCAACCTAAAGCGCCTTCCCTTGGCGGAGCTCAAGATCGATAAGGCCTTCGTGGACGGGCTGGGGAAAAGCGAACACGATGAGGCCATTGCGCTGGCCAGCCTCTCTATGGCCCGGGCATTCGGGCTGAGAACCGTGGCCGAAGGGGTAGAAACCCCCTCGCAACTTGCTTGGCTACAGGCACACGGCAGTGACCGTATTCAGGGTTTCCTGCTCGCTCGTCCTCTGGAAGCCGAGGATTTTAGCGCCCTGCTCCTTGATTTTGACTCCACGACATAGGTTGAAGAGAATTCTCGCCCTAGACTGATGGAGTTTTCCGAGCAAGGGCCAGGGGGTCTGATGGCCAAATTTTAATGAAAGGTACCCCTTTAGAATGACAATGGTGAAGGGCGTTATCAGCCAGGTTTCCTACCACTGAAATCGGGATACACATTCACTACCTCAAACTCGTCTCCATACTCACACGACAAGGCATCTGCAATGCCACCCGCATTCACTTTGGCGCTTTCTGAATTATGAGCCTCAATGACTTTTACCACTGCCTGCTTGGTGCTGGACTGCTCAATAATTACGCGATATCGGTTCATTGGTTAACCTCGGTAATAGAATAGAAATGACGAGATTATATAGCCTATCGCCGCGATATCTTTTTGACAGCCCATAATCCGGCAATCATCGGTCAGACCGTTATCAGGAACTTTTAGAAGGCCACTTATTTAATACAGCAAGTGGCCGTTTTTTGTTGCTCACAATTTTATAGGCCACTGGCTGCACCGCTGAACAGGAAGCGCCACACCGACGCAAACAGCGCTCGGTGTGTACTACTTAAAGATCTCCCACGATTGATGACCAGCTACGAGTTGTCAACTTTCAAACCGCGGCAATAGGCTGCCAACCCTCTGGCGAATAACGCTCTAATCCTTTGTCGCCCATTCGGGTCAACCATAGCCAGCGGTGGTTGATTAAATCAGCCACCACCGGCTGGCGCGCGATAATGGTTTCGATGCGCTCTTTGGGTGCGTCGATCACGACCGTTAAGCGCAACGGCTCGTGATGCAGTTTGTCACCATCACGTAGCGACTGCTCAGGTAAGCCAATCCTCAGCTGTGGCGAGTTGCCTTCAATCACCCCCATATGGCCGCCTACCACTGAATGCAGCAGTTTATTGCCTGCGCCATACAGCTTCGGCACTACGGTGGAGGCGTAGTACTGCAGGTTGATCCAGCTAGCTACCAACATGGGCGCCATCATCAGACCTTCCAAAATCTTGCCGTCGGGGTCTTGTGCGGGATGGTAGTCATGCAAAAACGCGCGCCCTTCAAGCGATTTCCCCTGGGTAAGCGCTCGGGGCGCTAAAATCAGCGCGGCGTTGTTGACCAACCCCCACTCGGGCCGAGGCTGAGACCAGTCAGCCCCACGCATGGCTAGGGTTTTCAAGCGTTTGGTGTGGTCGCTCGCATTAACGCCTAGCGCCGGTGCCCGCTCTTGACGCGTAGTGTTTCCAGCATTTTGTGCGGCACTCTCAAAGCTAAGCAGCGCGGTCTCTAATGCCTTGGGCATTTTTTCATCCCGGTAAACATGCACTCGATCCGTTAGGGTGCAGTGGGTGGCCGCCAGCACATAAAACGGGCTGGGTAACGAAACGCCTGCTTTTATAACGGCTTGCTGAACATCCGAGTCGTTTAGCAATGCAGCGGCGACCCGTGCATTCATACCACCGCCCTGACCACCACAGGCACCGCAGGCTAGCCCCGCATGGTGCGGGTTATTGTCGCTTTGCGAGTCGTGACCCACGAGCACGAGAAGCGAGGCTGTTGGGGTTCCTAAGAGTGTTAGCAGGCTTTTAGCGAGCGCCACTTTTTCTTGACGAGCAATAGGCTCTCCACCGTAGGTATGAAAAAGCCCAGCAGGCGCATCGCAGCTCGCCATTGGCGCTTGCTTGCGCAGGCTATCTTTAATCAGCTTCCAACCCCAGGCGATGCCGGTAGTCTCCACCAGCGTAAACGTGGAGAGCGGCGCGTATTTTGCGTGACGCACGCTCTGGCGTAGGCTCTCTTTTTGATAACGCTGAACGCCCTGCTGCTGAGGCTGCGGGAAACCCACCCGGTAACGGGGTTTCAGTAGCCCTGGCACTCGCGGTTGAGCACGTTCAGGGCCGATGACCGCGTCGGCCACGGGCATCGCGAAAAAGCCTGCCACGCCTAGGGTGGTCACCGTGGGCGCTGCATGCTCTAAATGGCGACGAAACCGCTCTGAGCGCACATCAATACAGAATGCTGCCATCACCTCCGGGGCTGAAGGTGGCGACTGGCTGGGCGCTGCCAACACATCGGCCAACTCTCGCTGGTAACCCAGCTCAAATGCATGCTGCCAGCACCATAACGCCTTGTGTTGAGGGGGCACCGCGGCATCCACCGTTTGCCACTGGGCGCGCCACTCGCTCTGTTGTGTGCTGGTTAGTTGGGCAACGCCTAGCCACTCCCACGCGAGCACTATCGCGGCGAGCTGGGTAATACCCGCCTCTTCCTGTTGATGAGGCGTGTGCCAGCCAATCCCTTGACACCAGGCGGCCCAGCCGTTCACCCGTAGCAGCAACGTATGGGCCAGCACTTCGAATACGTCGGGCGCCAGCGCCCAATCCGCTGCTATCTGCTCGATAGCGGCGGTGGCGTTGTTTGGAAGCGCCTGTAAAGCTTTGCGCTGCGTTTTGGGCCAGCGCAAATCATGCTGCGCTGTGGTTTTCCAAAAGTGATACAACGAAGGCGCTGAGCGGTTTGCCCAGCGCTGTTGATGCTGATCGAAGTAACTAGCGCAGCTCTCCGCGAGAGGATCAAACCCAGTATGACCTTCCATCATTTCCCAAGCGCTGCGTAGCGGTGTGACGGGGCTAGGGGGCGATGCCAAGTAGCCGACCAAGCTCTGCTCGCTGTCGGCGTAACCTCCCTGGAAAAGCGCCTCTTGCAGGTCTTGTGGGGTAATCCGACCCGTTTCCCAAGCCTTGCGATAAAACTCAGCGGGCATGGTCATAGGCTGCCCGGCCATGCGGCTCAGCGCATGGCTTACCTGCTCGATGGGCTGATTTTTCAGCCCCCACCAGGGATTCACCGCAATCCACTGATCCAGCGGCCATACCGGGGCAATCGCATCAGTGGCCCGTTTCAGCGCATCATGGTACTCGTCGTGGTTTTGGCGAGGCGATACAGGAGTATCAAACACGCTTGGCTGACTCATGATAACTCTCCCTTAAGACTTGACGTGGGGGCTGCAGGACGACTCCAAGGACGAACGGGGGCCACTGAATCCACTGCACGCTGCAACGGCAGGGCCAAATAAAGCCCTTGGCTAAAGTGAACACGCCAGCGAGCCACCCACGCCGCTTGAGGAAAAAGCGTCACCGCGCCAGCGACCAGTACCAGACTTGCTAACACGAGCGCGCCCAGTAGACCCGCTGTAGGCGTTAAGGGGACATAAGCGCTGGGTAACGCTGGGGCCAGTACGCTATGCAGCAACGCATACAGCGGCACCAGAGCCAACGCCACGACAAAAAGCACCAAGCCGTTTAAATTTAGCAATGCCTACTGGCAAACCGAGTAGCGTGCTGCCTATCGCCAAGCTTAATAGTGCGCCCAATAGCAGGTTATAACTAACCAGCGCCGGCCAGATCACCAATGCCACCGCTGCCAATGCGGTAGCAGGTAGGGCAAGGGAAAGACGCTGACGCAGCGGCGCAAGCGGTAAGCGCTCGCAGCGTGATGCCTGCACGGTGCGCCCCGACGCCAAGAAGGAGTGGGCTTTATAGAGGGAGTGCGCCAGCAAGTGGGCCAACGCCAAGGTATACGCCCCCACGCCAATTTCAAACAGCATAAAGCCCATCTGTGCGCAGGTTGACCACGCCAGGGCATGCTTCACCGAGGTTTGGGTCAGCATGGTCATCACCGCCACTAAGGCGGTTAAACCACCCACGATAATAAGCAAGTAGTGCCCCAGCGTAAGGCCATCAAACACCGGAAAAAGTCGCAGCCACACAAAGCCACCCAGGTTAATCACCCCGGCGTGTAGCAGCGCGGAGACCGGTGTGGGCGCTTCCATCACTTTGATAAGCCAACCATGAAGCGGCACTTGAGCGCATTTACACAGCGCCGCAATAGCCAGTGCCACCGATGCCGCTTCCACCTGCCAGCCGCCTGATGTCGTGGCCGCGGCCGCAAACAGCTCGGACAATTCAAAGGTACCGAATCGGGCATAAAGAAGCATCACCGCGACGATTAGCGCGATGTCTCCCAGGCGGCTGACCACAAATTTCTGCCACGCCGCCCGCTGCGCCTCAAAACGCTCGGGGTAAAGGGTGAGCAGATGATGCAACGCCACGCTGACACCCACCCAGGCAATCAGCATTACAACCAAATGGTGGGTAAAGATCAGTAGCATCACGCTGGCTAATACCACCAAGCACCAGGGCAAAAACCGCCGCTCGCCACGATCGCCCTTCAGGTAGCCCTCTGCAAAGCGCAGCAGCACCGTGCCTAACAAGCTAATCAGCAGCGCCATCCACACGGCCAAGCCATCCGGATACAGCCCCAGTGGCTGGGCAGCTTCTGGCAGGCCCGTGGGTACGCCCAGCGCATCTAACACCAACAGCCCGCCCACCGCTAGGCTTGCCACAAAAGCGCTCGCCGTTAACCAACGGCTTATTTTCCAAGCGCGCTGGAGCGATGCGGGCGTGCTGGCCCGAGCGCTCACCCCCGCCATTACTAACAGCGAAACCGGGACCAATAACCACAGTGCCAATACTGAAAACACCATTATGTCGACGAAATTTGGCATAGCCTTTCCCCCTTAGACGTGTGCCACTGACTATGCCTAGCTCGTCACCATATAAAAAATAGTTTATTTTTGATAAATCGTTCTTTAAAAAAGAACGAATAGCCAAAACGCTGCCAGAGATCTTCCTGCCATGAAACTGAACTACCATCACCTTTACTATTTTTGGCAAGTGGCAAAGTCAGGCCACCTGACTCGCACCGCCGAAGCACTGCACGTATCGCAGTCATCACTTTCCCAGCAAATACGCCAGTTAGAAGAGCGCTTGGGCCAAGCGCTCTTTATTCGCGAGGGCCGACAGCTCCACCTTTCCGAAGCAGGCAGGCTTGCGTTTGATTACGCCGACGCCATTTTCACTCAAGGGGAGGAACTCAGCGCGTTGTTTGCCGAAGGTGGACACGCTCATCGAGAGGTAGTGCGGGTGGGAGCTGTCGCCACGCTGTCGCGTAACTTTCAAGAGGAGTTTGTGCGGCCACTGTTGGGCCGAGACGACTTAGATTTAATTCTACAAAGCGGCGGGATGGATGACCTTTTGCGACGGCTTTCCGCCCATAAGTTGGATGTAGTGCTCTCAAACCAGCCTGTGCGGGGCGATAGCGAACACCCTTGGCGCTCGCAGCGGTTGGCACGCCAGCCGGTCAGTTTGATTGCCTCGCCCGATCTTTCTCCGCTCCCAGAATTTCCGAAAGCGCTAAGCGGTCATGCCTTTATTCTGCCCGGCGCTGAAAATGCTAGCCGCCATGCGTTTGACCAGCTCTGCAGTCACTACCGGCTTTCACCAAAAATTGCCGCCGAGGTAGACGACATGGCCATGATGCGACTACTCGCCAGGGACACGCAACACATCGCCGTGATGCCCCCAGTAGTTGTGCGAGACGAGCTGCATAACGGCACACTAAAAGATTACGGCGCGCTTCCCGGCGTCTGGGAAGAGTTTTATGCCATTACCATTCAGCGACGGTTTGAATCACCAAGCCTAAAAGCACTGCTAAAACGCCCTGGAGAAGCACTGCTAGTTTAGCCTCTCGGCCAATGTGAAGCGTGGCGGTATCTCCGCCACGCCACACATGGCGCTTTGTTATTCAGAACCCGCGGCGATGCGGTACAACAGCGCATAAAGCGCTGGCACGAACAACAGGGTAATTAGCGTGCCGACAGCCACGCCGCCGATCAGCACATAGGCCAGTGGTCCCCAGAAGCTATCCAAGGTCAGCGGAATGAATGCCAGCATTGCCGCCAGAGCGGTCAGCACCACCGGGCGAGCACGCTGCACCGCAGCTTCCACCACGGCATCGCGCATCGACATCTCGGCCTTGGCGTTATCCGCCACCTGCTGAGTCAGGATTAGGGTGTTGCGCATCAGGATGCCAGCCAGGCCGATCAGCCCAAGGGTCGCAACAAAGCCAAACGGCTGGTTGAACAGCAGCAGCGCCGCCACCGCGCCGATCAGCCCCAAGGGGGCCGTCGCGACCACGATAAAGGTGCCGGCAAAAGAGCGCATCTGCAGCATGATGAAGATCAGCATCAGCACCACCATTAGCGGCTGAAGAGCCTGGATCGAGGCCTGAGCCTTGGTCGACTGTTCTACCGAGCCGCCAATCTGTAGCTGATAGCCAGCTGGCAGACGCTCACGCACCTCGCTCAGCGCCGCCCAGACTTCCTGGGTTACATCGTTGGGCTGAGCCCCCTCGATATCGGCATTCACGGCCACGAACGGCTGACGGTCAATGCGCTTGACCACCGGCTCCTCGAAAACGGTTTCCAGTTCGCCTAGCTGGGTAAGCGGCACCCGACGTCCCTCGCGGTTCACGACCTCCAGACTCTGCAGGTCGGCAATGTCTTTTGCGGCCCCGCGCCCCACCGCGGGCACTAGGCGAATGCCGTCACGCAGCTCGGTGATAGTCATGCCGTCCAGCTGAAATTGCAGCTGGCGCGCCACCTCATCCGGCGTTAGGCCGATCAGCTGCAGCCGTTGCGGGTCGATCGCCAGGTGCAGCCTAGGCGCCCGCTCATCCCATTCCAAGTGCGGGTCGCGCGTGGCAGCGTTCGCGGCGATCACCTCGCGCACTTCGTGGCCTATCTCGCGCAGACGATCGGGGTCGTCGCCCAGTACGCGGATGCTCACCGGCCAATCGACCGGCGGGCCATACAGCAATCTCTCCACGCGCACCCGGGCTTCGGGGAAGGCGCCGTCTGCAATACGCCCGTTGAGCCGTTCGATCAGCTGCTCGCGGGCCTCAACTCCCTCGGTCACGGCGATCAACTTGGCAAACGCTGGGTTGGGCTGTTCGGGGTTGGCGGAGATAAAGAAGCGCGGCGCGCCCGCCCCTACATAGGCGGACAGCGATTCTACGCCCTCGGCTTCGGCAATCAGCGCTTCGACCTTTCGTGTCGTCGCATCGGTTGCGCCGATGGCCGTGCCCTGTGGATGATAGACGCTAACCAGCACCTCGGGACGGTCCGAACTGGGAAAGAACTGTTTCTCCACCGGTCCAGCCATGCCCGCCACGGCAGCCACCAACAAGGTCACCGTCACCACCACCACGCTCTTGCGAAAGCGCACACAGGTACTGATGACCCCGCGCAGGCGCCGATAGCCACGTGTCTGATAGGCCTCGTGTTCACCATCATGGGCGACCTTTTGCTCGGGCAGCAGCTTGACCCCCAGATACGGCGTGAACACCACGGCCACAATCCACGACAACAACAGCGCGATGCCCAGCACCCAAAAGATGTTACCGGCATATTCGCCTACCGCCGACTGCGCAAAGCCGATGGGTACGAAGCCCGCCACGGTGACCAAAGTACCGAACAACATGGGCGCCGCAGTGACATTCCAGGCGTGGGAGGCGGCTTCAAGCCGATCCCAACCCTCCTCCATTTTTACGATCATCATCTCGATGGCGATGATGGCATCGTCGACCAAAAGCCCCAAGGCGATGATCAGCGCGCCAAGGGTAATGCGGTCCAGATTGATGCCCATCGCCAACATCACCACGAAGGTTAGCGCCAGGGTAACCGGAATGGCGATACCCACCACGATGCCAGCGCGCAACCCCACCGCTAGCATGGTGACTAACATCACGACGACTACCGCCACTAGGAACTTCACCTGGAAAAGGTTCACGGCCCCGGAAATGGCGTCGGCTTGGTTGGTCATCACCTCCAGTGACATGCCCAGTGGCAAGCGCTCGCGCTCCTGCTGCCAGAAAGCGTCCAGGCGCTCGCCGAAATCAAGACCATTGACGCCATTTTGCATTACCACCCCCAGCAGTAGCGCCTCTTCACCAAAGGCGCGGACCAGATAGCTGGGGGGGTCCTCATAGCCACGGGAAATATCGGCGATGTCACCAAGACGAATCAGCCGCTCGCCGATACGAATGGGTACCTCGGCCAGCGCGTCAGGGTCAGACAGGTCGTGATCAAGTCGCAGGTACATGCGCGGGCCAGCCGTATCGACACGCCCGGCGGGCAGCAGGCGGTTATGCGCCTCGATGGCGGCAAACACTGCCTGCGGTGAGATACCCAAGCTTTGCAGCTTGGCCAGATCGAAGTCGACGTGCATGCGCTCCTGACGCTCGCCTAGTACCTGGGCTTTATTCGCTCCCTCAACGCGCTGCAAGCGATCACGAATTTGCTCTGCCTCACGCACTAGCTCGCGCATCGGCATGTCCGGTGCACTCAAGGCCACCAGCGAGAAGTAGACGTCGCCGAAATCCTCGTTGATCAGTGGGCCGACCACACCATCGGGCAGTCTTGGGGCGGCGTCTTGCATCCGGCGGCGCACCTGATAAAAACGCTCTGCGATCTCGGCGCTGGAAGTATCATCCTCGAACTCCACCTTGAGATCAGCCCGCCCTGGGCGAACGGTCGTCTCAATACGGTAGAGATCGTCGACCTCTTGGATGCGCTTCTCCAGCGGGTCTACCACGCTTTCCTGAATCTCCGCCGGCGAGGCGCCGGGCCATACCGCCGACACCATCATCACCCGCACCGTAAAGTCCGGGTCTTCCGCGCGCCCCATGGAAGCAAAGGCATACAGCCCCGCCAACAGCGCGATCACCAGGAAAAACAGCGTGACAGCCCGCTCGCGCACCGCCAACGCAGAGAGGTTGGGAAAGCTCATGGCGTCCCCTCCTCACCCAGCGGTCGCACCGCCATGCCCGGCGTGAGCAGATGAGTTCCCAGGCTGATCACAGCTTGCCCTGCTTCGAGTCCCTCACCGCTGACCCAAGCGTGCTCGCGCGTCATTCGCCCCAAGGAAACCGTCAGCGGCTGCGCCTGGCCCTCCACGATCTGCCATAGCCGTGGCCCCTCACCGCGCTCGTCTAAAGCTGCCACGGGCACCTGAAAGCGTGCTTCAGACGAGGCTTCCTCTAAGGTGAACCGGGTCTGTACGACTTCGCCCAGGCGGCGCTCCTCGAGCGGCGCTTCAAGGCGGTAGCGAGCGCGCCAGGTACGACTGGCCGGGTCGGCCGCACCCGCCACTTCGCGACGGGTAAGCGGAATGCGCCGCTCCCCCATCCGCAGCTCGCCTGTCTGCGGCGGGCGTAAATGGGCCGGGAAACTGACCTCTACCTCACGCGGCCCTTCCTGCGCCAGCCTAGCCACCGCCTGACCGACACCAACCACCTGCCCCGGCTCACCGCTGACCTCGATCAACACGCCATCGGCCTCGGCGCGCAAAGTTGCGTAGTCTAGAGCATTGCGGGCTTGAGCTTCCCGGGCTTTGGCTGCGTCACGGCGGGTGATGGCCTCACGCACACTAAGTTCGGCCCGTTCGAACGCCTGTCGACTCAGGTAATCTTTCTCCAGCAGTTGCCGGTCGCGAGACAAGTCCGCTTCGGCCACAGCCAGCGACGCCTCAGCCGCGGCCAATTCCGCGCGCGCGGCGGCCAGCCCTTCTTCCAGATCACTCGGGTCGAGGGTAAACAGCACCTCCCCCTGGCGAACCGTCTGCCCGGCATCGACATGACGCGTAGCAACCTTACCACTGACTTGGAAGGCCTGGGGCGTCTCATAACGGGCGCGTAATACGCCGGTAAGCGAGAGGGTTGCGGCCGAGTTCGCCACAAGCGTGGCGGTTTTGACCCAACGAGGATCTGCGTCCGTGGACGTTTGTGGTGCCTGTTCTTGGCAGCCAACTAACAGCAGCAATAACAATATAGCAAGGCGTTGCATCTAGCTTCCTTAGCAGTAATGGCGTCTCTCAGGCCACGCAAAAGTGAAGGCACAACCATCACTCCGCGAGGAAGATAGTGCCTAAAAGATTTATGGATATACTAATATATTATATATAATAATGCACTTGAGTCTAATAGCCGCTTCACACTTGCATGTTCCGAAATACGCGATCACCATCACTCAGAACTGATCTCAACCAGCAACGATAGAGACTGGTTTAAGTAATTATTCGGGCCTCATTGCAATACAAGCTAACAGCAGGTATCAGATCACAAAGTTTCCGTTCAAATCTTCTTCTAAGAGCAAGGCATCCAGCAGCACGAAGAACTGACCCCGATATTCCACCAGGGCCTTTACAGCAGACCAAGTTTTACGGGCGAACATTAGGGCGGGTAAAGGATGGAGTTGAGGCGCAGGCAGCTCAATAAATTCGACGTCACCGCAAAAATGCAAATAGCGAATACCGGCAGCATTTTGCAGTGTCATTCGCTGTCCACCATTAAAGGCATGACAACCCAGCACCCAGCGAGATTCCAAAGCCAGGATGTGTTGGCTTTGATATATCAGTACCAATGGCAAACTCAACTGGTTCAGATCTGGCCGAGTAATCATCCTAGTCCTGCCTGATAATCGACAAACACTTTTTCAATATCCAGCAGGGCTATCGGTTTTCCGGAAAAATCTACCAGGGCCGCCACATAAGGCCGTAAGGCTTCAGGTAAGCTCTCCGGTGGATGCTGTAATTGACTGAGCGGTAAATCCGCAACGTCCAGAAGTTCATCCACTCGGATTCCACTGCGCATGCCGCTGGCTTTTGCCAGCAGAATAGAGCCAGAGACCACTTTTTCAGGCTCGTGGAGATGCAGCAGAGCGTTCAGCAAAATAACGGACTCTATATCGCCCCGAACATTGATCACACCCTGCACAGAGGAAGGCATTCCCGGCACGTAAAACAGTCGTTCATCACCAGGCAATACCTCTTTCACAAACTCGCCACGGAAGGCAAAAAACCTGTCGCTTAGTGCAAAAATCACAAGCTTTACAGTAGGTTCGTTAACATCCACTACAGCGTTGGCCGCCTCCTGCTTTAGCGCGAGGAGTTGATCAGCATTGGTCGTACTCATAAGCCGTCATCCAGCACGACTTGATTGCGACCTTTATCCTTGGCTCGATAAAGCGCTTTGTCTGCGGCTATACGAAGGTCTTCGGCACGGGTATGGTTTGGGAAACTACTGATGCCAGCGCTAAAAGAGCAAGTAAATTCTCGGTCATCAGAGCTGAAGCGTATGGTAGAAAAGTCTTCTCGTAACTGATTGATCAAGTTTATCGCCACCTCGGGAGTAATATCTTTGAGAAGGATGGCAAATTCTTCCCCGCCGTAACGACCCACAATATCGTTGAGGCGCAGGCGGTGGCGTAAAATTCTGGAAATAGCCAGAAGCACCTGATCCCCAACAACATGCCCGTAGGTGTCGTTGACCTGCTTAAAGCTATCCAGGTCCAGCATCACCATGCACAGGGTTTCCTGTTTGCGCTTGGCCTGTGACAAGGCGGCTTCGATCAGCTCCGTTGTAGTGGTGTGATTGTAAAGCCCAGTGAGGCTATCCCGGATCATCAGCGAGCGCAAAGCGCGCATTCTTTCAGCGCGAAGAGCCACCGCAGCGACCAGCTCGTCAGGGATAACCGGTTTGGTGATGAAGCCTTCAACACCCACTTGCATGGCCGAGAATTGCTTTTGACGATCGGTTTCGCTGGATAAGTACACAATCGGCAGGCTGAGATACTCCGGCAACTGCCGAATCAAGGTGGATAATTCCAAGCCGGTGCATTCAGGCATATAAACATCCAACAGCACCAGATCAGGCCGAAACTCCTGCAAAGCAGCCAACACATTGGCAGGCTCGGAGAGCTGATACACCCGCATGCCCGCATTTTCTAGTATCAGGCTGTGGTACTGGGCCACTTCCGGCTCATCATCGACAATCAGAATCCGGTACGGCTCAAAGGGATCGTCGTTCGTGATGTCGTCTAGAGCCGTAGCCAACGCCAAGGGTTTCGCAGGCTTAGTGAAATACGATTGACACCCCGCACGGACCGCACTTAAACGGGCTTCGAAATTATCAAAGCCCGAAAGTACAATGGCTGGCAAATGCTGGCCGGTTACCTTCTGGATTTGGGCCAAGGCATCAGTGCCAGCGGTTCTTCCCTGAGGGAAATGGACATCCATGATAACCGCATCCGGCCGTTTCAGAACGACAGCCTCGTCAAAGGCTTCCGTTTCGGTAAAAAACTCAACCTGGTAACCAAAACAACGTAGTTGGCAACTTAAATGGGACACCTGTTCCAATTCGTCATCACAGATATAAATCAGTTTCTGTTTTATTAGTGCATCCGGCTGAGCCTGTTGCTCCTCATTCATTTTAAATGAGGGTGTTAGCAAGGAGTGATCATCGAGTAAATCGGTACAAGCCAAGGTTTGCGCCTGAGACGACAGCTTTTGCAATAAGGCGATAACCTGATCGGCCCAATCCGCTGACACACTCTCATCCACGAGATTCAGCATCTTCTGTATGTAGCTTTCTGCCTCGCCCGCGATATCAGCGAGTTCGTTAAAGCCAAAAGAATAGCCCGTGCCTTTGAGGCTATGGAATGTTCGGTACAGCTCAACAACAGCCACCCTATTCATGCAGGGATCGGCCTGAAATAGAGCCAGTTGGTGCTGAGCTTCTTCCAAGCGCTTGGGTAGCTGGGCAATAAAGCTTGTTCGAAGTCTGGCAATTTTTTCCTGCAAAGTGGATGGCGTTGAACTCATTAATGACTCCGCTGAATTAACATTGATTACTGAGCGTCTAGGACATCACGAACTATGCTGGGCAGGCTTTCATCAAGACTGAAGTCTTTCATAATACAGGCACTTAGACCACTTTCCTGCTGGCGAGCCGTTACAGGGTCATCACCGCTCAGAAGAATAAAAGGCAGGGAACTTCCTTGGTCACGGAGCTCACGGAAAAACTCAATGCCATTGATTAACGGCATATTCATATCGCTAATGATCAATCGGATTTCGGGGTGGGCGTTTAACTGCGCCATGCCATCCACAGCACTGTCAGCAATAACCGGTTGATACCCCTGCGCCTCTAGCACAGCAGCTACCATTTCCCCAGACAGAGCATCATCATCCACTACCAACACTTGCATTTTTTTCTCCACCTTTTCTTTTTTAAAAAGCGTTTAGTCCAGCAAAAGTTTCAGGGTTTCTACCAGGCTGTTTTGATCAAAGCTGCCTTTAACGATATAGGCATCAGCTCCCACCTCCAGACCTCTGCGACGATCACTTTCCTTTTCACGTGAGGTAATGATGATGATGGGGCGATTCTTATAGTTTTCCTGGTCGCGTAAGTGAGCTGTCAGGGCAAACCCATCCATGACCGGCATTTCTACGTCAGTTAGCACGGCGTCAAAGTCTTCCAACAACGCTTTTTCTAAGCCATCCTGACCATTCTCAGCTAACGTGACCTGATAACCATAGGCTTCCAGCACATCCTTTTCGATTTCACGCGTATTCAGGGAATCATCAACTACGAGCACCCTGCTCGCCTGCCGCCCAGATTGGGTCTGAACCCCGCCCGTGATTTTTGCCTTACGTGAGCGTTCCAACAAGTGAGGAACATGCAAAAGGCTGACTAGCTCATTATGCCCCATGGTCACCATGCCTGAGATTAAAGGCTGCTGGCGCAGATGCCCAGGAAGCTGTTTGATGACTAGGTCTCGCTCTTCAATTAACTCATCCACCACCAGGGCCAGCTTTTCATGCTGTACTTGAACTACCAACAACAACAGCTCATCGGCTGTTTTTTTTATTTTTTCCGGCTTATCAGGCAAGTGTATCAATTCACTTAACGTCAGAACGGGAACAAACTCATTACGCAGGGTAATGGCATCACGTTCGGCCACTTTCATCATGGCACCGCGCTTGACTCTCACCAACTCACTGATGTGTTGGGCGGTGAAACCCAGCGTCTGGCCTTTTACCTTTACCAGCAAAACTCGCATAAGGGCCAGTGACAGCGGCAAGCGCAGGCTGAAACGGCTGCCCTGGCCGAGGCGGCTGTGGACGTTGAGGGAGCCTTGAAGATTATCTACCACAGAGCTTTTAACCACATCCATGCCTACTCCCCGACCGGAGATTTCGGTAATCATGGCACTCGTGGAAAAGCCGGGCAGAAAAATCAGATTCATGACGTCCTGATCACTCAAGGCGTTTAACTGCTCCTCGGTCATCAAGTTTTTTTGCTGGACTTTATCCCGAATGGCCTGCAGGGAAATGCCGCGTCCATCATCACGAACCTCAATCACGACCCAGCTACCGTCCTGCCATGCGCTCAGGGTAATGTGGCCTTGTGGTGATTTGCCCTGTGCCTCTCGCTCTTGGGGCGGTTCCAGGCCATGGTCCAGGGCATTACGCAACAGATGAATCACCGGATCGGCCAGTTGATCAATCATCTGACGATCGAGTTCTATTTCCGCCCCCACCACCCGGCACTCAACCTGCTTGCCCATTGAGCGAGCGATCTCTCGAACCAAACGGCCGGCAGAGTCAAAAATGGTGGATAGGGGTAGCATTCGCAACTGCATGGCCTTGTCATGCAATTCCTGTATTAGCGACTCTTGGATCTGCACGCCAGCACGCAGCTCGCGACTGAACATATCCAAGGCGTTCGTCAACTTGGGGGCTATCTGGCTGACTCCCCGCTTGAGCTGCCGAGAATCCTTGGCCAGTTCACGCATATGGGCATGGCTGGAGACCACCTCACCCATCAACTTAATTAAATCATCCAGACGGGAAAGCTTAATGCGCACGCTGTCATTGGTTTTAAGGCTGACTTCTTGAACCGGTCTTTCTCGATTTATCGGTTCGGGTGTGGAAGGCGACGCTTCGGGAAGAAAAGTAGCTTTTTGCCGACCTTCTGCTGCCCGCGTTAAAGCCTGGCATAGAGATGCATCTTTAGCTGACAGACGGGCCGGCTCCTGATGTTCAGCAAGCTGATCAACCTGATGGGTCAAGCTATCAATCGCCTGGTAAAGCAGGTCGGAATGCTGACCTGCATCAAACGACAACTTATCATCACGCAGGGCACTCAACAGGTCTTCCAGGGCATGGGCCGTGTCGGTGATTGGGGCCAGCTTGAGCATGCGGGATGAACCCTTGAGGGTATGCGCAGAGCGAAACAGACTGTTCACTTGTTCAATATCGGCCTGCCCTTGTTCTAGCAACGCAACGCCTTCATTAAGTTGAAGCAGGTGTTCTCTAGCTTCATCAATGAAGCGCACAACAAAACGCGTAATATCCAGTACCATGCTTTACTTCCTACCCTGTTCGCTGACAACCAGCTTTTGCTTGAGGCGGATCAACTGATGCTCAATCAAAAACAGTAAATCTGACCTAGGTAGATGCAAAGGCAAAAGCTCAAGGCCCGTAGAAGCAACTGCCTGTCCTTGCAGGCACCGCCAAGCGGATTTATAAGTTCGTAAAGCTAGGGCATCCTGCTCGGTCTGGCGATAAATCTCAGCCAGATAATAATGCGCAGGCCAGCAATTAGGCTTTATATACACCGCTTTTCTAAACGCTTTTTCCGCATCTTCAAGTTGCACCTGCCACTTGTACAACAATCCCTGAAGAACGAGCGCGTCCAGCCACCAGGGCTCTTCGTGCAGCTGTTCTTTAAGCAGGGTCAGAGCGGCGTCGAACTCCTTGCGATTGCCCAGCAACCAGGCCTTGAGCAGCCGGGCTTCACGCAGGTTTTTATCCGCAGCCAAAAGATACTCCAGCTGTTTGCTGGCCAGGCTATTTTCCTGGTTCAGCATAAGCTGAACAATATCTTTAATACAGAAGGATTGCGCGAGGACGGTCGTGCTTTTTACCTCGCGTAGTGGCTGCTTGAGGGGCACCACTGTAGGCCTAGCGGGCATTGGAGTAGATCGCGTGATGGCATCACGCTTCTCGGCTTTACCGGGCATGAGAGTGGAGTGAGAGACGGGCAAGAGGGCCTTGCCCTTCACAAAATAATAAAGCCCCTGCTCTTCAACCAGAGTAAAAACGCCTAAATCATTAGCCAGCGTTTCTGAGCTGCCTACGATGAGAAAACCGTCAGGTTTAAGAATTTCAGCCAGTTTCTTCTGGATTTTAAGGCGCGTTTCGATATCAAAATAAATGGACACATTGCGGAAAAAAACAACATCTAAGTCTTTGAGGGCTGGAGGATAGTAAGCATCCAGAAGATTAAGTTCATGAAAAGCCACGCGATGACGCCATTCGGGTTTTAGCTGAAAATATGAGCCTACCGTTTCAAAGTAGCGCAGGCGCAGCGCCTCAGGAACCCCACGAAAGGAAAAAGGAGAATAAGCCCCCTTTCGGGCCTTATGAAGTATTTGTCGATCCAAGTCGCCTCCTTCAACTTGGAAAAGTTTCGCTGCATTAGCACCCCAAGCCTCTTCAAGGGCAATCACTACGCTGTAGGGCTCCTCACCGGAAGAACAACCGGCACTCAGAATTTTCAGAGGCCGATTTTTACCCTGCAACTTGCGTAAACGCGGCAGTAGCTGATGGGTTAAAAGCTCTATCTGGGCATTTTCTCGAAAGAAATAGGTTTCATTGACTGTCAGCTGGTCGACCAGATCTTTAACCAGCTCCTTATTTTTTTGCAAAACCGGTAACAAAGCCTTCAGGCTTTTTCCCTCAACCCGTGCCGCCATCTGCAGTGTTTTGTGCAGACGGTCTTCAGCAATACCTTCCAAAAGTAGACCACAATGATTTTTGATCAGGTCCTTGAAAGGCCAAAGCTCATCACTCATGACTGCCTCCGTGCCCAGGCAGCCAGATAACCGACCGGGGTCAATTCCAGAATGCGCTCCATTTCCCCAGCCAGGACATCTAGTGGCAACTCACAATGCACCCCTCCCAGCTTCACCGCTTCCTGGTTCATGCCGTAGATAACCGAGCTGGCTTCATTCTGAGCTAGTCCTACTCCCCCCTTTTCACGTATTTTCAGCATGCCGGCGGCTCCATCCCGACCCATTCCTGTCAGAATCACACCGATCGCATCCTTGCCGTAAACGTCGGCCAGAGACGTCAACAGATGGTCACAACTGGGTCGGTAAATATCTCCCTGCGCTCTGGCCTGCAAAGCAATACGATGGTTAGGGGTTACGGTGAGATGGGTTTCCGAAGGCGAGACATAAACACAGCCTGGCTTGAGCAATTCCCCCTCTTGCGCCACCTTAACCTTGAGTTTACAAAGCCCTGATAGCCATTGGGCCATGCCCTCCACAAAACCGTCACACATATGTTGAGCCAGTAGAATCGGTGCTGGAAACGTGGCGTCCAGGCGCGGCAATAAGCGCGCAAGCGCCTGAGGGCCTCCGGTTGATGAGGCCAGGGCAAAAACCTGCTGGTAATTACGGACCTTGAACTGTGCGGAGGGCGGCCAATAAAAAGGAAGAGACTTAGCGGGTGCCTCTGGTGCAACGACTCTACGCCTGAGCCGGGTAATCACCGGGACCCCGGCTAGCAGGCGCACCTTGCGGACAAACTCGGTGGCTTGAGGCGCAGTATAGTCAGGCTTGGAAATTACCTCCAGTGCTCCAAGATCCAGCGCTTCGCAGGCCTTTTCGGCGTCGGACTCGCTGCTTACCACCAAAATAGGCACAGCTTTTTCGTGCATGATTTCTTCAATGGCCTGCATACCCCCCATCACAGGCATCTGCAGATCCATGGTAACCAAGTCAGGGCGGTGCTGACGGGTTAGTTCAACGGCTTCCTTGCCATTTCGCGCTTCCGCAATGACCTCCATGCCATCCTGCTCCAGCAGCTCCCGAAGTAAGGCTCGGGCCATGGCACTATCATCAGCAACCAATACCCGATAAGCCCTGTTTGTGTTCACTACTGCTGGTCTCCGCTTGTACGGAATTCCTGCACCAGATCCATCAAACTGCGGGACATGGTCAACATATCTTCACTAATTTCAGTAATGGCGCGTACTGACTGGGCATTGTGAGAACTGGCTGAAGCAATATCGCGTAGCGCCACCACCACCTGGCTGCTAGCTGTTTTCTGCTGCTTAGTGGACAGGGATATCTGCTCAGCGGCACGACTGGTCTGGCTAGCAGCGTCCAGCAGGTCATTGAGGTCTTCAGCAGTGCTGGAACTGACGTCCAATCCGGCTTGAATAGAGTTTGAGCCTTTCTCTGAGGTGATTACCAGGCGGCTGATGGAATCTTGGATTTCCTGGATGCGGTCTTCGATTTCCCGCGTGGAATCGGTCACGCTGTCGGCCAGGCGGCGAATTTCACTTGCCACCACGGAGAAGCGCTTACCCGATTCACCGGCACTGGAAGCTTCCAGAGCGGCATTGAAGGCAATCAATTTCGTCTGATCGGCAAGATTATTGATCAGATCCATAACCTTGCTGATCTGCTTGGATTTAGCACCCAATTCCATGATTTCTTCCAAGCTCTGCTGATTGTCCGTGTAGATATCACCCATGCGATTTTGCAACTGCTGCATGGCATCCACACCCTTTCGGCTGTTATCCAGGGTGAGGTTGGCCACTTCCACCACGGACTGGGAGTAATCGGCAATCTGTGTCGAAGAAGTGGAAAGCTCTTCCATGGTCGAAGTGATTTCTGCCACCGAAGAAGACATTTCTTCCACCGCTGCGGCCATGGATTGGCTGACTTCATCCTGTAAATCACTGTTGCGGTTTACTAGTCCAGCCGTGTAAGTCAGATTGCGAGCCGAAGCATTGAGCTGAGAGGAACTATGAACGACGCTTTTAACCACCGTTTCAATTCTTTCCAGCAAGCGATTGGTCTGGTTGGCTACGTGTTGCCATTCTTTTTGCTTGGGTACATCCAGTCGTTGTTCCAGATTCAAAGTCTGCGTAATACTCTCTAACTGCTGTTGGAAATGCTGCAAGGGGCGGGTCAGCGTCAAAGCCAGCCAGTAGACTAGCAAACCACTGCCTAGCGTCACCAGAAGGGCCAGGCCACCCAGCAGCGTTAAAAGTTCAAGGGAAACGGCGTTTACTTCCTGAGCATCGACCAGCAACAGAAACTGCCAGCCGGTCTCCGGCACGCTAACCGTAGAGGAGAGCCAGCGCTGCCCCTCAAAGGTAACCGACTGGATACCTTCCAGCCCCTGCTGAAAATCGGGCACCACTTCCTGCAACTCTTTCTGGAGAAGCTCGGGGTTAGCGTGCGCCAGTACGCGGCCTTCTGCGTCCAGCATTAATAACTGGCTATTCCAGCGCATTTCCTGCTGCAAAAGCTCATCAACCATCGCTGAAATGTGGAGATCCCCTCCCAGAATATGGTTAGGATTCTGTTTAAGGGGGATGGCCAGGGTCATGGTCAGATCCCCGGTCAATAGGTCCACATAAACGGGCGTAAGGATCAGATCATTTTTTTCCTCCGCCTCAATAAACCAGGGGCGGGTTCTCGGGTCAGCTCCCGGTGGCAATTCAATAGGGGGCTGCGATTGAATCACCTGGCCATCCGCCGTGCCGATATGCACCAGATCAAACCCCTGAGCTTCTTTGGCCATTGTCAGAAAGTCTTCCCACACTTCCCGACTCTCCGGTTCACCCGGCAAATGCCGCGCCAGCGCCTGTAACTGATCCTCTTTGCCAATAAGCCATTCATGGGACTGGGATTGGGCTATTTGCAGGGTGTTGTGCATTTCACTGGCTACCGCCTGATCCACTTCCTTGGTCAGCAGTTGACCCGCAAGAAGGCTCAGCAAAGCCAAAGCCACCAGCATCAGCGCCGAAACCGATACAAGAAATTTTCTTTGCAAAGACAATGTCTGCCAGCCACGGAATCGGACGGATGCTGCAGTTTTTGAAGGCTCCATCAGATTTTGCGCGGGGAACCCGGTGCTTTTAGCGCCGGGAGGGATAGCGCGTCGTGCGCAGCACGACCTGGATTACGCCACCGCCTGTCCCGCCTCTCCTTTTAGGTTGGTGGAAGGTAAGAGGTGATAGCCATAGCCATCGCCTCGCTGAATAATCGTGCAATATTTATACGAAACACCGTCTACGACACCGTTTTCGGTCTGGATGTTAAAGCTTCCGGTTTTACGCACCGCGACACGGCCCGTATGGGTACCGATTTTCTTGCCGGTGGGCACGATGGCGTTGACCATATCGCCGGTCTGGAAGCCGTGTACCTGCTTTTGCCGCATTAAAACGCCCCGGCGAAAGCCGAACTTATCGAGCCGTGTGCGCTGATAACTGCCTCGCCCGGTGGCTTTGATCGTTAATGTCGGCACCTGCCAGTCGTGCAGGGCATCGAGTGGGCCGACACAGGCCGCGTCCAGGGCATGGGTTTTGGGGATGCCGAGGCGTTGGCGGTTGTATTTGGTGCGCCCGCCCGTGCCCACGGCGACCGGCAAGCCGGTGGCTTTAAGGGCGTTAAACAATGCCCATCGTGTCGCATTGACCGCGCTGGCATCCCGCAACGGACGTTGTTGCTGGCACTGCACCCGCTCAAGCCGTGCCTCAGCAGTGTGGCCGCATTTTTTCAGGCGCTTCTTGAGTCCTTTGCTGGTCGCGAAAAAGTCGGCAAGCGGCTGGCGATCTTTCTCGGTGTTGCAGCCGTGGCAACTTAGGGTCAAGTTACTGACACGATTAGAACCGCCTCGACTGCGCGCTACGATATGCTCGACTTCCAGCGGGGTGTCGGTGGCGCCGCAGTAGGCACACTCGCGACCCCACTTTTCCAGCAGGTATTCACGCACCTCATAACCCAATAAGGTGCCTTGCTGGTACTCGATGCCGATTATCTCGGGGTTTGCCAGCTTTTGGGTATCAAAGCGCACCAACTCTTGATCGAGTGCGGTGATCGGCGCTAGCTTGCATAACCGATCCACCCACGCCATCACCGTATCAACGCGGTGCTGCAAGCTAGGCGCCAGCCAGCCCTTGGGCTTGGTGCGGTTATCGAAGCGTGGAGCACGGTGGCGCAGGTTTTGGCTACGGCGACGACGCCGAAAAGACGCGCGTTGTTGCAACGCTTTTTTAATCTGGAAGCCTCGATGCACCAACTCAAATAGGCACAACACATGCTGCCCATTATCGGCCTCACGTACCACGGCCAAGCCGGTGGTTTGGCTGCCCGGATCGAGTTTTAAGCGCAGCGGTTGCGTGTCGCCGCCCACGCGATCTTTGAGCCGAACGGTGAACGGATAGCGTTTATGCACCACGGCGCGACCGCGCTGAAGCAGTAACCGCGCGCGTTTTTCGCTACATGGCATCAACGGCCGCTTGTGTTTGCTTAGTACGAAAACCGCCATAGCGATTTTCTCCTATGTTAATGCCCTTACGGGCCTAGTGTCGCGGGGCTTACGCCCTGTCTCCCCTCGAGAATGTGCTACACCGGATTGGCTTTGCGCCGCCTTGCCACCTTCGATGCTTACTCCTACGCCAGCATGATGGTTCGTTCCAGAGTCCGAAGCTGAGTGAAGCACCTCGGAGTGGGTCTTTACCCTATGTAGCACGTAGCGGGCTGGGTACCGCTTTCCCTGGTCAACCGTGCGAACTTGTGATGTCACAAGCTCGGAGGCTTTAGCCCCGAGTAGTTGACCGGTTATTAGCAAAGGTTGTGCTTATTATCTTTGATACACTGATACTAATTAATTATACGAACAATATGAAATGGGCATTGGCTCATCCAGCAACAATCTACAGTATTTCAATACGCGGACCGAGTTCAGAATGAGAATTTGAGGACGAACAGAAAGCTACCTTATAGCGACCTAGATACTGGTTTGGCTATGTTTGAACGTATGTTTTAAAAAAGCGAAAACCACAACCCATGCTGTGATGACAGCCGAATTCCTAATAGACAAAGCCCTACCAGAAGGCCTTTTCCGGCCAATAAACGAGGCGGTTCCTTTAACGATCATGAAAATTTTGTACAACAATATATAGATTTTGTATGACTTTTTGGTTTTTATTGTTCTATTATAATTTTAGTGCGCATAAGGTTCAGTCACGGTAAAAAAGCAGCCCGCTAACGTCGATGCCTTTTCAAGCCACTACTTCAGTGAAAACTTAATAAAACATTCGGTTCTAAAGATAAAAAGGTGCTCTTAGAGATGACTTTCACTACTCCCCTCGCTGAACTGCAGGAATCGAGCGAACTTTTTCCCCGCACCGTGATGCTGACTGGGAACGATCCCGAAGCAACGCGTCGAGAGATTGAGGCGTATTTCATCGCTACCTTCGACCGCTACGAGTCGCTGTTTACCACGCTAGCGAATGAGGAAGCCTACCTTCGCAAGTCCATATCTCTTAGACACCCATTGATCTTCTATCTCGGTCATACCGCTACGTTCTTTGTTAACAAGCTGGTGCTGGCGAAGCTCTTGCCTACGCGTATCGACCCCAATATGGAGGCTATTTTTGCCGTGGGCGTCGATGAAATGAGCTGGGACGACCTTAACGACGACCATTATGAATGGCCGTCCGTCGATGAGGTCATGACGTATCGTGGCAAGGTACGTGACGCAGTGCTTGCGCTAATCCGCGACTTACCGATCTCGCTGCCTATTGGTTGGGATAGCCCGTTCTGGCCCATTGTCATGGGTATCGAGCATGAGCGTATCCACTTGGAAACGTCTTCCGTACTGATCCGCCAGCAACTACTTCACCTGGTGACACCACAACCCGCTTGGGCGCCTATTCGCGTGACCGGCGAACCTCCTGAGAATACGCTGATCACCGTTCCCAAAGGCGAAGTGGTGTTGGGTAAGCCGTTTGATGACCCATGGTACGGCTGGGACAACGAATATGGCCATCACCGCGCTGACGTTGACGAGTTTAAAGCCAGCCAGTTTTTGGTAAGTAATAGCGAGTTTCTGGAATTTGTTGAAGCCGGTGGCTACTTGAATGACACTTTCTGGTCGGAAGAAGGACTGGGGTGGCGGAATTTTGCCAACGCAACGCATCCCACGTTTTGGGTGTGGAAAAACTCATGGCACCTGCGTTTAATGACCGAAGAAGTGGAAATGCCTTGGGACTGGCCTGTTGAGGTGAACTTCCACGAAGCGAAAGCATTTTGCAACTGGAAGAGCGAGCAAATCGGCCAGCCGGTACGTATGCCGACCGAAGACGAATGGCACCGTTTGGCGGACGAAGCAGGTGTCACAGAACTTGAAAATAACGCCCCAGCCAACGCCAACTTGCAGCTTGACCACGGGGCTTCCCCTTGCCCGGTTACACGGTTCCAGCATGGCCAGTGGTTCGATGTGGTGGGCAATGTGTGGCAATGGATGGAAACGCCGACGTATCCGTTCCCAGGGTTTGATGTACACCCGCTATACGACGATTTCACCACGCCAACGTTTGATAATCAGCATAACCTGATTAAAGGCGGCTCTTGGATTTCTTGTGGTAACGAGACGCGCCTCAGTGCCCGCTACGCGTTTCGACGTCATTTTTTCCAACATGCTGGCTTTCGCTATGTGGTATCGGATACGGAGGTCAAGCCGCCCAGCGCCTACTATGAAAGCGATGCCCGTATGGCTGAATACGCCGAGTTTCATTACGGTGATAAGTGGTTCGACGTTGCCAACTTTCCGAAGACCCTGGCTAACAAGGCGCTGGCCTGCATGGCGGACAAACCGAAGAAACGCGCGTTGGATTTGGGCTGTGCCAGTGGTCGCGGCAGTTTTGAACTGGCCCGTGAGTTTGAGCACGTGGACGGGGTTGATTTCTCCGCCAACTTCATTCGCCAGGGCGTTGAAATGGCGGAGCAAAAAGTGCTGCGCTATACCCGCACCGAAGAAGGCGAGTTGGTCAGTTACCAAGAACGTACGTTGGCAAGTCTGGGACTGGAAGAGTGCGCAAGCCGTGTCAGCTTCCACCAGGGGGATGCGTGCAACCTTAAGCCCCAGTTCAATGACTATGACTTAGTGATGGCGGCCAACTTGATCGACCGGTTGTATAAGCCTTCACAGTTTTTACAAAACATTCATCAACGAATTAATGCCGGTGGCATTTTGATGATCGCGTCGCCTTATACGTGGTTGGAGGAATATACCCCGAAAGAAGAGTGGATTGGCGGGTTCAAGAAAAACGGTGAAAACGTGACCACATTGGAAGGTCTCAAAGAGTTGCTTGAGCCGCACTTCCGTATGATTAGCGAGCCTGAAAAAGTGCCGTTTGTCATCCGTGAGACGATGCATAAGTATCAGCATAGCCTCTCGGAAGTCACGCTGTGGGAGCGTCGCTCTTAACCAACTCGTCTATGGCCCGGTTAATCGTATGATGTGCGGTTAACCGGGCGAACAGACCTTCGTCGACCACTGCGTTGATTAATCCCAACAAGACACCTAACACAGCGCCGCGGTGCACATTATCACCGCCCACCCCTGCATTTATCTGCAAGGCCGTTAAAGGGTCTTGATGATGCTTACAGGCAAGGTACAGCACCGCTGGCCATGCATCAGAAATATAGCATGCCGGGGATAGCACCCTGCCGATGACGTCCCGCGCGGGCCGCTCACTTTCCACCAATTTGTTCAAATCGCGCTTTGATAGCCCCCTTGTTGCCTGAAGCAGCAGAGCCTGCACGTCGGTATTTTCATCACGAAACAACAATGCGTCGATCAGTTCAACGTAGGCATCGCAAACGTTGGCAAGCGATTCATCGGGGTGAGTAAGGGCTAAATGTTGTCGGCATACGCTGCGCGTCTCTGCCAATGAACGCCCTTTTAAGCGTTCACCAATGGCCAGTGGGCCAATGGTGACTAAACCGCCGATAGACGGCGTATCATGCGTGACCGCAGCGCACCGTTTGGGAGGCAGCCCTTTGTCCAGATTAGCGAAAAAGCCGCGATGGTAAGATTCTGCATAGGTGTCTGGGTGGGCCGGGATTTCTGCTGTCATCAACTGAATATAGGCATCTAAAAAGGCATCGGCATCATAATGCTGGTTGGTCTTTGCCATGGTCGCCATCAGCGTTAATGCACAATAGGCATTGAGCGTGTTGTCCCCAGGGGCCATGCCTTGGTGATAGTGCACGTTTGGGCGGTTCCAAAATGACTGTTTGCCTTTGAGTATGACATCACCCACAACTTCGCGATCTGCATGGCCATTACTGCGTTTACGGCCACCGCCTCGGGTGGAGTGCATCGACATAATTGATGTTGGATGGAACTCAGGCGGCGCTTCAAACGCGTTGATTCCGTCGGGAAACGCGCGATCAATATCATGCACGTTGTAGAACCAATGAACCGGCATGGCCAATGCATCGCCGATAAATAGGTTTTTTAGCGCCGCAAGCGCTCTGGATGTGACAGGGTCGGTCATGGCGCAGGCCTCTTAGCATCTTTAACGCGGTAATTTATAAAAGTTAATGGCTTATCGGTGACTCGACATCGCTTTTTGTGAAGGTAACGCGCAGCGGGGATTCTGCAGTTTGCCAACGCCCGGTCTGCACGGTGTCGCCGTTTTTTCCTTGCACTACATAACTTTGCTGGCCGTGGTGGCGAAGTGCCGCGGCAAGTTGCGTAATAGCGCGCGCATCATTGCCACTTAGCAGACCAATTTGCGTGCCTGGTGCCATCCAAAAACGTGCCGCCCCGGCGGTGGCTAGCGGCTGTGGCGGGGTATCTAAGTCGTTGCGCCTTTGCCATGCGTTCACTTTTTCCGTTGAGCCAATTACCAAAAGGGGCTGATGTCGGATATTTTCCCGGTTGACTGGCGCTGCGAGTGCCTCGGCGTCCCTGCCTAACACGTGTTGTGCCAATGGTTGCAGCGCTTCGTCTAGGGCCAACACGCGGGTATCTGGGTCCAGCATGAGCTGGCGGAGGATAGCCGGTGTTGGCCCTGGATGGCGCAACAGATCGGCCCCTGGGTCTATCGCAAGGGAGAGAGGGCGGGAGGCAACCACAAGCTCAAAGCGCAAGTGCTCTTCGTGCATGGGCTGGCGAATATTTACCTGCCCTTCCTCAGTGGTTACCACCAGCGGAACGTCCAGCGGCCAAGGGTCATGGACGCCGCGCTGGGTCAGCGTGCCGCTAAGCTGATAGCCTTCGTCATGGGTGGCGAGGTCGACAGAGTCCAAATGCAGCGATGGACGGCCTGGCTGGGTGATCCAAGGCATCATAAACGCGTCTTGCGGCTCGCCCGCCGCACCACTAAAAGCGTCAATAAGGGCCTGCCAATCGGCAGTACGGTACATCCATTCATCAGCAAAACGGCGTAGCCCCTGATCAAATGCCGCATCACCTATTCGTTGGCGCAGCATGTGGAAAAGCATGGCACCGTGCTGATAGCCAATCAGGCGGCCTGCGGCATCAGGCCCGCCGCGAAACGCCACCAATGCACTTTCTTGGCCAGTAGGCAGTGCGGCTAGGTCTGCCAACCAGCGGCGGCGCATGGCTTCCGCGTTATCTTGTTGCTCTGCCAAGGCGTAATCGGCTAAATACGTGGTAAGTGCCTCGGCCCAGTTGCCGCTTCTGTAGTCTACGTTGACACCTGCCCCCCACCACGCGTGCATTAACTCATGGGGTAATGAAGTAGTGGGAATGAAGGGCAGCGGAATAACCCGTTCTCCCAATAAGGTGAAGCCCGGAAACGCAACGCCAATAGGCGCGGGTGATGCTGCGATGGAAAAACTGTCATAGGGAAGTGGCCCCAGGCGAGCTTGGAAAAGGGCTAGCTGCCTAGCGGCGTGTTCACCATACCTCTCTCCAAATGCCTCGTTTAACGCCTTGGGGAAAAGTGTGCGTAATCGAACCCCGTCAATCTTTTGTTCGCGAAGGTGCCAGGGACCAGCGGCGATGTTTATTTCACGGGTGTGGGGATGATAAAAGTGCGCCACATAGGGCTGACCCGTTTGATGTTGTTCTTCGATTAGCGAGCCAGTGGCAACGGCGAGCTGCCCTGCTGGCACGCTAATCGTTACCCGCAGCGAGGCAGCAGAATCATCTAAGTGGGGATACCAGCCCGCCCGGCTAGGTAATAGGCTACCTTCCACGGCGACTTGATGTCGGCTGCCGTTATCCGATGCTGGCAATCTGCCTTCCCAATGCAGTGTGACGGGTATCTTGCTGTCTGCCCTATCAGCCTTATGAGGCAGGTACCAGCGCCCATCAGCCTGCTGAGTCACCGCAAGCGCTTCATCGCCACGCCGCGCTGACGTAATGCGAAGCCCCTCAAGCAAGCGAAAGCGGCTTTCTTGGCTAATGTGTTGCTGGAGTTCGCCTTTGAGTGCGCGAGTGGTTGGATCGAATTCGATACTCAACGTGCGCTGTGTAGATGTGTCCGGTTGCTCTCCCCAAGCAAGCCCTACTGTTACAAGCCCTACTGTTAACAGTAATAGCGTGCTCAGGCTTAATTGCATCAGCAAGCGGCGGTAGAGGTCAGCAGTCAACATGGGCATCCTTCTAGGAAAAAGGAGAACAGCTACATTATCGTGAGCGTTTTTATGCTTGCCGAGCAGTTAAATAATCGCATGGGGCACAAAGCAACTGGTGTCTTTAGTGATACGGCCGCTGTCTTCGCGAATACCCATGCCACACGCATGGTCGCCCACTACCCAGCTCCCGATCAGCGCGTGGCGGTCATTAAAACGCGGCATGGGGTGATACTGTTGCAGGATGCGCGGGCTATCTGTGTAAGCACCGCCAACCGATTCGGCCAAACCGTCAGGCGTAACCAGGGAGATATTGCTGCCTTCACGGGAGAAAAACGGCTTACGCACCCATCCTTTTGTGACCGGTTTCTCCGGTGCCAGGTCGAAATACGCTGGCAGTAGATTCGGGTGGTCTTCGTTCCACTCCCATAGCAGCGGCAAAATCGCTTTATTGCTGAGAATCGCCTTCCAGGGCGGCTCAAACCACAGGGTATCCATTGACGGGATGAACTCACCAAAAGGCTCGTCAGCCATGTTTTCCCAAGGGTAGAGTTTAAAAATCGCGTCAATCGGGCGGTTTTCGAGATCCACGAAACGCGGATGATCGGCGCCTGGCGGGTAGCCGATATCTTCCATAAAGACGAACGGGGCCTCTAACCCCGCCTGCACCGCGCAATCCTGTAAATATTCGACCGTGGCACGATCCTCAACGTGGTCTTTGATGGAGGCAAAATGCAGACGCCCTTCCGGTAATCCTTGTTTTACGTGCGAGAACGCCGCAACCAAACGTTCCTGAATCGCGTTGAACTGATCGGCATGGCGCGGAAGCGTGCCTTGGTTGATGCACTGCTCAAGCCACACCCAGGAAAAAACCCCGGCTTCGTACACCGACGTTGGGGTGTCCGCATTGTATTCCAAAAACTTGGCCGGATTTTTGCCGTCATAAGCCAGATCAATGCGGCCGTAAACGTGCGGTTGCCCGCTCGACCAGGAGTGGCGAATGGCGTCCCACATGAACTCGGGGATGGCGATTTTTCTTAATAGCGCATCGGAGGCGCAGATGCGATCCACCGCGTCCATGCAAAGCTCGTGAATCGCTTCGGTCGGGTCCTCGATGTCACGCTCCACCTGCTCCAAGGTGAACTGGTAGTAGGCGTCCTCGACCCAATAGCGCTCCCCTTCAAAGGTGTGAAAGTGAAACCCCAGGTCATGTGCCAAGGCTTTCCAGTGGGGACGCTCGGGAATGGCGACGCGCAGCATGACACATCCTTTTCAGGTAACAGTAAGAACCGAGGCAATCAGACAAAGCCAAACATGGAACCGGTGCTTACCCGAAGGCAAGCGCCAGACCATATTTAGGACCCAAAACCGCCCCGCGCGCTGGAACGTGAACCAAACCCGGAACGCTGGGTGGCGCGCATATTGGCTTTCGCCACATTGGAGCTAATCGCCGTGTTGCGCCGGGTTACCTCTTGGCGCGTTTGTGCGGTCGCGGCGCCCCACTGCCCACGGTTCTCACGGGTGCGGTAGATAGGCTCGTGATACACGCTGCGAACACGCGCACCATCGCGGTTACGATTGGCCATCATGTTGCCGACCATGTAGCCCATTAGCGCGGGTCCCACCCAGCTACCGCCGCCGCTATTGCTGGCGCTATTGTCAGTACCAGTACCGTTGTTGACGTTGCAATTTCCCTCGCCATATTCAGCTTCGCACTCTTCCACCGAGGCAAAGCGCGGAGTGTTTTCTTGCGCGGCGTTGTACGCGGCTTCACAAGCGTTGCGTGTGTAAACGTTATCCTTAACGCATTCCTCGACCGAGCGATACGCCTCAGGCTCCGTAAAGTTGACGTTGGAGAGCTCCGGCGCATCCAGCGTGGGGTCGGGATTACCACACCCCGAGAGAATGGATGCCGCCCCAGCGCCCATAAACGCCAGCGTTAAACGGACGCTACGCTTACGTCGTGGCCGGATAGTGTCGTGTTGTTTTGCCATAAAACCTCCTTACCAGACCATGGATGCGGCATTCAGTAGGCCAACCGCTAGCGCAATCGTACCGGCAAGCAGGCCGTAAGCCACATGCCCCTCGGTGATGTGCGACGACAAACTCTCCCCGCGCGATTTAAGCACCGCTTTGATCACAAAAAACGTCACGATTTGCACAAAGAACGCAATGATACCCCACGCGATAAAATCCACATACGACACGGAATTAGCCATCGCACTATAGAGGGGAATCGTAAAGCCGAGCGTAGCACCACTGTATGCCAAGGCGGCCGCCACGTTACCTTCGCGAATCAATGTCCATTCGTGGTGTGGGGTAATACGGCTATACGCCATCATAAAGACGACAAGCAACAGCGAGGCGGTCAGGAGGTAAGCGAAAAAGGCCGGTAAGCCCGACAGATATAAACCCAGATGTCCCATAGACGATTCCTTAAATGAAAAAGTGATACTGAAGTTAATGCGCGTCGATCATCAGGGCGCGGATATCGACCCCTAAACTGGTCACACGCTGGTAGGTGCCATCCACCGGATTGGCCTCGGCGCTAAGCAGGATGTACTCAAAGCGATCGGAATCCGCATCCTCGCGCTCGTACAGCATGCAATGATGGTGGGTGATAAAGCCGTTAGTGTTGGCATCTCCGCTGGACACAACTTGCTCTTCTAGCATGACCGGTGGCGACCACGACGCCTCGGGGTCGCCCCAAATACGCGCGTAGACAGTGGGTCTTGCCACCCCTGACGCCACCGGCAACTCGAACACGATATGGCCAAGGGTATTGGGCAGCGATTTTCCTTCAGGGGCGTTAATCTGGCGATCAAACTCGACATCGGCCAAATCCGTGGCTTCCCAGAAATCGAAAACTTTGTACTCAAAGACTTGCTGGTTGGCGACGGAGGCTTGAATCCACGTATCGTTCGCGAGATAAAAACGCACCAGCTGCTCGCCTTGCCCTAGCTCAACCACGCCCACGGCCGCAATGTGTTGCGGCTCGCCACTCCATGACGAATCAAAGCGCAAACCATCAAAGGCTTTCAGCGCCAGCATATCGAGGCTCACCATCCCGCCAAGGCGAAGGCCAGCAAAATCTTCTGGGGCCATCCCGACCGGTAGGCCTTTTGAGCGCGCTTGCAGGTGTGCTGCATGCCTATCTTGAGCACGCCCTGAGCGTGAACGAAGCAAGGTTTTGAATGATTCCAACATGATGGCGTCCTCAACCTGTCGTGGTTAGCAAATCACCCAGCTGGCGTTCCGTCAGCCGCGTATCTGCCATGTAGTAGACAATATCGCCATTTTTTAACGGACGGTCAGTCGACGGGTTGAGCATGCTGTCGCCGCCCTCCCCGTTAGCCAGCCCCAAGATAGTCACGTTGCAGGCGGTTTTGGCCTTCCAGAACAGATCGCCAAAAGTGGCATCAGCAGGGGGATGACTCAGCGTGGCCTGGTATTGCGTAGCGCCATGATCGACGGCCAACAGCTCGTTCACGACCCGCGAAATCCCCGCGTCCGTGGCCGAACGCACCAGCATTTCCAGCGCTAGCGCCTCGGTACACTCAATGCCCGGCAAAGTGCGGCGCAGCATCGCGGCGGTATCAGGGTTCTCGCAGTGCGCCACGATATGAGCGTTAGCTGCTTTAAGACTGTACGCACTCAAGGCGACCGTGGCGACCCGTTCGTCGCTGGTATCGTAAATAATAATGCGGCTGGCGCTTTCAATGCCCGCGCGCTTAAGCAACTCGGCGTTAGAGAAGCTCTCGCCTTTGACGAATTTCAAATCGGCCGGCCGTGGATTGCTCATTTCCTTCGTCACGCACAGCACCACATCATCGGGGAGCGCTTCATCTTCTTTTAGAATATCCAAGATCCGCTCGGTGGTTTCGCCGTGCCAGCCGATCACCAAGGTATGGCCGGACAGATGGCGGAAATCGCCTTTCCCCTGCATGTGCAATCTCCAATAGTCAGAAATCGTGACCGTGGCCTTACCAATCAGCGCGGCAAATAGCGCGATGCCGCCGGGTATCAAGTAAAGCGCCGTGATCCACTTGCCTAGCACCGTTTCGGGGCTAAAATCCCCGAATCCAACGGTGCTGGCTGTCACAATATAATAATAAAACCAGGCATTTAATGTCTCCGCGATGGGCTCCCCAGCGAGGGTATAAAGCACCCAAGTGGTACCCATGTGAGCCAGCACCACAAACAGCAAAAATGTCCACGAGACATTGAGCGTTGAGGCTTTAAGGGTGCGAAGTAACTGCTGAATAACGGGCATGGCGGTCTCTTTCAGTCACCCTGCGCCGACCAAACAGTCGGCGCGAGAAAGCATGGTTAGGCGTCAGTGCCACCCGATTGCTTGGCTTTTAGCCGAGCGAGCACATCGCTGCCCGAATGGCTGGCGCCGCTCCCGATCCCTGCTTTTGATAGACGGCTTTCCAGGTCAGCACCGGAATCTTGGTTCGCAAGCTCTTCACCGACTTTGAGTTTTTCGGCCTGCAGCTTTTGCTTTTCCTTAATGCGATCCAGTGAGGCAACCGCGGAGTTCATGCTGGCGTTATGCCCAGCGTGACGCGAGGCCACAGCGGCTTGGGCTTTGTGGGCGGCTTCGGTCGCTTTGACGTGCGACATCTGTTGCTCAACACGACGAATCTCGGTTTTGGATTTGCTAATACTCGACTTGAGCGTGGTGATCGTGCTGTCGTATTGCTCGACATTGGCCTGGGCGATATCGCGTTCCCCTTCCAGGCGGGCAATCTCCCCGGCGACTTCTTCGGCCAGCGCGTTCTCACCTTTATCCAGGGCGGCCATGGCGCTTTTTTCGTACTCGGTAATCTTGCTGGCAATTTCTTGGGTTTCGTTCACGCCCAAGTTACGTTTGGCCATGATCGCGGTGAGCTCGTCGTTGGCCGCGTCAAGGTCACGCTTGGCGTCGCGGAGCTCTTGTTCCATGATGCGAATGGCTTGGTTGTCCACGATAGCCTCGCCGGTTTCGGTGGCTCTGCCGCGGAGAGCGGTCATCATTTTGCGTAGTAGCATGGGTTTTTCCTGAAAAAAAGTTATCCAACAGCTCGTAAAACCGCTTCCTGAGTCGCGAAGCGCGAAGGGAGTGTATACAAGCGTGGCATCCATCGGATGCTCTTGCTGTCTGTTTGCACAGTGCTATACTCCTATTGTCAACACGACCTACCGAGGGGCACTCGGGAAGTATACGTCTGTGGAGACGATGTGAGACCTGGGGGATAGGCGTTGGTTATCGCCGCAAAATCCCCACTGGGATTTTGCGGCGATAACCAAGCCATTCCCTCGGGCAATCGTCTTGGAAGCAGAAACCAGGAAGGTAACGACCTGGGAATCCTCAACCTGAAGCGCGCCAGCGCTGAAGGGTGGGGAGGATGTCAATCGCTATCGATGAGATCGGCAACTTCCAGCGCAGCATCGGCACATGCTTCGATTTCAGCGCTCAACGCTTCGAGCTTACAGTCAGCAAAGAGCTGGCCGTACACGACGTATGACTCCCCCTCACCCAGCTGGGCAATACCCACGCTCACCAGCGGAAGTGCCATACCTAAGCGCAGGAGTGTGTGGTTAAAGGCAGCGACATCTTTCACCGCCGATACCGGCGCCACCTCAGTCATTACCAGCCATTCGTCTTCGCCACAAGTGACGGTCACGCTAAGTTCGCCATGATCCGTCATGGTGAACACCAGCGAATCATTTTCCGGCACTAACTCGACGATGTTAGTGGGCCATGCGATAGCGCCTGACGCAACGCTTTGCTGTACCTGATGGAGCTTATCTTGAAGGCTCACGCGTATTCCTCGATTCAGTGATAAAACAGGATTCAAATTCCCCAGCCCCCACGATACCAGATTCAAGCCCGTCTAGATGCGGTACAATCTCATCATGAATATTGCCGTTATCGCGACCGCCTCCCTGGATGATCCCCTTTATTACCTACGCAACGCGCGGCAGGTAATAACGCTGTGCCTAAATCAATACGCTGACTTGTTGCTCTCAGACGAAATCCAACAACTGGAGGATTTATTGGCGCTTGAGGAACCGACGCAAGCTTTATTGATCCGCATGGTGATGCGCAAAGGCAGCCTGTTCCGCCAAGATAACCTCAACTACAGCGAAGTCCCCGAGCGGGACGCGGCAATACGGCAATTAGTCGCCACGGGATTGGTTGATGATAAGCCAGCGCTATCCATACAAGCGCTCGGTGATGTTTGCCGGCGCGAGGAATGCCGATTGCTGGCTAACCAGCTCTTGCCTGAACACACCTTGGCGGCGTCTTGTCGTAAATCGGATGCGCTCGGGCGCTTGCTTGAACATTTTGCTGACGAAGCGCCCAAGCGATTACGGGACTGGTGGCCCGACGCCCCTTTTGATGTATTGGAAATCCGCTGCACTACGTTGTTTGACCGGCTGCGCCTGATGTTTTTTGGCAATCTCTACCAGAGCTGGTCGGAATTTGTGCTGACCGAGCTTGGCCTGCAACGTTTCGAGCCCGTCTCGCTTACACCCGCCTCACGTCCGTTCCAACGCCGCGCCGAGGTGGATCTGTACCTAGCTCTGCAACAGCTGCGAGACAGGGTGGCGTTAGGTGAATCAATCGAAGAGGTCTGTCAGGCCCTCCCCGCGCCCATCGAGTGCGACTGGATCAACTACCGTCGCCAGAAAGTGCTGTTTCAGATCGGGCGCGAAGCCGAGCGGCAACAACAAATTGAACAGGCGCTTAACTTATACCGGCAAAGTCAGCATCGTGAAGCGCAGTTACGCACCCTTCGACTGTTGGAAAAACGCGAACCGGCTGAGCACGTCTTCACGTTAGCAACGAAGGCCTATGAGCAGATTTCTCAACCCGAGATTCGTATCGGACTGCAACGCATTCTTAAGCGTTCCGCGCGCAAGGCGGGGCTGGATTATCTCGCGCCTAAACCGTTCGAGGTGCCCCTCGACACACTGACCTTGGTCAAGCCAGCCTTTCACCGGGTAGAAAGTGCCGTTATTGAAGCGTTGTCGGATACGGACACGCGGCTATTCCATGTTGAAAACCACCTTTTTACCGGCCTTTTTGCCTTACTTTTTTGGCCGGCCTTATATGCCCCCGTGCGCGGCGCATTTTTTAATCCTTTCCAGCCTGGCCCCGCCGATTTGTTCCGACCCGGTTTTGCCGATGCGCGAACAATGTGGATTGAAGCGGGCTTCGATCAGCTACGTACCGGGCGCTACCAAGCCACCATCCTTGAACGGCTCGAACAGAAACGGGGGATCAGTTGTTCGCTGATCTATTGGCCTAGCCTGACGTTTGAATTGGTTAAGAGCGCATTGGACATTATTCCCGCCGCCCACCTTGAAGCTGTATTTCGCCACCTGCTACTGGACCTTCGACACCACCGTCGAGGGCTGCCGGATCTGATCGCATTAAATCACAATGCCGCTCGCTATCGGCTAATTGAGGTAAAAGGGCCCGGTGACCGCCTACAAGACTCTCAACGGCTATGGATGCAAGCCATGCTGGCACACAGCATGCCCGTCAGTGTCCTGCACGTACGCTGGAGTGAGGCAAATTCGTGAAAGTCGCCGTTCAATCACTGTGCGAGTTTGCCGCCCGCGAAGGAGGCCTTGAGCACCGTTACACCCCCTCGCCTACCTCGGCTGAGGGGATCAAAGGCCACAAAACGCTGCAATCTCGGCGGCCTCAAGGCTACCAGCCGGAATACGTGTTGGAAGGCGAGTGTTTAGGGATTCAACTGCGCGGCCGCGCCGATGGCTACCTGCCCGGGCAATCACCCCCGTTACTGGAAGAAATCAAAACCCATCGCGGTGATCTTGCCCGCGTCGGCCCCGGACAACGGCGCCTGCATTGGGCGCAGCTAAAAGTGTACGGCGCCCTGCTCTGCCAGCGTGATGACTTGGCCAGCGTTACGCTTCGTTTGGTGTATTACGATATCGCCAAAGATCAGGAAAGCCCTTTCGAGGAAACCTGGGAACGCGGGCCGTTGCATGAATGTTTGATGGCATTGTGCCTTCGCTACCGCGACTGGCATCAACAGGAATCCGAGCATCGCCAGCAGCGTGATCAGGCGTTAATGATCCTGGCATTTCCTTTCTCAAGTTTCCGCCCCCATCAGCGCTCGCTGAGTGAAACCGTTTACAAGGGGATTAGCACCGAGCGTGCGCTGTTGCTTGAGGCCCCGACCGGAATCGGCAAAACCCTTGGCGTTACCTACCCGGCTCTGATGGCTATGCCGAGGCGCCAGCTCGACAAGCTGTTTCTCCTTACGGCGCGAACAACCGGGCGGCAACTGATACTCGATAGCCTGCAAAAGCTTCGGCCATCCGCGGGTGAGGATGAGACTTTCGCAGGTGAGGATGAGATTTTGCCGCTCAGAGTGCTGGAACTGACGGCTCGCGATAAGGCGTGTGAGCATCCAGATCGTGCCTGCCATGGCGATGATTGCCCCTTGGCTGCGGGGTTCTTTGACCGCTTACCCGCCGCTCGACAAGCCGCTGCCGACGCCCGCTGGCTAGATCGTACGCGCCTGCGGACATTGGCCTTGGAACATTCTATTTGCCCGTACTACCTTGCCCAAGAAATGGCACGTTGGTCTGACGTGGTGGTCGGTGACGTGAATCACTACTTCGATCAACACGCCATCCTATATGGCCTCACCCGACAAAACGACTGGCGCGTAGTGCCGCTGATAGATGAGGGGCACAATCTGATTGACCGAGCCCGTGGCATGTACTCAGGCGAATTACGTCAATGGCAGTTTCGTGTTGTCGCCCGCACGGCGCCCAAGGCCCTCAGCAATACTTTTCGCGCGGTCCAACGGGCATGGAGCAAGGTTATTGATCACCACGTGGAGACGACTGCCCTGCCCAATCAACAGCCTTTAAAGCAGCACCTTTCGGCAGTCCCCACCGAACTTAACGGGGCACTGCAACGTCTGGTTGGCGACCTGACCGATTACATGACAGAGCACCCCGTCATCCCAGAACTGCAGTCACTGCTGTTCGATACCCTTCGTTTCATGAAGCTTATGGAGTTATTCGGTGATCATTCGCTGTGCACCCTTGAAGTGAAGCCGGTGGAAGGCAAGCGAAAACACCGGTCATTCGCCGCAAGCCTGTCGATACAGAACCTGATACCGACGGATTTTCTAGCTGAGCGCTTTCTGGCAGCACAAGCCAGCGTCCTCTTCTCGGCAACGCTCAACCCTGCCCGTTACTATCAGGATTTGCTCGGTTTACCGACAACGACCTGCTGGGAGTCCATCCACAGCCCGTTTAGCGCCGACCAACTTGACCCTCGAATCATCGACATCAGCACCCGTTTTAAGGATCGCCAGCGTTCGCTTCAACCGATCAGCCAGCGGATAGCCAACCAATACCGCGCGGCACCGGGCAATTATCTGGTCTATCTCAGTAGCTTTGCTTATCTAGAGCAGTTGCTCGGTGAGCTAACCTTACACTGCCCGGATATGCCGGTCATGGCCCAATCGCCCAGCATGACCGAACAGGCCCGACTTGCATTCATTGAGCGCTTTCGGGCTGAACGCGGCGTCGTGGGATTTGCGGTGCTCGGTGGGGTTTTCTCAGAAGGGATAGATCTTCCCGGGGATGCATTGATCGGGGTGTTCATCGCCACCCTAGGGCTTCCGCCCTACGACGACCTCCACGAACAGCTAGCCAAACGGCTTCAAGCGCGGTTTGGTCAAGGGTACGCCTACACCTATCTCTACCCTGGCATTCGCAAGGTGATTCAGGCGGCAGGGCGTTTGATTCGCACGCCAGAGGATACCGGGGTAGTTGAGCTGATTGATGACCGTTTTGGCAGTCCGCAAGTTCAGCAGCTGCTACCCCAGTGGTGGTTCGACGCTCCTGAGACTATACAGCCTACACAGAACATACAGCCTATACAGAACATTGGGCAGGCGTCGTCGGGTAATCCACCGCCCAGCCATCACGACCAGCTTGCTTGACTTGATACAGCGCAGCATCGGCAGCGACATAGGCGTGCTCAAACGCCATGTCTGACGAGCAAAACCACACGCCAGCTTGTTCTCGCAGTTCATGGCTTTCAGCCACGCTGTGCAAATTTTGTAAATTAAGCCTCGATCATGAAGTCTTGGATTGCCGCGTAGACCTCCTGCGGGTGCGACATATGCAGACAGTGGCCGACAGCCTCAATAACGCGGAGCGTACTTTGCGGCATGGTTTCGTGCATGTACTCCCCCACATGCTCGGGAGCCAAGGCATCGAATCGACTCTGGATGATGAGGCTGGGATGTCTGTTCAGGGGCAGCAGATGGCGACAGTCAGCAAAAAAGGTCGCCTCAGCAAAGGCCTTGGCGGCCTTGGGGTCGATGGCGCAGAAGCTTGTCGAGAGTTCCTGGGACAGGCCGGAATTAATGTCCTCACCTGCCACCATGGGGGCTAGCTTGCTCGCAAACCCCATATAACTCATGTCCATGAGATCGATGAGATCCTGAATATCTTCTTGATCGAAGCCGCCAAAGTAGTCAGGCGGGCTATTCAAAAAGCGCGGTGTGGGGCAGATAAAAATCAAGCTGTCGAACAGCTTAGGTCTTGCCTGGCTTGCTATCAAGCTGATGTTGCTGCTCACCGAGTGCCCCACCATGTTGATATTCTTAAGCTCCAGGGCATCAATGATCTCAATAACATCCTGAGCATAGCCATCGACGCTAGAATAGCGCTCAGCATCAAAGGCCGTGATATCCGAACCACCCGAGCCGACATAATCAAAGAGCACCAAGCGGTAGTCTTTCTCAAGGCTAGGGGTAAGAAAGCGCCACATTTGCTGGTCACAACCAAAGCCATGGGCCAGCATTAACGTTTTCGTACCCTCGCCTACGATAGTCACGTTGTTGCGCTTGATGATCTCACTTGCGTTCATCTGGCTCTCCTTGTCATGCTTGCTATTTGATCTTCAGAACCTTCACTCAGCCATTTGCTCAGCCGTTTCGTTCTATTTCACTTGGAGACAAGCTTGACGTTAAAAGCATCGGGTGGAAAAAGCGAGACGAAGAAAAAAGCGCAATACTAGACTACGCTGCTAGTGACTTGCCATTGTAGTATCGACTTTACTTTGACGATGGCAACTCTGAATCAACATGATAAAAACATCAGCATTAACACATTAAATTTAGCAGTATAAAACCCCAATTGACTAGGAGCTTTTATGACGATAACAAATTCGGCAACGGCCCAATGGAAAGGCGGCCTGAAAGATGGCGTCGGCATCCTATCTACCAACAGTGGCGCCCTAAATGACGTCGCCTACGATTTTCGTAAACGTTTTGAAGGTGCTCAGGGCACCAATCCAGAGGAGCTAATTGGGGCCGCCCACGCCGGCTGCTTTTCCATGGCATTTTCATCGGAGTTAGAAAAAGCCGGCCATCCGGCGAGCAGCATCAACACCGAAGCTACCGTGACGTTGGACCCAGAAACACTCTCCGTGACGGCAGTGCATCTGACCACCCGCGGCAATGTGCCAGGTGCCGATCAAGCGGCATTTGAGAAAGCGGCTAATGATGCCAAGCAAAACTGCCCAATTTCAAAACTTTTAAATGCCGACATCACGATGGAAGCCGTTCTAGAAAACTGATCGCAACGGTAACGTGAACGTGACTTTAGGCCGCCTTCGGGCGGCCTTTTGCTGTTACCCCCATCCCACCCCCGCGCTGCGGACTGTAACAATATTGACCATCAAATCGCTTTCATAAAAATTATCTATTACGCCCCCTGATTGTGCCTATTACCCATCGTCATGCCCATTCCCCATAATTCAGCTACTCTTTTGATAAGCTGCGTTTCTTCTAGACACGCTGGCGCTGTGCCCTGACGAGCTCCGTTTTAAGCACCATCAGCGTGCATGAGCCTTTTTAAAACGGCGACCAGTACTCTTAATAACGAGCATCTCTACATAATAAGGAGGCAGCGTTTGGAGCTATTTCTCTACGCCTTAGATAATGCGGGTCTATTGCTAACGCGCACGATTGAGCATATTGCGCTTGTAGGTGTCGCCGTTGGCATTGCGACCTTGACCGGCGTGCCGATTGGTATTGCTATTACCAAAAATGAGCGGGTAGCTCAGGGGGTGCTTTATATGGCCTCCATTATTGTCACCATTCCCTCAATCGCGCTGTTTGGCATCATGATTCCCGTTTTATCGCTAATCGGGCATGGCATCGGTTATGTGCCGGCGGTTATTGCGGTACTGCTCTACTCTCAATTGCCCATCATTCGCAACACGTACACGGCGATCAATAACGTCAACCCCGCATTGCGAGAAGCCGCTAGAGGCATCGGCATGAGCCCCAACCAGCGCTTGCGCTTGGTCGAAATCCCGCTTGCGGTGCCGGTCATCATGGCAGGGGTTCGCACGGCGGTTGTGCTCAATATCGGCGTCATGGCCATTGCGGCTTATATCGGCGCTGGCGGCCTTGGCACCTTCATTAGTCGCGGTATTTCTCAGTCTGATCCGCGTCAGCTGATTGTGGGAGCCATCGCCGTCAGCTTGCTGGCGATTATTGTTGACTACTCGCTGCTGTATTTACAAAAGCGCCTAACCCCTAGAGGGATGAGCCGTGAAGCTGCAGCGAGCTAATGCCTTTTGCCAGATACCATTTCGACTATAAGAGACACACACCACTATGATTCGACTGGATAACCTGACGAAGGTGTTCGATACGCCAAAAGGCGCTGTGGTTGCTGCTGACCATATCAATATGGAAGTGCCGGAAGGGGAAATTTGTATCCTTATTGGCCCCTCAGGCTGCGGCAAGACCAGCACACTCAAAATGATCAACCGGATCATTAAGCCCACCGCCGGAAAAGTGTTTATTAATGGGGACGATACCACCGGTCTCGATACCCAAACATTGCGCCGTAATATTGGCTATGTGATCCAGCAAATCGGCCTGTTTCCTAACATGACGATTGAGGAAAACATCACCATTGTGCCGAAGCTATTAGGCTGGGATAAAGCCAAGTACAAAGCACGGGCGCGCGAGATGATGGCGATGATCGCATTAGAGCCAGATGCCTTTCTCAAACGCTTCCCTAGTGAATTATCCGGTGGCCAGCAGCAACGTATTGGTGTGGCCCGCGCGCTAGCCGCCGACCCGCCGGTCATGCTGATGGATGAGCCCTTTGGGGCCATCGACCCGATTAATCGCGCGGTCATTCAAGATGAGTTTTTGAAGATGCAGCAAGAACTCAACAAAACCATTATGTTCGTCAGCCATGACATTGATGAAGCCATCAAAATGGGCGACCGCATAGCGGTTTTTCGTGAGGGAAAGCTGGTTCAGTACTCCACGCCCGACGACTTGTTGGGGGCGCCCAAAAACGCCTTTGTCGAATCCTTCCTCGGTGAAGACCGCGCGCTTAAGCGCTTAAATCTGGTCAAAGTGCGCGAAATTGTCACTAACGAAATCGGCACGGTCATGCCAAGCGATACGCTGGAGACAGCGATGGCGAAAATTGATGACTACGGTTATCAAAATGCCATCCTGATGGTGAATGAGCGAAAGCAGCCCGCCGGTATCATTGACCGATCGGTCGCTCGCACCACCAAAGGCTACTGCCGCGATCATTTTCAAGCCGTCCCTGCCGTTATTGGCCTTGACGACGACCTTCGCAAAGCGGCCTCACTAATGTTTGCCCACGGCCAAACCTGGCTTCCCTGCGTTAATGAAGAAGGAACCGTGTGCGGCCAAATTACCCAGCGCGCCATGACCAGTCACCTAGGTGCACGCTATCGCGCACGCCAGGGGGATGACCGCAAACCATCGGCGGCCATTAAGGAGTAACCATGCCTATACGATCCATAAAAGGGGCGCTTAAGGTATTGGTGCTGGTGGCCATTTTTTTCACCGGCGTATGGAGCCAATCTAGCGGCGTCATTGACGACTTTATCTGGTATCTACCGGACGTTCAGTATTTGATGGTGCAGCATATATGGCTCACGTTAATGTCGGGAAGCCTGGCAATTGTCGTTGCCATTCCGCTGGGTATCGTGCTGTCGCGCCCCAAAATGTCGGGCGTAGCGGAATCGCTAATGCAAGTGCTCAACGTAGGGACCACCATCCCGACGCTTGCCGTGCTTGCGCTGTCGATGAGCTTTTTAGGCATTGGCACGGTACCGGCCGTTTTTGGGCTTTTTGTGGCCACACTATTGCCCATTACCCGTAACACGTACACGGGATTAAAAGGAGTTAATCCGGCACTCATGGAAGCGGCCGCTGGTATTGGCATGTCACCCATGCAACGGCTTTTCAAAGTCGAGTTACCTAATGCCCTCTATGTGATTTTTGCGGGGATGCGTACGGCGCTAACGATCAACGTGGGCACGGTGCCCCTCGCCTTTTTGATCGGCGCAGGCGGCCTCGGTGAGCTGATTTTTACCGGCATTGATCTTTACGACCCGGTCATGATGCTGTCAGGCGCCATTCCGACAGCACTTTTGGCCATCGTGGTCGATGCCCTTATCGCGTTGGTAGCGTTTCTCCTGGTTCCCCGTGGGGTTAACCCCGCCCGAGCCTAATCCTTAAACGCCATCAATATCTAAGCTTTACTAATAAAAGAAGGACCCGATGGTCAACTACTCGGGGCTAAAAACTCAGAGCTTGTGACTTAACAAGTTCGCACGGTTGACCAGGGAAAGCGGTAACCAGCCCGCTACGTGCTACATAGGGTAAAGACCCACTCCGAGGTGCTTCCTCAGCTTTGGACTCTGGAACGAACCATCATGCTGGCGTAGGAGTAAGCGCCGAAGGTGGCAAGGCGGCGAAAAGCCAATCCGGTGTAGCACATTCCCGAGGGGAGACGGGGCGAAAGCCCCGCGACACTAGGCCCGTAAGGGCATTAAAACAGGAGAAAATCGCATGGCGGTTTTCGTATGGGACAAACACAAGCGGCTGTTGATGCCGTGCAGCGAAAAGCGGGCGCGGTTACTGCTTCAGCGCGGTCGCGCAGCGGTGCATAAGCGCTATCCGTTTACGATCCGGCTCAAAGATCGCGTGGGTGGTGACACACAACCCTTGCGCCTCAAGCTCGATCCCGGCAGCAAGACGACCGGCTTGGCCGTGGTACGTGAGGCCGATAATGGGCAGAACGTCCTTTGCTTGTTTGAGTTGGTGCATCGCGGCTTTCAGATTAAAAAAGCGTTGCAACAACGCGCGGCCTTTCGGCGTCGTCGCCGTAGCAAAAACCTGCGCCACCGGGCGCCACGGTTTAATAACCGCACCAAGCCCAAGGGCTGGCTGGCGCCTAGCCTCCAGCACCGTATTGATACCACGATGGCCTGGGTGGATCGGTTGTGCAAACTAGCGCCCATCACGGCGCTAGATCAGGAATTGGTACGCTTTGATACGCAAAAGCTGGAAAACCCCGAGATCAGCGGCGTCGAGTACCAGCAAGGCACCTTGCTGGGATACGAGGTGCGTGAATACCTGCTGGAAAAGCGGGGCCGGGAATGTGCCTACTGCGGCGCCACCTACACCCCGCTGGAAGTCGAGCATATCGTGGCGCGCAGCCGAGGCGGCTCAAGCCGGATTAGCAATTTGACCTTAAGTTGCCACGACTGCAATCAGGAAAAGGATAGCCAGCCGCTTGCCGACTTTTTTGCTACCAGCAAAGGACTCAAGAAGCGCCTGAAAAAATACGGCCACACTGCTGAGGCACGGCTTGAGCGGGTGCAGTGCCAGCAACAACGCCCGTTGCGTGATGCCAGCGCGGTCAACGCCACCCGCTGGGCGCTGTTTAACGCCCTGGAAGCCACTGGCTTGCCGGTCGCCGTGGGCACGGGTGGTCGTACCAAGTACAACCGCCAGCATCTCGGCATCCCCAAAACCCATGGCCTGGACGCGGCCTGTGTCGGCCTACTCGATGCCTTGCACGACTGGCAGGTACCGACATTAACGATCAAAGCCACCGGGCGAGGCAGTTATCAACGCACACGGCTCGATAAGTTCGGCTTTCGCCGGGGCGTTTTAATGCGGCAAAAGCAGGTACACGGCTTCCAGACTGGCGATATGGTCAACGCCATCGTGCCCACCGGCAAGAAAATCGGTACCCATACGGGCCGTGTCGCGGTGCGTAAAACCGGCAGCTTTAACATCCAGACCGAACAGGGTGCGGTGCAAGGCATTTCGCATAAGCACTGCACCTTGATCCAGCGCGGTGATGGCTACGGCTATCACCTTTTACCAGCCATTAACCTGAAAGGAGAAGCGGGGCAGGCGGTGGCGTAATCCAGGTCGTGCTTCGCACGACGCGCTATCCCTCCCGGCGCTAAAAGCACCGGGTTTCCCGCGCAAAATCTGATGAAAACATTAACCACAACACTGACAAGTATTGCCCTGGCAAGCAGCGTTTCGCTTGCTAGCGCCAACGAAATTAGCGTGGGCGGTAAGAACTTTACCGAGCAACAGATCCTTTCCACCATGACAACACAGTACTTGGATGGCTTGGGTTACGACGTCGATAACCGCTCAGGCATGGGCTCCGCCATTCTGCGCCAAGCCCAAGAAAACGGCCAGATAGACCTTTATTGGGAATATACCGGCACGTCGTTGATCAACTACAACGACATTACCGAAAGCCTAAGCCCCGAAGAAACCTACCAACGGGTCAAGGAACTCGACGCTGAGAAAGGCCTAACCTGGCTTGAGCCGTCCGATGCCAACAATACTTATGCGCTCGCCATGCGCGAAGCGGCCGCCGAGGAACGTGGCATCAAAACCCTCTCCGATTTGGCCGACGCGGTTAACAATGATGAAGGCCTGACCTTTGCGTTGAACGCCGAATTCTATGCCCGTGAAGATGGCTGGCGTCCGCTGATGGAAGCCTACGATTTTCGTGTGGGCCGCAGTGAAGTGAGCCGCATGGACTCAGGCTTAGTCTATCAAGCGCTGCGTGATGAGGAAGTCGACGTCGGCTTGGTGTTTGCCACCGACGGTCGCATCCCCGCGTTTAACTTTTACGTGCTCGAAGACGATCAGGGCTTCTTCCCGGCTTATGCCCTCGCGCCGGTGGTACGCACAGAAACACTGGAAGCCAATCCTGAGCTTGCCGACCAGATGAATCGTCTTTCCGCCCTACTGAATGACACCACCATGGCCGAACTCAACGCCCGCGTCGATGTCGAGCGTGAGACGATTGAAGACGTAGGCGAAAGCTTCCTAAAAGAGAATGATCTTCTGTAACACCCGCTAGGCGCTCGTTCATGGCACTGGCATAATGCCTTGCCATTACACCGCAGCAAAAGCCGCCCAAAAGGGCGGCTTTTCTTGTGCAATCGTTTACCAGAGGCCCGTCATGCATTATCAAGACAAGCTTCGCGTCGGTGCCGCGCAAATCAACACAACACTGGGTGAGTTGAACGCCAATATCGACCGCCATTTGACGCTAATTGCCGAGGCACAGCACGAAGGCGTGGAATTACTGGTGTTCCCCGAGCTATCGCTAACGGGCTACCGCTTGGCCAGCCAAGTCATGCAGGTGGCAATGCCCTTGGAAGACCCGCGCCTTAGAACACTCGCCGACGCGTGCGGCACGATGCAGGTGGTGGTGGGTTTCGTGGAAGAGGCAAGCCCCGGTGAGTACTACAACGCACTGGCCATCTTTCAGCACGGCCAACTAATGGCCGTGCATCGCAAGCTTAACCTGCCCACCTATGGCGGGCTGGAAGAAGGCAAATGGTTTACCCATGGCAGCGAACTGACACACACTGATATCTGCCCTGGCTGGTCGGCCACGCAGCTCATTTGTGCGGATTTATGGAACCCGGCGCTCGTGCACGCCGCCCTGCTCGCCCGCCCGACGGTGCTGTGCGCGCCGATTAACTCAGCCAGTGGCATCGTCAGCGACGACTTTTCCAATGAAGAAAACTGGGCGTTGAATACGCGGTTTTACGCCATGACTTATGGCACACCGGTCATTATGGCGAACCGCTTTGGCGCAGAAGGCGAAAGCCATTTCTGGGGCGGCTCGCGCATTCTCGGCCCGGGGGGAGAAACACTTGCACAGGCCGAGGATGAAGAAGCGCTGATTGTCGCGGATCTTTCCCGCACCGCGATTGCCAAAGCCCGCTTCGAATTACCTACCCATCGTGATGCCGATACTCCCCTGGTGAGGGAACTGATGGCGGGTTATCGCTAGCAAACGGCTAGTTGCCCGCCAGAAGAAGTCACTGACGGGCAGGGCTTTCAATATTCAGCGAGAAAGAAAACGTTCAGTCAGAAGGAAAGCGTTCAATGGGAGGGAAAATTAAACTGTGCCGTCTCTTGCGCACTTTCCGCCGGCCAGCGTTGTGAAACCGCCTTACGCCGCGTGTAGAAGCGCACGGCATCGGGGCCGTAGGCATGCAAGTCACCAAACAGTGACTCTTTCCACCCACCAAAGCTATGAAAAGCTACCGGTACAGGGAGCGGCACATTGATACCCACCATGCCGACTTCAATTTCATCGGCAAAACGACGTGCAGCCTCGCCGGCGCGGGTAAATAAGCAGGTGCCATTGCCATACTGGTGGGCATTAATCAGCTCAACGGCTTGATCAAATGTCTCCACGCGAACAACGCACAATACCGGGCCAAAAATCTCGTCTTGGTAAATAGGCATGGTGGAAGTGACATGGTCAAATAGCGTCGCGCCAAGAAAATACCCTGGGGAGTTTTCCACCAGCGGATGTTGGCGACCATCGAGTTTTAATACCGCGCCAGCTGATTCGCCTTGAGCGATATAGCCTGCCACCCGATCACGATGGGCTTCGTTCACCAAGGCCCCCATATCCAGCCCCGGTTCCGTGCCGGGCCCAATATTGAGATGCTTGGCTTTTTCCGCAATCTTGTCTACCAGCTTATCAGCGGTTTGCTCGCCCACACACACCACCACCGAAATCGCCATGCAGCGCTCACCGGCGCTACCGTAAGCGGCGCCAATCAAGGTATTGGCCGCATTTTCAAGGTCCGCATCAGGCAGCACTACCGCATGGTTTTTCGCTCCACCCAATGCTTGTACGCGTTTCCCTAGCGCGGCACCCCGCTGATAAATCGCTTTGGCTACCGGCGTTGAACCAACAAACGACAGCGCTTTAACGTTGGGGTGTTCGACGAGTGCCTCGGCGGCTTCACGGTCGCTTTGTATGACGCTAAACACGCCGGCTGGCAGTCCCGCCTCTTCAAGGAGCTCTGCCATTTTGATGGCTACCGAAGGCACTTGCTCTGACGGTTTCAAAATAAAACAGTTGCCACACGCAATCGCCATGGGGAACATCCATAGCGGCACCATCGTGGGAAAGTTAAACGGTGTGATGCCAGCCACCACTCCCACCGGCTGATGGTTTGACCACGTATCAATGCCTGGACCAGCGTTATGGGAATACTCCCCTTTTAAGAGTTCGGGAATGCCACAAGCGTACTCGACGTTTTCGATACCCCGCTTGAGCTCCCCCATGGCATCTTCCAATACTTTGCCATGCTCTTCGCTAATCAGCTCACATAACGCCTCAGCATCACGCTCTAACAGCATTTTAAAGCGATACATGACCTGCGCACGTTTGCTAGGTGGCATATCACGCCAGGTAGGATACGCCGCCAATGCTTTTTCCACGGCGGTATTGACCAGTGGCGTATCCGCCATTGCCACTTGGCGAACCGGCTTAGCAAACGCCGGATCTATCACGGGTAAATAACGTGTTGCTTCTATCGGGTCCCCACCTATCCAGTGGGGAACAGTCGTCAGCGATGAATCGGACACGGGGTTACACTTCCTTTTTTAGCAGCTCGTCGTTGAAGGGGTAGCGTGAAAGTTTTTCGATACCGGTATCGGTAATCAACACTTCTTCTTCAAGTTTGACGCCATCGGCCGCGCCGACTTCACCAATGTAACTTTCGACCGACACCACCATGCCCGGCTCAAGGACACCGTCTTTGGAGAACCTATCAAAGTCCATATGGTGCGCCACCAGCGGCGTCTCACCATGCATCCCGACACCATGTATAATCGACGGATAACGGCGGTCGATAAAGCGCTCCGGGATTTTCCAGGCCTGCTCAGCAATTTCACGGTAGCTCATGCCCGGCTTGAGTAAGCCCATGTTGTGGTGTACCTGATCGTAAGCCATGCGATAAATTTCGCGCTGATAGGCCGAAGGTTTACCAGGCCCAACGTGGAACGTACGCGAAAAATCTGAATAGTAACCATGACAGCCGATCGTGTCGGTATCCAGCGCCACCAGCTCGCCAGGACGAATCTTGCGGTCGCTGGCTTCGTTAAACCAAGGGTTGGTGCGCGGGCCCGACGAGAGCAAGCGGGTTTCGATAAACTCACCACCCCCTTTGATCACTTCGCCGTACATGATGGCGAACAGTTCGTTTTCGGTGATGCCCGGTTTAATCGCGGCTTCGACTTCCGCCACGGCGGCTTCACTGGCGGCCATTGACTGCGCTAAGCAGGCGATTTCCTCAGGTGTTTTGATGCGGCGACAGTGCAGCGTGTCCTGCATGCAATCATAAACATCAAGCCCCTGCGCTTCTAAGGCACGCGCGAGATTAAGCGCACAACGGTCGAGCCCGACTTTCTTATTACCCTTGCCGTGCTCTTTGACCAGTTCGGCAATCTCGACACCAAAGGGGTCAGACGACATACCATCGCGCTGATTCACTGCCGACCACACCACCTTAGAGGTGCGTGCCTCATCAATGGTCTCAAGCCAAGTCGACACATGCGCACTGCCAGGGTATTCAAACAGAATAATCGGCCCTTCCAGCGGTACATAAACGTAACGCGTGGAGTTGCGCAGGAAGTAACCAAACATATTGCGCGAGCCTGTCGCGTAGCGCTGGTTATTCGGGTCAAACAGCACCAATGCCGCATAGCCTTCTTCCGCCATCATGGCGCGCAAACGCTCAAGGCGGCCGGCGCGCAGCTGTTTGGGGTCAAAGGCTGTGGGAATACTATCGCCGTTCGCCATCGGCGCCGACGGCACCACAGGAATCTGGTCCGGTTCGTTATCGGTAAGGTTTTCGCTTTCGACAATACTCATGGTATCTCTCGCGTCAGGGTTGGGTTTGCGTATTGGGGGAGCGTTGAAGAGCAGGTTAGTCTGCTAGGCTATCGCTACGCTGCATGCCATCTTTAAGGATTCGTTCATGAACCGGCGCCATGCGGCCAAAGATGCGCTCAGCACGCTCCGGTCGACCCACAAAGCCAGGCTCTTTGGCGTAAGCAAAAATCACGGTGTGGCGCTCTTTATCACCTTCAACCGGTGTCACGCGGTGAAGAGAATAGCGGCCAAAGAACACCTGCAGATCCCCTGGCTGAAGGTCCAACGCTTTCAGTCGCGAGCGATCGCCGTCGATCACTTTTTCAACCTCGTCAAAGTTTTCCCCTTCGGGGCTACGGATACCCGGCGCATACTCAAAACGTCCACCGCCATGAGATTGCCGTGTCATCAGAGTGACAATGAACTCGTTGGTGTCGTAGTGCCACGGATGCTGGCAGCCCTCACGCAACACGTTGACCACCAAGTCCGCCAGCGGATCGGCATACTGGTGAATCTCTTCCATGCCGACGACGGCCCCAATAAAGCGCTGAAATTCAGGGTTTTCATATACCTGGCGAATAATGGTGTCACTACCGATACGGTCTCCGGCCACAAAACCATTGGTGCGATCATCAAAGCGGTTTTTGGGGTGCGTAGCCGGCAGTGACGGGTCTCCTTCACTGTTATACGGATTCGTCTCGGTTTGATTGTAGTGGGCATCGGGCGATAGCCGCTCTGTTTCCCGCTCAAGGCGCGCTAACGCTTCCTCGGGAACAAAGTTTTTCAGCACAACGCATCCGTCTTCGTCTAGCTGACGGCGACACTGGTCGATTAATGCTCGCCCGGTGTCGGTGTCCAGCGCATCAAGGGGGTATGTTTTGAGATCAATAAGGCCATCTAGGGCGCTCGCTGAAGGCGCAACCGCATTCGCTTGCATGAAAAAATACTCCTGTCTCATTAACGTTTTGAATACGACATCGTGTTAAATAACGTCGCGTTTAATGGCGTTTTAGACAGAGTAGTGGTGGATGCCTCATAATAAAAATGAATAGTTAAGATACCACCCATTTAAAAGGCTCATGCACTATGGATACGGACTTACTTCGCGCCTTTGTCACCGTAGCGGAATGCCAAGGGTTTAGCGCCGCCGGCAAGGTCCTTCATCGAACTCAATCGGCGATGAGTTTGCAAATCAAGCGCCTTGAAGATCAGATGCGCCAGCCACTATTTGAACGCACTAGCCGTAGCGTATTGCTAACGGCAGCGGGAGAGCGATTGCTGCCCTACGCACGTCACATGCTTAAATTAGAAGATGAAGCGAAAGACCTTCTTAGGGGGGGGACACATGGTGAAATCATTCGGCTAGGCACCTCTGAAGAACAAGCGGCGACCTACTTGCCTGACCTGCTACCCCGCTTTTCGGCACAGTTCCCCCATATTCAGCTAGAGGTGCAATGCGATATTAGCGATGCGCTGGTGAAGCGTTTTCAAGAAGGACTGCTGGACGTAGTGCTATCGGTAAGACATAAGCCCACCCAATCGGGACAACTGCTTGGGTGGGAGCCAATGGTCTGGGTGGTCGCGGAGCACGCCCCTCTGGCGCAATGGCCCACACTGCCCCTGGCCCTAAACCCGGAGGGCTGCATTTTTCGCGCACATGCGTTGTCAGCACTCGGGCGTGAGGAGAAACGCTGGGAACTTCGTTACGTCAGCCAATCCCCGACCGGCATTAATGTCCCCGTGCAAAATGGGCTTGCGCTCACCGTTAAGACACCACGCAGTGTACCGTCAGGTTGCCGAATTGTAACAGAGGCCGATGGATTGCCTGACTTAGGGCACGTGGAAATAGAGCTTCACCAGCGCCCTGGGCATTCCAGTGAAGCTTTTCAAGCCTTTTGCCAAGCACTCGAAGCGGTTGTAACCCAACATGACAACATTGCATGCCTAGGTGACGGATCCCGGCTGATATCTGATCCTGCCCAATAACAATAGGCACCTGCATAGTCGCTGAGACCATTCTTGTGTACTGTAGTGGGTTGATCTATACACACTTATTGATAAAACAAACAGCTAAGGGACCCACGTTCCCGATGGAGTCAATGTGGCACAACCACTCTCTTCGCACATAGAATCAGGCACTTCACTTTATAAGGCCTGGGGCGTACACGCTTTTACGGCCAGTGGGGTACTGCTCGGCACCATGGCGATGCTCTCACTGATCGATAATAACCCCGTCGCTTGCCTTCTATGGCTAGGTGCTGCCATGTTGGTTGATGGTGTCGATGGCTCATTGGCGCGCAAGTATGAAGTGAAAACCACCTTGCCGCATTTCGATGGCGCCACGCTCGATATGGTCATTGATTACCTTACCTGGGCCTTTATCCCTGCCCTTTTCATTTATTTTTTCGTTGCATTGCCGCCCCACGTTGAACTGCTGGCCGTATTCATCATTTTGCTGTCCTCCATGTTCTGTTTCTGCAACGTCAATATGAAAAGCCAGGATAATTTCTTCGTTGGCTTTCCCGCCGCCTGGAATATCGCCGCAATATATTTTTATGTTCTCGATTTACCGCCTTTTATCACCTTTGCCACAATCGTCTTGCTGGCCATCCTCACCGTGACACGGATGAAGTTTCTGCACCCCTTTCGGGTGAGACTGTTCATGCCGCTTAATATCGCCATTACGTTGGTGTGGTTCGTCTCTGCCACGTCATTGGTGCTCTCAAGCCCCGAGCACGCCGCTTGGGCACTATGGGGATGGGGCGTTGCGTCCGTCTACGTTGTCGGCATGTGCCTATGGCGTACCGCCCAAGAATGGAATAGCGCCACGCGCTAGCCGCAAATGGCTAAAACGGTCGCAAATGGCTAAAAAAAACCGCCACCGGCAGCGTTAGACTGCCGGTGGCGGTATTTTGGACGTTTTTCTAAACGTGGATGTGTTTAAACGTAGGCGTGTTTAAACGTAGAAATCCAAATCTTCTTGGGCTTTCAGTAGATCGCGCATTTTGATGGGATCGTCACCAAAGAAGAAGATCAAGCCCCAATGCGTACCGAAGGCGGAACGATCAGGCACTGTTTCTTCTGCCGGCGCAACCAACTCATGTGATTCAAAATAGGGATGCTCCACGCATTCCTTGGGCATTTCCAGCTTGCTGACAACACGACGGCGCGGATACACACCAAAGCAGCCCGCATACCCTTTCGCATCGACAACTTCCTGTGGGAAGAAATCAGCCACTTCTTCTTTCGTGCTTTTAGGATCAAACACCAGCATGGAAGCTTGATAGGCGTTAAATCCATAAGCCCGTTCAATCAACTCGAACGCCTTAAACCCGGGCGGACGATAAGCGACTTCCCCAAAGTACATTTCGCCATCAGCCGTGACAAAGTACTCGGGGTGAATCAGACCAAACTTGATATCGAACGTTTTGATCAACAGCTCGATCTGCTTGGTAATCGCATTGCGCCAGCTCTCCAATTCCTTGGTAGCGGGCACGAATACTGAGTAACCCAGGGTGACGTATTCCGAAATGTTAAGGAACTGGATTTTACCATCGTGGATCCAGGCCTCGACGGCAAATTCCCAGCCATCCAAGTGGCTTTCCATCAACAGCGGATACTCTTCATCCGGAATATGCTCGATTTCTTCCATGGTGCGAATCATGCGATGGCCGAGACAACCGGCTTTATCGAAAGCCTTAACGTGGATCGGGTCGTCGGGGTCACCGTCAAGCTTAAGCAGCGTCTGGTTAACGCGCTTCATAAAGCGGACAACGTCTTCCTTCTCGTGGGCTTCCTCAAAAATCCCCACGCGGATACCGCCAAGCTGGGCGCGGCGCTTCATCAACGCTTTATCACGGAACAGAATGGACTGACCGTACATGCGCGGGCTATCGAGAAGAACGGAGTTGATCGCACCGGACCACTCGACGGTTTCCTCAAATAGCGGTATCGCGACATCGACGCCTTCTGCTTTCAGCTTTTCCGCGATTTCCATGGAACGGTCGTTCAATCGAACAAAATCCCAGGCAATGAAAGGAATATTATTGGCCGTACAGAAATCAGCCGCCCATTCCGGCGCCACCACAATATAGCGACGATCAAACTTCTGCGCTGCCTTGATGGCATTAACGCTCCAGCCAAGCAGAGCGATATAACCTTTGTTCGGGTCTTTAGGCGTCTCTGTCCCTTTAACAGAATCCATTTCCGGATCACGCCAAGCAGCCACTTCTTCAGGCATTTTCTTTTCAGATGATATCGTCATTCGCTATTCTCCTTGCGGGTGAACCCTGGCTGGTTTTACCGGCAATAAAATATGCTCAGTAACGGCGCTGCCGTCAGTGCTATTTATTACCAGTGCTATTTATTACCAGTACTATTCATTACCAGTTCTCTATAACCAGTATTCTATAACCAGTACTATTTAACACTACGAACGGCCTTGCCTGCGTACCACTGTCATTTACCAATACCGTCAATCAGCACCATTAATCAGCGCTGTCGATCAATACTGTTGCCAGGACTGTCAGGAGGCCGTTACGTAAACCAGCGCTAGGGATTTTAAGCACGCTGAACCTTTACGGTAGTGGGTTAATGGCGAAATGGCAATTCAACGGTAGAACTCTAGACAAGCCATTGTACAAGGTGGCTCGCTGCCAATATGGCGTAGGATGGACGGCACAACGCCTGAAATACCGCTTAATTCCGCCAAGGCTTACCATCGCAGGTTGCGTAGTTTTTGCAGTCAGCCGTACAGCCACGGCAAGGAAGTCGATACGGTGAAGGAGGTGTTACCGGTTTTTTAGATACCGTCATATCAAAGCTCTCTTTTATTGCCCAAAAGCAGGAATCTTTATGCCAGTTTCCTCGCTAGCGGCCCTTTACGCAAGCATCTCAAACAAGTACCTCACGCAATCACCTCTCGCGTCGCCCACCGCTCACGGCCATGTTCCAGCCATGAAAGCAGCGCAGGGGTGACCAGCAGCACCAACAGCATCGAGCCGCCAAGACCAAAGGCGATGGACGTCGCCATCGGGATCAAGAACTGCGCCTGCAACGACGTTTCAAACAGCAGTGGCAACAACCCGCCAATCGTGGTCAGAGAGGTCAGCAGCACCGCCCTGATGCGCTGAACGACCGCTTCATTGAGCGCGCTATCAATATCAAGCCCCTTAGCCCGCTGTTGGCGATAAAAGCTGACTAAAATAATAGCGTTATTGACCACAATGCCCGAAAGCCCAAACAAGCCGAATAGCGACAAAATTGTCAGGTCGATTCCCAGCGCCCAATGCCCCAGCAACGCGCCTACCAGGGAGAAAGGAATGATCGCCATGACGATCAATGGCAAAGTCCAGGAAGCGAACACCCACGTCAATACGCCATACATCAGACCAAGCCCAATCACCAGGCCAGTCCGCATATCCGCCATTGTCTCGCGCTGATCCGCGGCGCGCCCTTCGAAGCTGGCGTTGAGAAAATATTCCCGTTCAAGGCGAGGAATCAACTCGCTGGAAAGGCTTTCCAACACCTGTTCTGCCGAGGTGACTTGGTCGTTAATCTCCGCTGTCACCTCCACGGCCAATTGGCCATCGGCATGTCGCAATGTCTCAAACCCCTGACGGTGAGACAGCGTCATCACCTGCGATACCGGCACCTGACGACCATCTTCCAATGTGACGGCCAGCCGCGATAGCGTCGAAAGGCTTTCGCGCTGCTCCCTAGGTAGCTGCACACGAACTTCTATTTCATCGGCGCCGGACTGGTGAATCTGCACTACCTGGCCATCAAAGGCCGTCCGCAGCTGGCTACCCAGCGCTTCGGTGGTCAACCCGAGCGCTTCGCCATAGGCATTGACCCGGTAGATCAGCTGCTCGCGCCCCCAAGGCATATCGTCTTCGGTACTAAGCACTCCGGGCAACCCGGCCATTGCCTCGCTCAGCCTATCGGCGGCATCACGCAGCCCTTGTGCGTCTTCACCGGTCAGGCGCACGTTAACGTCTTTGCCCGGCGGGCCAGCGGCGCGTTCGTTAATGTTGAGGCTATCCAAACCGGCCGGGGTTTTGATGCGCTCGCGCCAGGCCTGAATAAACGCCGCATTGCGCACCTCACGGGCATCGGGAGAAATCATCTCGACCATTAAAGAGCCCACTTCATCCCCGGTGCGGGCAGGCGCCCCCCCTGCTTGCGTGGTGCCATAATGAGATACCGCCACCCGCACCAATTTGCCGCCCATAGCCTCGTCAGTGTCTTCTAGGGTTGCCTGCAGGTGATCGACAAAATCCGCCACTTTCGCTCGGTCGGTACCGGCAACAAAGCTGGCATTGGCGTACATGATGCTGGATTCCGGCGAGGGGAAGAAATTAAAGCCCATTCGCCCGCCGGCCAAGAGTCCCGCCGTCACCAGGGTGATGGCCAGCGCCGTTGCCAGGGTCGCCCCGCGGTAGCGCAGGGTCAGCTGCGAAAAGCGCCGGAAAGGCCCTTCACGGAAGTCATCAAAGCGGGTTTCAAAACGCTCACGCAAGTGGGCCATACCGCGCGCCGGGTTCCATTTTTTCCGCAACTTCGCCGCTTTTTTCGCGGGTATAAACGCATTGCGCAGGTGGGCGGGCAACACCACAAAGCACTCCAGCAAGGAGGCAATCAGCACACAAATCATGATGACCGGAATGTCACCAAGAATGTTGCCGATGACCCCACCCACCATTAACAGCGGCATAAAAGCTGCCACCGTGGTCAGCGATGACGCTACCACCGGCCATAACATACGCCGCGCGGCACCGGCCGAGGCCAGCCTGGGGTCTTCCCCCATGCGATAGTGGGCATCTGCGTCTTCACCCACCACAATGGCATCGTCAACGATAACGCCCAGCGCCATGATCAGTGCAAACAGCGACAGCATATTGATCGAGCCGCCAATGCCCCAGAACACCCCCAGCGAGGCGAGAAACGCCGTGGGAATGCCAATCGCTACCCATAAGGCCACCCGTGCCGGCAGGAAGAAATACAGCAGCACAATCACCAGCAACAAGCCAGTCGCGCCGTTCACCAACAAAAGCGAAATGCGCTCGTCGATCAACTGCCAAGACTCATCGAACACGTCAAGCTCAACACCGGGTGGCAAGGTCGGGCGTGTGTCTTTCAACCAGGTTTCCAGCCTTTTCGCGGCTTCCAGGGAGTCTCCGCTCTCGGCGCGCTGCAAAATCATTTCGGCGGCAGGCTGGCCGCGATACGCCAGCTCAACTTGCCCATCCCGCGCTTCTTGGCGAATCATGGCAATATCGCCCAAGCGCAGTTGCATGCGATCGCTGCTGCGCACCGTCAACTCTTCAAAAGCTAAGGCGTCACGGTTTTGCTCTAGGGAGCGCAATTCTCGGGTGCTGTCCTGCTGGCCCAAAAGCCCCGCCGGCAAATCCCGCGACATGCCCTGCACCCGCGTGGCAATCTCGCCAAGCGAGAGCCCCAGTGTCTGCAAGCGCTCCGCGGGCACTTCAATACTGATCTGCTGGGCGGGCAGGCCGTTGATCTGCACCCGATCAATGCCCGCCATCAATAGCGAGTCTTCAAAGCGCTGGGTAATTTGGCGCAGCTCCTGGGCGGCCAAGTCACCGTGGATCAGCAAGCGCGCCACCGGCTCGTAGCGGGCCTGGCGGGAAACTTCCGGCGTTTCCGCTGCCGCCGGCAAGTTGGTGAAGCTATCGACCTGTTGGCGAACATCATCGAGCACCAGCACCGGGTCGCTGCCTTCCTCGAACTCAAGGGTAATATTGGATATTCCCTGGGCTGAGGTCGAGGTCATGCGTTTCAGACTATCGAGGCTGCGCAGGCGCTGCTCAAGCGGGTTGGTAATGCCCTGCTCAATATCCTCGGCCGAGGCGCCGCTCCACACCACGCGCACATTGACGATATCCAGCGCAAAGGTGGGGAAAAACTGAATGTTCATCCGCGCAATGCCCAGCGCACCGCCCAGCAGCATCACCAACATCACCAGGTTCGCCGCCACCTTGTGATGGACGAAAAACCCCACAAAACCACGGCGCTTTGTCATGGATTTTGTCCTTCGCCATTGCTCACCTCAACGCGCAACCCCTGAACCGCATTGGGTAAATGCGTTGACATCACGCGCTCGCCACTTTCCAGGGCGTCAGCGCGAACGAGCAGCCAGCGCTCACCGTCTTGGCGGCGAGTTTCGCCTAAACGCTCCACGCGTTGACGTTCAAGGCGGTTGTCGTCGTTAATGCGGTAAATAAGGTCCGCGCCGTGCAAGGCGCCATAAGGCACCGCCAGCGCGTTCGCCACGGCGGGGCGTCTTAGCTGCACGGTCACCATCGCCCCAGGGCGCAACCCATGTTCCTGGCCTTGCACAGAAAAAATGGCTTCGATACCAATCGGATCACTTTCGCCCGCTAAGCGTTCCAGCACAAAGCGTTGCGCGTCGGTGTCGCCCACGGCGATTAACGGCGTGCCCGCTTCCAGGGCGCTTTCCAGTTCCGCTTGAAAACGCTGGGGAATGCGCGCGCGCACCTCCAGCCCGCCCACCGGGTAAAGCGACAATAAAGACACCTGCGCGGCCACCTCATCCCCTGGGGCCACTTGCACGCGGGTCACACGGCCATCGAAGGGCGCATGAATGCGGCCGCGTTCAAGATCACGCCGGGCGTTTTCCTCGATGACCTTAGCGCGGGCCAAGCGCGCCTCAAGGCTCGCCAAGCGTGAAGGAAACTCGGCAATCGTGCTTTCACGGGCAGACACATTCAGCTGAGCGCGGGCCACGGCATCTCGGGCGGCGTCGACATCGGCCTGCGAGGTCAGGTTACGCCCCGCCAGCGAGCGGCTACGCTCAAGCTGGCGGTTGGCACTGGCCAGTATCTCGCGCTCTTGCGTTAATACCCGGCGATTGTTTTCATGACGGATCTGCTCATTTTCCCGCTGGGCTTCAAGGTCGGCCACCTCCGCCTCGGCTTGGCGCAATGGCGATAACAGCTCATCCTCATCCAACGCCACCAGCAGCGCGCCTTGCGATACGCGTTGGCCGTCGCTGACCGGGCGCACAGCCACCCTTGCCGCAATCGGCGCCACCAGGTTGACCATTTCCGGCGCCACCACTTCACCAAACAGCGGCAATACGGGAACATGCTCACCCAGCGAGACGTTAAGCGCCTCGACGGGCCAGCTGCGCTCCTGCGCTTCCACGGGCGCGGGCTCCGGGCGTGTGAACCGCAAGGCCATGAAACCGGCAATGCCAATGGCAAGAATAATCAGAGGAATTAAGCGCTTAAGCATAAGGATATCTGCGTATAGAATAAAAGCTGCGCCATCATAACGCATTGCAGCGCCAGAGGTCTTTAGCCTCGCCCACGGTTTCACCAACCTGCCTGCGGCAATCCCGCGCAGCTAAAGAAATCTCGCACAGCAAAAGCCATCCCGCACCGCCAACCAATAGGTGATCCATGAATCCACGTCCAAACCACCGTGTACTGCTCAGGTTACTGGGGCTGCTGCGCCCATATCGCCTGCGCCTCGCCTTGGCGGGCTTGGCCTTACTGCTGGCATCCGGCAGCGTGTTGGCGCTGGGCAACGGGCTGCGCTTGGTGATCGACAACGGCTTTCTCGCCGAGGACTCGCAGGCGCTGGCGAAAACCCTGGGGTTGATGCTTGGCGTGGTGGCGGTATTGGCAATGGCCTCGGCGCTGCGTTATTACCAGGTCACCTGGATTGGCGAGCGCTTGGCGGCGGATTTACGCCAGCGGGTGTTCGATCACTTGTTAACCCTAGAACCCAGCTTTTTCGAAAGCGCCAGCGAAGGCCGCGCCGCCGGCGAGATCGCGTCACGGCTGACCGCCGACACCAGCGTGCTGCAAAGCCTGTTTGGCTCGTCGATCTCGCTGGCGCTGCGCAACCTGGTGATGCTGGTAGGGGCCGTGATCCTGATGCTGGTGACCCAGCCGTGGCTTTCGGCCATGGTGCTGGTTGGCATTCCCACCACCCTACTGCCGATTGTCTGGTACGGGCGCCGGGTGCGGCGGCTCTCGCGCACAAGCCAGGACCGCGTGGCTGAGCTGGGCCGCTATGCCGAAGAAGCGCTGCGCGGTATTCAAACGCTGCAGGCGTTTTCCCACGAAGCGGTGGATCAACGCCACTACGGCCAGCGCGTTGAGCAGGCGTTTGCCAGCGCCGTGGCGCGCACTCGTCAGCGCGCCTGGCTGACCGGCGTGGCGTTGTTGGTGGTGTTCACCGCCGTGGGGTTAATGCTCTGGCAAGGCGGGCAAGCGGTGCTTGCGGGCACCATGAGCGCGGGCGAGCTCTCGGCGTTTATCTTTTACGCCTTGCTCGCCGCCGGGGCCGTAGCCACCCTGGCGGAAGTCGCGGGTGATGTGCAGCGCGCCGCCGGTGCTGCCGAGCGGTTGCTGGAATTACTGGATACCCAGCCGAGCATTCAGCCCCCCGCCAAGCCAGCGGCACTGCCAGCGCCAACACAAGGCGCCATCACACTGGAAGGCATTCACTTCACTTACCCAGGCCGCGACACCCCCGCGCTCGCCGGGGTTGACCTGACAATTCAAGCGGGAGAGCGCGTTGCCGTTGTCGGGCCATCTGGCGCGGGCAAAAGCACGTTACTGGCCCTGCTGCTGCGCTTTCACGACCCGGACAGTGGCCGCCTCACCCTGGACGGCCAGGATATTCGCACGTTAAACCTCACTGCCTTGCGGGGCGCCATGGGCTTGGTAGCGCAGGAGCCCGTGCTGTTTAGCGGCTCGGTGGCTGACAACCTACGCTACGGCGACCCTGAAGCCAACATCGAGACACTACGCGCTGCCGCGGGGGATGCCAGCGCGCTTGAGTTTATCGAGGCGCTCCCCCAAGGGTTTGATACGCCCCTAGGCCCGGGTGGCGTACAGCTTTCCGGCGGGCAGCGCCAGCGGCTTGCCATTGCCCGTGCGCTGCTGAAAAACCCGGTAGTGTTGTTGCTTGATGAAGCCACCAGCGCCCTAGACGCCGAAAGCGAGCGGCTAGTGCAGCAGGCCCTTGACCGGCTAATGATTGGCCGCACCAGCATCGTCATTGCCCACCGCTTGGCCACGGTGGTCAACGCCGATCGTCTATTGGTACTGAAAGACGGGCAACTGGTGGCATCTGGCACTCACCGCGAGCTTATTGGCACCAGCGCCCTTTATCGCCACCTGGCCGCGTTGCAGTTCGGCGATGAAACGCCTGCAACCGCTTAGGTGCTGCTATCCGCCTTGTGTAGAAGCGCTTTCATCGCGTCAAACACCCCTGGCGCGGTCACCAGCAAATGGCGGCTGTAAAGATCGCGCGGGATGTCCTCGGGCACCGGGTAGCGATGCGCGAAAGAAGCCCCCGCCTCGCGGGCAATTAACCCGCCAGCGGCACAGTCCCAAGGCGAGACGCTTTCGTAGTAAGCCCCCAGCCGCCCGCACGCCACGTCACAAAAATCCAACGCCGCCGAGCCGTTGCGGCGAATATCTTGACACTGCGTAAGCACCGCTTCTAAACGTTTCAGCAGCGCCGCACGGTCAGCTTTTTGATACGGGAAGCCCGTCGCCACCAGCGTATGCGAAAGCTCAGTAACGTGACTCGCCTGAATCGGCTCGCCATTGCACGTCGCGCCCTGGCCTTTGGCCGCTACAAACGTCTCTTGTAAAAACGGCGCGTGGACCACGCCCACTTTGCCCACGCCCGCTCCCAGCCACGCGATGGACACCGCCACATGGCGCAGGCCGTTGGCGAAGTTCACCGTGCCGTCGATCGGGTCCACTACCCACAGCGCGGGGGCGTCTAATTGCTGCTGGTCGGGGGATAGCTCTTCGGAAAGCAACGCCTCACCGGGGAAGTGCTCTTCCAAGCGCTCGCGAATTAGCTTATCAACGGCCACATCGGCATCGGTCACCAACTCCTCGCCGCCTTTCAAGCGCTGACCAAAGGTCTGCTCTTCGCGCGCCTTAACAATCATCCGCCCCGCTTCTTCGGCGATAGAAATAGCGGTTTGCAAACGTTGGGTTAATGTTTGAGACATAAAAAAGCCGTGCCCTGAGATTTGCGTGGCCTATTATTGTGGCGTATTTTTCTAGCGCCAGCACCTAGGCGTTGAATGGGAGAGATGAAATGCGCTTGAACGAGACCGAGATCACGGCGATCAAAAAAGCCGCCGATAAGACCTTTGGCCCTGAGGCAACCGTTAAGCTGTTTGGTTCTAGAGTCGATGACACCGCCAAAGGGGGCGATATTGATCTCTTGGTGACAGTGCCCTATGTTGTGGATAACCCCGCGCTGAGCATGGCCAAAATGGAGACGGCAGTTATCATGGCGCTTGGTGATCGTAAAATTGACGTCGTGCTTAATGCGCCAAATCTCAAAAAAAGCGAGATTCACACCATCGCCGAAACACAAGGCGTGCTGCTGTAACGCTCTCACCCGACACGCAATCACGGTTAGAATTTCTGCTTCGCGTTATCGAAAAAGAGATCGCGCCTCCACCCCGATCGCCCTGAGCCTGTCGAAGGGCATACCGCGAATGGCACCGCTCTCCTTCGACAAGCTCAGGATGAACGGTTATTTCACGTTTAACCACGAAATCTCACAAGCGCTCGCGAATCCGCTTATCAACGGCTACATCGGCATTGGTCACCAACTCCTCGCTGCCTTTCAAGCGCTGATCAAATGACTGCTCTTCGCGCGCCTTAGCAATCATCCGCCCGCTTCCTCAGCGATAAAAATAGCGGTTTGCAAGCGTTGTGTTAAATCCATATTTAGGCTCCAGAAATAGAAAAGCCACTCCGAAGAGTGGCCTAAGTGTTATGTAGGTTTTATATAAATAATGTTATTAATCACTCGGGTGCTTTTACACCATCACGACACGCTTCAGGCACGACACGCTTCAGGCAATTGAGCATCATCGGCACTATCAGCCGCAGAACCAGTTACTGTGCCACATTCCCACACCCCATCAGTGCGTGTGTAGGTAAAGTTAGTTGAAGTTAGAACTGCTGCCGCAGTTGTAGTTCCAACGTTAGTAAGACCATATGTTGTTAGGTCAATACCATCTACCGTATCGATGCCTATTTCACCTTTTACAGTAGCAGCAGTTCCTCCATTACGTGACGCGAGTTCGGCATCTACTAAAGTACGGAACGCGTTAACTTCACTAAACTCAGCTGCAAATTCTGCTCGCTCAACGTAACGTTGATATTGCGGTACCGCAACTGCAGCTAGAATGCCAATGATGGCAACAACGATTAATAATTCAACTAGTGTAAAACCGCCTTGGCGGAGGTTGCGTTGGGTTTGCGCTTGTTGCATAGGATATCTCCTTGGGTGTTGTCGCTTTCGCTCATTATGACTACTTGCGGCACGAAAAGTTTAATACAGTTACAATAGATTACTCATCGAGCAATATCAATTGCCATGATGAATTTTATCGACCGTTTAGCGGAAAGCTTGACCCCCATCACACCAGGTGCGGGTGATAGGTCGGTTATGGTACAACAGGCGCTTATCGCGCCTACCCGTCCAATGGATACACCATGAGCCAACCTTCTTTTGAATCCACGCTGACCCACGCTGCCATGCACGGCGGGCTGAGAGGGATTGCCCAACGCTTGGTGAGTCACGGCCTGCTAACGGATGCCCAGGCTGCCGCCGCGGAAGCCCAAGATATTTCGATCCTGCGCCATGTGATCGAAAGCGGCATGGTCGAGCCTGACAAAGCCGCGGTGGCCGCCGGTTGGGAGTACGGCCTACCGGTGATTGACCTTGATGCCGTGCGTGTCTCCTCTCTCCCGTCGGCGGATAATTACCCCATTCGCCTTTTGCGCCAGCTTAACGTGCTGCCGCTGATTCGCCACGGTCACCGCCTCACCGTCGCCGTGCCCTACCCGGCCACCCTCACCCAACTCGATGAACTGCAGTTCGCCACTGGCCTTAGCGTTGAAGGGGTTCTGGCGCCGGTCGATCAGCTGAGCGTAACGCTAGAAAATTACCTCGCGCAGAACGAGCACAGCATGTTGGATGAGCTAGAAGGCGTGGATGACGCCGTTACAACGCTCAACGTCATGCAGAACGCGGACGGCGATGAAGTCCCACTGGAAGCGACATCACAAGACCCAGACGATGCGCCGATTGTTAAATTTGTCAACAAAATACTCCTCGATGCCATTCGCCGTGGCGCTTCGGATATTCACTTTGAGCCGTATGAGACGAGTTTTCGCGTGCGCTTTCGCATCGACGGCATGCTAATGGAGGTGGCCCGCCCGCCGTTTGCCATGCGCAACCGCATTGCAGCGCGCTTGAAAATCATGTCGCGAATGGATATCTCCGAGCGACGCCTGCCGCAAGACGGCGCCGTTAAACTGCAGCTTTCACGCTCGCGCTCGCTAGATTTTCGTGTCAATACGCTCCCCACGGTGTACGGCGAGAAAATCGTGATGCGCCTACTCGACCCCGCCGCTGCTCAGATGGGCATTGAGCAACTTGGCTTTACCGACATCCAGCGCGAGCACTACGAACATACGCTGGCCCAACCGCAAGGCATGATTCTCGTCACTGGCCCCACCGGTAGCGGTAAAACCGTGACGCTCTATACCGGCATCAATATTCTCAACCAGATTCAGCGCAATATTTGCACCGCGGAAGACCCAGTCGAAATTAAAGTGCCCGGCATTAACCAGGTCAACGTGCTGCCCAAAATCGGGCTCGATTTTGCCCAAGCATTGCGGGCGTTTTTGCGCCAAGACCCTGATGTGGTGATGGTGGGTGAGGTACGTGACCTTGAAACCGCTGACATTGCCGTCAAGGCCTCACAAACCGGTCACCTTGTCCTTTCAACGGTGCACACTAACTCAGCGGCTGAAACGCTCACGCGGCTTGCTAACATGGGGGTGACGGTGTTTAACATTGCCAGCTCCGTGAGTTTGATAATCGCTCAGCGCTTGGTGCGTAAACTCTGCGAGCAGTGCAAGGAGCCGGTCAGTATTCCTGAGCAAGCACTTCTGCACGAAGGGTTTGAACGGGAGCAAATTGATAAAGCGCGGTTTTACAAGGCGATGGGCTGCAAGCACTGCACTCATGGCTATAAAGGGCGTACCGGCATTTATGAAGTCGTTCCCATCAGTGATGACATGAGCGAGCTCATCATGCGAGATGCCAACGCCATTGATATTAGCCGCCAGATAGGCAAAGAAGGGCATTCGAGCCTACGCGCAAGCGGGCTGAGAAAAGCGATGGAAGGCATCACCAGCTTAGAAGAGATTAACCGCGTTACTCGGGAGTAAAGCATGGCCAAAAGCACAGCGGAAAAGATGGCAAAAAGCAGTGCGCGTAGGGCAAACAAACAGCAGAAAGAGCCCCCTGCCATTCAGCTCTATCGCTTTGCATGGAAAGGCGCGGATCAAAGCGGGCGTAAGCTCACTGGCGAAATGGTCACCCGCAGCCAGCAAGCGGTCAGTACTGAATTGCAAAAGCACAATATTATCGTCAAACGAGTGCGCAAAAAGGGCTCATTAACTGGCCGCGGTCGTGTTAACGCCAAGGACGTTATGGTGTTTTCCCGCCAAATGGCGACGATGATCCGGGCCGGTATCCCCATGCTGCAGGCGCTGGAAGTGGTATCAGAAAGCTTGAAAAAGCCCGCCATGGTGCTTTTGATACAAGAAATGGCCAACGATGTTTCTTCCGGCACCAATTTTTCCGATGCGCTGGCCCGACACCCCAAAATATTCGACCGTTTTTTCGTTAATCTTGTTGAAGCAGGTGAGCAAGCCGGTGCGCTTGACCAAATGCTCGACCGTGTCGCGACCTATAAAGAGAAAGTAGAATCGTTGAAGGCGCGAGTGAAAAAAGCGCTTTGGTACCCAGCTACCGTACTGCTCGTGGGTCTTGGGGTCACAGCGCTGCTGCTTATAAAGGTGGTGCCGGAATTTGAGAGCATGTTTGCCGGCTTTGGCGCTGAACTGCCGGCGATGACGCAAACAACGATAGAGCTCTCCGAGCTTGCTCAGGCGTATTGGCTACACGCTCTAGGCAGCATTGTTGCTGCTGTTGTGTTGTTAAGGAAAGGCATGCAGCGCTCGCCTGCACTTACTTATCGCGTCCATGGCTTTATGCTTCGTCTGCCGATACTGGGAGACATTTTGCATAAATCCTCTGTGTCACGCTTTACCCGCACCGTCGCGACCACGTTTGCCGCTGGCGTACCCCTGATTGAAGGCCTCGACACCGCCGCAGGGGCGACCGGTAACGCCGTTTACGAACGTGCCGTTGAGCAAGTCCGTGAAGACGTCACCGCAGGTCAACCGCTGCACTTCGCTATGCGTATGACCAATCAGTTCCCGGCACTGGCGGTACAAATGGTCAGTATCGGCGAAGAATCCGGTGCGCTGGATGCCATGCTCAGCCGGGTGGCGGACTACTACGAAGAAGAAGTCGATAACAAGGTTGACGCCCTTACGTCACTCATGGAGCCGTTAGTCATCGTCATCCTCGGTGTGCTAGTAGGTAGCGTGATAGTGTCCATGTACCTGCCGATCTTCCAGCTCGGTACGGCACTTTAAGGAGATTTATGCATTCCCCGCCGCTGATTTTTTGGCTTATCGCCCTGCTGTTGGGTCTTTGTGTCGGCAGTTTTTTGAACGTGGTGATCACCCGCTTGCCGGTCATGCTGATGCAGCAGTGGCGCGCTGAAGCCCGCGCCGCGTTGGAGCTGCCCGAAGAAACGCCCGAGCGCTTTAACATCGCCTTTCCCGCGTCGATGTGCCCGCGTTGTCGTACGCCGATTAAGTGGCACGACAACTTACCGCTGATTGGCTGGCTTAAACGTCGCGGGCGCTGCGCGGCCTGCCAAGCGCGCATTAGCCCACAATACCCGCAGGTCGAGCTCTTTGGCGCTGCGATTGCGCTAGCGAGCCTGGCGCTTTACGGCGTTACGCTACAAGCGCTGTTTATCGCCGGCGCCTGTTATGCCCTGCTGGCCATGGCGGTGATTGACCTGCGCACTCAGCTGTTGCCGGATCTGCTAACGCTCCCGCTGCTGTGGGCGGGTCTGATTTACCAACTGCTGTTTCAGCCACTGATGCTGCCATCGGCGGTGATAGGCGCTATCGCCGGCTACCTTATGCTGTGGAGCGTGTACTGGCTGTTTAAGCTCGTAACCGGCCGCGAAGGCATGGGATACGGCGATTTCAAACTGCTCGCGGCCCTCGGCGCGTGGCTGGGCTGGCAATTTTTGCCAATGGTGCTGATTATCGCCGCCGGTCTCGGGGCGATTGTGGGCATCGCGCTGCAACTCAGCGTGAAAGACAAGCGCGGCGTCCCCATGGCGTTTGGGCCGTTTTTGGCACTCGCGGGCTGGGTGTCGCTACTCGGCGGCGACGGGTTAATGGCGCTCTATCTGCAATTCAGTGGCTTATAGGAAAAACGATGATTGTAGGATTAACCGGCGGGATTGGCTCGGGCAAATCCACCGTGGCGCGGGCATTCGGTGAGCGCGGCATTCCGTGTATCGACGCCGATGATGTGGCCCGCGAAGTGGTCGCCCCCGGCGAGCCAGCGCTGGAAGAGATTCGCCAGCGCCACGGCGAAGAGGTGCTGCATGAAGACGGCACGCTTAACCGCGCGCGACTGCGCGAGCTTATCTTCGAGCGCCCCGAGGAGCGCACGTGGCTTGAAAGCGTGACGCACCCGCGTGTGCGCGAGCGCATTGTGACTCACCTTGAACAAATGCAGCGCCAGGGCCCTCCTTATGTGCTGCTGGTGTCACCGTTACTGTTTGAGTCCGGCCAGGATGCGTTGGTGGACTTTACCGTGGTGGTGGACATCCCCGAAGCGCTGCAGCTATCGCGCACCCTTGCCCGCGATGAGGTGAGCGAAACCCAGGTGCGTGCTATCCTCGCCGCCCAGATGCCGCACCATGAGCGCCGCGCGCGGGCCGATGCCCTGATTGATAACAGCCAAGACACCGCGCACATGCATGAGCAAGTGGCGAAGCTTGATTCGCGCCTGCGCACGGCAGCACACTGAATGGGCCTATCACCGATTTATCCGTTAGCTTGCAAAGGAGCTCACCCCATGGCCAACGCGAAACGTTCTGCCGCCAATAACACGCCGCTTGAAGTTGCCTGCCCGCAGTGCGGCAAAAAAGTGCCGTGGTCTTCAGAGAACACCTACCGCCCCTTCTGCAACAAGCGTTGCCAGCTGATTGATTTTGGCGCCTGGGCGGATGAATCACACCGCATCGCGGGGGAGTCCTCAATGGACGAAGCTGACATCGAGACGCTACTGCAGCAAGCCGACCGCGATGCCCCGCTGTCATAGCCGCCATGCCGACTTCCTCCTCCGACAACACGTTGCTGCCGTACCAACTTCAACACCAGCTTGATACACGCTTTGATGCGGTGCTCGATGCCCTGGAAGCCGTGGTAGCACGGTTTGATGAGCGCGCCCCGGCGGTGTGGGCGTTTGACGAGCCAACGCCGAATACCGACTGGCTGCGCCGTGCCCTTTTCGATATGTGGCATGAAGAAGGCCAGGACGGTCGCGAAACGCGTAATTACATTGGTTTAATCGCCGCGGATGACGCATTGATAGATGCCGTGATGGCAGCGAACCAAGCTAAAAACGACATTAGCGAGTGCCTGAAAGTCATTAAAGCGCACGCCCCCGCCGCCATGAGCAGTGCCAAGGCGCAGTTACCCAAGCGTCACCCCGACGTAGAGCGGATATTGGAGAAAACCGGATTGGCGCGGCTGCATCTTAAGCAGTGTTGGCGGCATTTACCCGTCGCACAAGCGCCTGTCTCAAGGGTGCGCTTTGCGTGGTACAGCAGCGGGCGCTCGATCAAGCGCTTAACGGTACAAGACGCCGAGAAAAAACTCTTAATGTTGGATAGCGACGCCGCGCATGTCCGCATTCAGCTGCGTAAGCTTGCGAGCATACCGAGCGGGGAAATATTGGCGCAGGTGCAAACGCAAGCGCCGCTAATGCGCGCCAACCTGTTTTTCACCGAGCCACTTGAGGATGGGCATACCCGTCGCGCACTGAATGTCGCGATGCCCATTTTTGTGCCGAGCCGCGATGGACGCCTGCCGCACACTAACCTACCCCCGCTGACTCCACCGGAAACACGCACTCGCGCCAAACGCCGCGATGAGAAACTCGAAAGCGAGGCGTTTCTGCCCAGTTTGCGCGTGTATCGCTACCGCTAGCGCGTCAAAGACGCACGGGGCTTCGGCACTTGGCCCTCTTTCCAGTGCCCGCTACGTAGCAGCGTTTCAATCAGTGCCAGAAGCTCCGCTTGCGCGATGGGGGATTCGGCCAACAACGCGTCGAAACGCTCACGAAATGACGCCGCACGCTCTTTCTCACGTTCTTGCTCACGGGCTTTTTGCTCTTCCTCTTCCAAGGCGGCTAGCGAGCGTACCGGTGGCCCGGTGGGAATATTCAGCGCGTTTTTTGGGTTTTCAAGCTCGCGCAAGGCGTTAGCAAAGGCATCATCTAACTCGCGAAACTGGCGCAGCTTATCCCTCTCATCGATTGGCTTATGGTCTTTTTGATATTTCATCAGATTTTGCGCGGGATACCTCGTATTTTTAGTGCGAGGAGGGATAGCGCGTCGCCCGAAGGGCGACCTGGATTACGCCACCGCTTGCCCCGCGCCTCCTTTATGGTTAATGGATGGTGTGAGGTGATAACCGTAGCCGTCACCACGCTGAATGACGGTGCAGTGCTTGTGCGAAATACCTTGGACAGCACCGTGCTCGGTCTGAATGTTAAAGCTACCGGTTTTACGCACCGCGACGCGGCCCGTATGGGTACCGGCTTTCTTGCCGGTGGGCACGATGGCCTTGACCATATCGCCGGTCTGAAAGCCGTGCACCTGTTTTGCCCGCATCAGGTAGCCCCGTGGGAAACCGTGTTGGGTCAGCCGGGTGCGCTGATAACTCCCGCGCCCGGTGGTTTTGATGGTCAGCATCGGCACCTGCCAGTCGTGCAGGGCATCCAGCGGGCCTACGCATGCCGCGTCTAGCGCGTGGGTTTTGGGGATCCCCAGACGTTGGCGGTTGTATTTGGTGCGTCCGCCGGTACCCACGGTGACCGGCAATCCAGTAATCTTGAGTCCGTTAAACAGCGCCCATCGGGTGGCGTTGACCGCACTGGCGTCACGCAGCGGACTTAGTTGCTGGCGCTGCACTCGTTCAAGCCGTGTTTCGGCGGTGTGACCGTGCTTTTTCAGGCGACGACGAAGGCCGGGCGCCGTGGCAAAGAAGTAGGCAAGCGGCAGCCGATCCTTCTCGGTATTGCAGTCGTGACATGCCAGGGTCAAATTGCTGATGCGGTTCGATCCACCTCGACTGCGCGGCGCGATGTGTTCGATTTCCAGCGGGGTGTCGGAGGCACCGCAGTACGCGCACTCGCGGCCCCATTTTTCCAGCAGGTATTCACGGACCTCGTAACCCAGTAAGGTGCCTTGCTGGTACTCGACACCGCTGATTTCGGGGTTTTCCAGCTTTTGGGTATCAAAGTGCACCAACTCCTGATCCAGTGCGGTAATCGGCGCGAACTTGCGGAGCCGTTCTACCCACGCCATCACCGTATCGACACGATGCTGAAGGCTGGGCGCCAGCCAGCCCTTGGGCTTGGTGCGGTTATCGAAGCGAGGCGCACGGTAACGCAGGTTCTTTGATCGACGACGGCGGCGAAAGCCACGGCGTTGCTCCAATGCCTTTTTGATCTGAAAGCCGCGATGCACCAACTCGAACAGGCACAGGATATGCTGGCCGTCATTCGCCTCCCGCACCACGGCCAAGCCGGTCGTCTTGCTGCCCGGATCGAGCTTAAGGCGCAGCGTTTGCGTGTCGCCGCCTACCCGATCTTTTAGCCGAATGGTGAACGGGTAGCGCTTATGCACCACGGCGCGACCGCGCGCCAACAACAGTCGAGCGCGTTTTTCGCGACACGGCATCAATGACCGCTTTTGTTTGTCCAATACGAAAACCGCCATGCGATTTTTTCCTATACCAATGCCCTTACGGGCCTAGTGTCGCGGGGCTTGCGCCCCGTCTCCCCTCGGGAATGTTGATAACCGGCTCCTGCCTGGCGGCAGCGGTCAGAACCTTCGGCGCTTTACCTTCCGCCAGCATGATCCTGATCTTTCAGAGCGCCAAACTGAGGAAGCATTTGACGGTGAGTCTTAACGACCTGTTATCAACGTAGCGGCGATACGGCCCGCTCTCCCTGGTCAACCTGGCTTGCTTTTACAAGCCTCTGCTTTTAGGCAGAGATGATTGACCGGCTCTCGTCTTCACCTGCTGAAAAGGCAGTCATATTGCTTAAGTAGGCGCTAATTTCTTAAAAACTGTGCGCAATCGCGCAGAAATGCATATCAAACTTGCCTTTGCCCCCCTAAAACCCGCATAAAGAGCGTACTACGTTTGTAATACACAACCTCAGCCGATTTCGTTATAACGCACAAGACGTAAACAGTCGGCTATAGCGCCAAAAGCGCTGCGGTAAACGCTTACGCAAGCACGCACCGGGAAGGTGCTTAGCAGGTAATACAACACACCTGCATGATTGATGCATGGGAGGCCAAATAATGTTTAAAGCGATGACACAGGCAGAGATATGGCTTCAAGATACCATTGGAAAGCCACTGGGTATTACGGACCTTGCCAACCATTTAGGCTATTCCGATTCGCAAGTCAGGCGTCAATTTCGTGAGTGTTTTCACATTTCACCCAGTGCCTATCGCGACCAGCGGCGCATTGAACGCGCGGCCGTGCTACTCGCGCTAACTCCGAAAAATATAGCGCAAGTCGCGCGTGAATGTGGCTATTATAACCACTCCTCTTTTTCCCGCGCTTTCCATAAGTACTTTGCCAAAAGCCCGCGTCATTTTCGGCAAGTGTTACGCCAGGCTCTTCACCAAGAACGTCCACCTAATGAGCTTATCACTCGCATTGTCAATAAACCGCAGCGGCAAATGATACTTCAGCGACACTATAACGCATCTGAGCAATTTAACGATTTAGGCACTTCAACACTGCACGCTAAACCATTGGGGTCGATAGCAACGAATTTCGAACATGCGATACCCAGCATTGCCTTACCGGATTTACTCACAGAAAAAATTGATGCGCATGTCATTCAGTCACCACCCGCGCAACGGCGAACAGACGTGGGGCTTTATCTGACGCCACAAAGTGACTTGTCATTAACGCCCTCTCTGCCTACGCCATATCGGCGTGTTACGTTGGCGCCGCAATACTACGCCGTCACCTGCTTTGATGAGTTGTCAGCGCTCTCGCGTGCGTTGGTGCACGCTCTGTGTCATTTAACTTGCACAGCCACCCCGTTTTATATCAGTGGTAGTGCGCCGTATGTTTTATGGCGTAAAACGACACTAGAGCTGCGTGTACCTTTAACGAGGTAGATATTTTCGTTTGTATTATTGTGGGAAAGCACTCAATGCGTAACCGGCATTGCAGAAAAATACCGGTTACCGTGACGTGCTCTTCACAACAGAAGCTTGCTTCACGTATTGCCGAGGTTAGTCTTCCATGCGCACAAGCCAGGATTCGACGGTATCATCACCGTATTCTGCTTTCCAGCCCCTTAGGCCTTTGTGGTTCCCGCCACGGGTCTCGATCACTTCCCCAGTGTGCGGGTTCTTGTAAATCTTGAGACGGCGTTTACGACGGCCATCGGTACTCTTCATTTGCTTTTGATCATTCGACCGAACGTTGGGGTCAAACAACGCAATAAGATCCGCCGGCATTTTGCCAAACTCTTCCATCAGTGCTTCAAGTCGCTCTTTGAATTCAAGCTCGCTCTTTAAGCGCTGATCACCTTCCATGCGCTGCAGATCTTCTTGCAGCTGCTTTAGTTGCTGTTCTTTCTGGATATATTCATTCAATAGGGACATTCGGGGCATCCTTTGTGTCATTTAAGCCGCAAAAATTCATTTACGCCGAAAAAAGTTCGTTGACTGGCTTTAATTTTCTCAACTTAAGCTTCATAGGCAAGTGTCGTATTTGATTTTGTCGTTAAGCAATCACTCAACCTTTTTAGAAAATCAGACTCAAGTGCTTTTGATTGCCTGCATATTATTGCGTTAAATAATACAACTGACAACAGTATCGTCGACTTTACACAAATAATCGCTATTTTTTCCAGGTCTAAACATCTTAAAGACAGACAAAGAGCACAACAGTAAGCAATTTATTTGCCCTATCAGGTTTTTACGCAATCAACTCAATCGACAAGTCGGCTACACGACACAAGAGAAGAACTTAAAAAAGAGGCTAGGATCACTAGCGTTAACAAACACAAATAAACAGTAATGCCAGCGCCATGGGGCACACTGAGCTCGGCACTTCCCTCTCACTCCTTCGACAAGCTCAGGATGAACGGGAGGAATCAGACTCGGGATGAGTGGGAACAGTCAGGAGCAGATTCAGCAGGGGCGCAGAGACCAGGCTAAGAAGGAGCGTTTTAGTGCGTGCATCTGACGAAAAAACGCCGCCCCGTGGGGCGGCGTTTTGAATGGGCCTAACGATATGAACAGAGCCTTAAAAAGACGCCTGATTCAACAGCGTTAGTCTTGACCCATTTGTTGCTTGATCAGGTCACCGATAGTCGTCGGAGCACCTGATTCCGGCTCTTGCTCACGAACCTTCTTCATGTTCTGACGTGTCTCGTCCTGCTCTTTCGCCTTCACTGACAGATTAATCTGACGGCTCTTGCGATCGACACTGACGATGCGCGCTTCAACGCTGTCGCCTTCGTTCAGTACGTTGCGTGCATCTTCCACACGATCAGCGCTGATTTCAGACGCTTTCAGCACGGCGACAACATCCGTCGCGAGCTCAACTTGCGCTTCTTTGGCATCCACTTCAACAACACGACCGGTGACGATAGAGCCCTTATCGTTAACGGACAGGAACTCAGCGACTGGGTCGGTATCCATCTGCTTGACACCCAGAGAAATGCGCTCGCGCTCCGGGTCGATAGAGAGGATAACCGCTTCGGCTTCGTCGCCCTTCTTGAAGTGGCGCACAGCTTCTTCGCCGGTCTCTGTCCAAGAGATATCGGACAGGTGAACCAGGCCGTCGATGCCGCCTTCCAAGCCAATGAAGATACCGAAATCGGTGATCGACTTGATGGTGCCAGAAACACGGTCGCCCTTGTTGTATTGGGCGTTAAAGGTTTCCCACGGATTCGGCGTGCACTGCTTGATACCCAAGGAGATACGACGACGTTCTTCGTCGATATCCAAGATCATCACATCAACATCGTCGCCTACTTGAACCACTTTAGACGGATGGATGTTCTTATTAGTCCAGTCCATTTCAGACACGTGAACCAGACCTTCAACACCCTCTTCCAACTCGGCGAAGCAGCCGTAATCGGTGAGGTTGGTTACCACGGCATGCACGATAGTGCCTTCCGGGTAACGCTGCTTGATGCTGACCCACGGATCTTCACCAAGTTGCTTAAGACCCAGCGATACGCGGTTGCGCTCACGGTCAAATTTCAGCACTTTCACGTTGATTTCGTCGCCTACCGCAACGATTTCAGACGGATGCTTGATGCGCTTCCACGCCATATCGGTAATGTGGAGCAGGCCGTCAACGCCGCCTAGATCAACGAAGGCACCGTAGTCGGTAAGGTTCTTAACGATACCTTTAATCTGCTGGCCTTCTTGCAGGGTGGCAAGCAGCGCTTCACGCTCGGCACTATTCTCAGCCTCGAGAACGGCACGGCGCGACACCACGACGTTGTTACGCTTCGGATCGAGCTTGATAACTTTAAAGTCGAGCTCTTTATTCTCAAGGTGCGCAGTATCGCGAACCGGGCGAACATCGACCAAAGAGCCCGGCAAGAAGGCACGGATGGAGTCTACCTCGACGGTGAAGCCGCCTTTGACTTTACCGTTGATCACGCCCTTGATGACTTCATCTTTCTCGAAGGCTGCTTCAAGAATCTTCCACGCTTCAGCGCGTTTGGCTTTTTCACGGGACAGACGCGTTTCACCGAAGCCATCTTCTACGGCTTCCAGGGCAACGTGTACATCGTCACCGATAGCGATGTTCAGTTCACCGTTTTCATCGCGGAATTGTGCCGCGGGAATCTGACCTTCAGACTTCAGGCCAGCGTTAACGGTAACCCAATCACCGTCAATGTCGACAACCTGGGCCACGACGATGGCGCCCGGCTCCATATCGATGTCGTTAAGAGACTGTTCAAACAGTTCAGCAAAGCTTTCGCTCATGGTTTTCCTACGTGATCAACGTTGTTGAGGCATAACTGCCTTCTCCGCACCACCAGCAAGTACGGGCCTAATGTCACTCTGCTTTCGAGGGCGTTAGCGCTGGTTCGACCTAGCCGGGCTCACCGCAAAGAGTTAAGTGCCCTGCCACGTCATGACGCCGATTCGAAAGCGCCGCAAGGGAGAATCAAATACCGTGCGCTATGCCTTTCTTGGCCAGCAGCTCGGTCATCCAATCTACCACTTCCGGTATACTCAGGCGCGTGGTATCAAGCGTAATGGCATCATCTGCCGGCTTGAGTGGAGCCACTTCGCGCTGCGTGTCGCGTGCATCGCGTGCCTGAATCTCCTCTAAAAGACTCGAAAGACTAGCATCCACTCCGGCTTCCTGCAACTGAAGATGCCGCCGCCGTGCCCGTTCTTCGGCACTAGCGGTTAAAAATACCTTAACCGGGGCGTCACGAAACACCACGGTGCCCATATCGCGCCCATCGGCCACCAGTCCTGGCGATTGGCGAAAGTCGCGCTGGCGTTGCAAAAGCGCCGAGCGAACCGCCGGTAACGCGGCCACTTGCGAGGCTCGCTCGCCTGCGGTTTCTGTACGAATCGCGCGACCAACGTCTTCGCCTTCCAACAATGTCACGGACACGCCGTTTTCAACCGGAAAGGCCACGTCAAGTTGTTCCGCGAGCCTAGCCAATGCAGGCTCGTCATCCAGCGCAACTTGGTGTTTCGCGGCCGCATGAGCGGTAAGGCGATAGAGCGCACCGCTATCGAGTAGGTGCCAACCTAACGTTTGTGCCATCAGGCTACTGATCGTGCCCTTTCCCGCGCCGCCGGGACCATCAATGGTAAGAACGGGTACCTGCTCAGCCATTTTCGCCCTCCACCTTCACGTCCATACCGATGCGTGTCGCAAGCTCAACGAAATTGGGAAACGACGTCCCCACATTGGCACAGTCCTCGATGACGATTTCATCACTGGCGCGCAGAGCGGCAACCGTGAACGCCATCGCGATACGGTGATCTCCCAGGCTATCAATGCGCCCGCCGCCATAGCTTGGCGTGTCCTCTCGGCCATTGCCGACGATGTCGATGCCGTCTTCTACCACCGTATGCTCAACGCCGAGTACCGCCAGGCCGTCAGCCATTGCTTGAATACGGTCGGATTCTTTCACCCGCAACTCTTCCGCGCCGCGCAAGCGCGTGGTGCCGTCGGCATTAGCGGCGGCGATAAACAGCGCCGGAAATTCGTCGATTGCCAGGGGCACCTGATCGGCGGGAATCTCAATGCCTTTGAGTGGCGCATAGCGAATACGGATATCCGCCACCGGCTCACCGCCGACTTCCGCTTGATTGGACAAGGCAAGATCCGCGCCCATCAGCGTTAAAATATTGATCACACCGATGCGCGTCGGGTTAATACCTACGTGCTCTAGGGTGATATCCGCGCCAGGGGTGATCGCCGCCGCGACCAAGAAAAACGTCGCCGATGAGATATCCGACGGCACATCAATCGGGCCTGCCGTGAGCTTGCCACCACCGGCTAGCCAGCAGGTATCGCCATCACGGGAAACCGAATAACCAAAACCGTTAAGCATGCGCTCAGTATGATCACGCGTTGGCGCAGGTTCGCGCACACGGATTTCTCCGTCAGCGTACATGCCGGCAAACAGCAAACAGGATTTCACTTGGGCACTGGCCATCGGTAACTCATAGTCGATGCCTTTCAGCACTGACCCGCCGTGAATCTTAAGCGGCGGCCGCCCTCCTTCGGCGGTGTCGATAACCGCCCCCATTAGACGCAGCGGATCAGCCACCCGCCCCATCGGACGTTTGTTGAGCGAGGCATCACCGGTTAATTCGCTATCGAACGCCTGCCCCGCCAAGAGGCCGGCAAACAAGCGCATCGCGGTGCCGGAATTCCCCACATAAAGCGGCCCGGAAGGCGCTTTTAAACCGTGCATTCCTAGGCCGTGAATCGTCACACGCCCCTGATGCGGGCCTTCTATCGCCACCCCCATTTCGCGAAAGGCCTGTAGCGTCGCGAGGCTATCTTCCCCTTCCAGAAAGCCCTTTACCTCGCTTACGCCTTCGGCAAGCGCGCCGAGCATGATCGAGCGGTGAGAAATCGATTTGTCGCCGGGTACCCGCAAGCGGCCCTGGGCTTGGCCGCCGGGGCGCACGCGGTAAGTCACTTGACCCTGTGATTGCATTAAGTATTCCGCCTGGTAACTGGTATCGTTCAAAAGCGATTCGAAGTACTGTCGCGCATGGCTTGCACGGTCAAACGTGGCCAGCATCGCGTCGCTGTTGCCGGCTTCAACGGCCGCGCGCAGCGTTGCAAGCCCCGCTTCAAAGTCATCGAGTGACGCCAGCACGGCGTCGCGGTTGGCAATAAAAATATCCCGCCACATCACCGGGTCACTGCCGGCAATACGGGTGAAGTCGCGAAACCCACCCGCAGCATAGCGAAAGATATCCATCCGCTGATCTTGGCGCGCCAGCGTATCGACCAGCGAAAACGCCAGCAAATGCGGCAGATGACTGGTACGCGCCAGCACATGATCGTGCTGTGCCACGTCCATCTCTAATACCTCCGCGCCCGTTGCTTGCCACAGCGCGCGCACCCGTGCGAGCGCGTCGGGGTCAACATCCGGCTCGGGGGTGAGAATCACTTTGTGGTTGTCATAAAGCGAAGGGTTAGCCGCTGCCACGCCGCTTTTTTCCGAGCCGGCAATCGGGTGCCCCAGCACCAGCGTCGACGGTACTCGGCCAAATACGCGCCGCGCACAGTCACGGATCGTTGCCTTGGTGCTGCCCACATCGGTGATCACCACGCGCGCGATATCCGGCAGCACGTCCGCTAGCTCACGCATTACACTTTCCATTGCCAGCACCGGTACGGCGAGCACGATCATACTCGCCCCCGGCGCTTGCTGGGAAAGCGATGTCCCGCCGGAATCAATCAAGCCCATTTCGATACCGCGCTCAATCTCACTCGTGTCAGGGTCGCAGGCGACGATCTCACCTTCGAAGCCCACCTGGCGCAGGGCCGCCGCGAGAGAGCCGCCAATCAACCCCAACCCGACAATCAAAAGCCGCGATTCGCTCACCGAGTGCGCCACAGCGGCCTTAGGCTTTGGGAGGCGGTTGGCTACGCTCACATCACGCCCTTGGGATAGGAGCCCAAGACTCTCAAATCGGCAGCGCGCAGACGGACTTCTTCCAACATAGCGGCCACATGCGGTTCGGCGTAATGGCCTTTAAAGTCGATAAAGAAAACGTAGTTCCACACACCGGTTCGCGAGGGCCGCGTTTCCAAGCGCGTCATGTCGATCTGATGACGATGGAAAGGCTCTAACAGGTCATGTAACGCGCCGGGTTGGTTGCGCATCGCGACCACCAGCGAGGTTTTGTCGTCGCCGGATATTGGCACGTCTTGGCTGCCGATAATCAAAAAGCGCGTAGAATTATCCGGGCGGTCTTCAATTTTTTCTGCCACCCGCTCTAAGCCATATAACTTCGCGGCCATATCACCGGCAATCGCCGCGCTGTGCCACTCGGTTTTCACCAATTTGGCGGCTTCAGCGTTGGACGATACCGGCACGCGTTCGGCGTGGGGGAAGTGGGCGTCGAGCCACTTGCGGCACTGGGCAAACGATTGCGGATGCGAGTAAACGCGCGAGACTTTGTCTCGCCGGGTATTCTCGCTCACCAGCAAATGATGATGAATCCGCAACACGACCTCGCCGCAGATATTGATAGAGGACTCCATGAAGGTGTCCAGCGTGTGATTCACCACGCCTTCGGTGGAGTTTTCCACCGGCACCACGCCGTAGTTCACTGCGCCCGCCTCTACCTCGCGGAACACTTCATCAATGGCGGCCATCGGCAGGCTGACCGCGCTCTCGCCAAAATGCTTAAGCGCCGCCTGCTGGGTGAACGTTCCTTCCGGGCCAAGATACGCAACCTTAACTGGCTGCTCCAACGCCAAACACGCAGACATAATTTCACGAAACAGCCGCGCCATTTCTTCGTCGTCTAACGGCCCGTCGTTTAACTCCATAATGCGGCGCAGTACTTGGGCTTCACGCTCCGGGCGATAAAAAACCGTTGACGCATCTTCGGCAAGCTTGGCCCGCGCCACTTCTTGTGCGCAGATCGCACGCTCACTAATGAGACGCAGAACGTCGCTGTCGAGCTGATCAATGCGCTGGCGAAGTGCTTCAAGCTTATCGGACGTATCGGACATCGTGGCTTAACCCCTTCTTTGTTCAAAATCTGCCATGAAGGCAATCAGCGCATCCACGGCATCTTCCGATACCGCATTGTAGAGACTGGCGCGCATGCCCCCGACGCTGCGATGCCCCTTGAGATTTAACAGCCCGGCGTTGTCGGCCTCGGCTAAAAAGGCGCTGTCCAACGCCGAATCCGCCAGCACAAACGGTACGTTCATACGTGACCGATTAGGCGTTGCGATGGGGTTGGCGTAAAAATCGCTGGCATCAATCGCGCCGTAAAGCTTATCGGCTTTACGCTGATTGATCGCCTCCATTTCGACAAGCCCGCCAATATCATCCTTCAGCCACTGAAACACCAGCCCCGCCAAGTACCACGCGTAAGTCGGCGGGGTGTTAACCATCGACTTTGCCTCGGCAATACCACGATAGTGAAATAGTGACGGTATCGGGCTCTGCGCCTGATCAAGCAGGTCATCGCGCACGATCACCAGCGTCAAGCCTGCTGGGCCAATATTCTTCTGCGCGCCAGCGTAAATAATGCCGTATTGCGACACATCAAGCGGCGCAGACAAAATACTCGATGACATATCGCACACCAGCGGCACGTCAGTGCCATCGCGGCGCTGCGCGTTAGGTGTGTAATCAAACGCCAGCCCGCCGATCGTCTCGTTGGCGGTGAAGTGCAGATAAGCAGCATCGTCGCTTAACACAATCGCCTCATGAGGCGGCACGGCGGTGTGTCCGTTTGATTCGCTGCTGGCCGCCAAATGGTGCGGCAGCCCAAGGTGGTTAATTTCGGCCAGTGCCTTTTTGCCCCAAATACCGGTATGGACAAAATTCGCACTGCCGCCGCGACCCAATAAGTTCATCGGCAGCATCGAAAATTGCAGGCTAGCGCCACCCTGCAAAAACAGCACCTTATAGTTATCCGGTATCCCCAGAAGTGCTCGGAAATCAGCTTCTGACTGCTCGGCGATGGCGATAAAATCATCGCTGCGGTGGCTCATCTCCATCACCGAGAGACCACGCCCTTGGTAATCGAGCATTTCCGCCTGGGCGCGCTTGAGCACCGACTCAGGCAAGGCCGCTGGCCCCGCGCAGAAATTATAGTGACGCGTCATCGTTTCCCGGGGCCTCCTCTTTATTTTCATCTACCGCATCGTTTTCATCTGGCACGTCGCTTCCATCTACCGCGTCGCTTTCTTCTAATACGTCGAACTCGGTATCTTCCGGCTCATCAACGCGCACCGTTTTTACCAGTTTTTCGTCTTTACCCAAGCGAATCAACATCACCCCTTGGGTGTTGCGCGAAGTGGTCGAAACCTCTTCCACGCGGGTGCGCACCAGCGTGCCACGGTCGGTGATCAGCATCATTTCATCGCTGTCGTAAATCTGCATGGCCGCGACAAGCGCGCCGTTACGTTCGCTAGTTTGCATCGCAATGACACCCTGGCCGCCACGGCCGCGCAGCGGGAACTCGCCCAGGCGCGTACGCTTACCAAAGCCATTTTCGCTCGCGGTAAGAATATAAATCGGCGCTTCTCCTGCCCCGGCTTCCGCCACTGGCAAGGATTCATTACCGTCTTCGTCCGTCTCGGCATCAATTTGCTGATGCTTGGGAATAATCAAGCTGATCACTTCCGCGTCGCCTGCCAGGCGCATACCACGCACCCCGCGCGCGGTGCGCCCCATCGCGCGAACGTTGCCTTCTTCAAAACGGATCGCCTTGCCATTAGACGAGAGCAACATGGCATGGTCATCGCCGGTGGTGATCGCCGCGCCGACCAAACGGTCGCTCTCATCGAGATCGATGGCGATCAAACCCACGCTACGCGGGCGCGAGAACTGCTCAAGGCTGACACGCTTGACCGTGCCTTTGGCGGTGGCGAAAAAGATGTAATGGCTAGGATCATAGTCGCGCACCGGCAGAATCGCGTTAATCGCCTCGCCTTCATCCAGCGGCAGCAGATTCACCAGCGGCTTACCCCGTGACCCGCGGCTGGCCACCGGCATTTCGTAGACTTTCAGCCAGTAGACTTTGCCGCGATTTGAGAACAGCAGCACGGTGTCGTGGGTCGAGGCCACGAGCAGGTGCTCAATGACGTCTTCGTCCTTCATCGCCGTGGCCGACTTACCGCGCCCGCCGCGTCGCTGCGCTTGATAATCCGAAAGCGGCTGCGTTTTGGCGTAACCCGAACGCGATACCGTAACCACCATATCCTCTTCAGCGATCAAATCTTCCATGGAAAGATCAAGATGGCTGGCCTGGATGACCGTTCGACGCTCATCGCCAAACTGCTCACGAATGGCGTGCAGCTCTTCGCGAATCACTTCCATCAGGCGATCCGCGGAGGCGAGGATCTCAGTGAGCTCGGCGATTTTTTCCAAAATCGAGAGGTATTCATTGAGTAGCTTTTCGGTTTCAAGCCCGGTTAAACGGTGTAACCGCAGCTCCAGAATCGCTTGCGCCTGGGCGGGCGATAGGCGGTATTCGGTCGCAGACGGGTTAAGGCCAAAGCCTTCCTCTAACTCTTCCGGCTTGCAAGAGGTCGCGCCAGCGCGCTCCAACATGCCGGTCACCTGCCCCGGCTCCCAATTACGGTCAAGCAGCTTCTGTTTGGCTTCTGCGGCGTTAGGAGAGGCTTTGATCAGCTCAATCACTTGGTCGATATTGGAGATCGCGACGGTCAAGCCTTCCAAAATGTGGCCGCGCTCACGGGCTTTTTTCAGCTCATATAGCGTACGACGCGTCACCACTTCACGGCGGTGGCGTATAAAGGCTTCTAACAGCTCTTTAAGGTTGAGCGTGCGCGGCTGGCCGTTTTCCAGCGCGACGATATTAATGCCGAACACGTTTTGCAGCTGGGTTTGGGCAAAGAGGTTGTTGACCACCACCTCACCGGACTCGCCGCGTTTGATTTCAATCACTACGCGCAAGCCGTCTTTATCCGACTCATCGCGCAGCTCGGCAATGCCTTCGATGCGCTTTTCTTTGACCAGCTCGGCGATTTTTTCAATCAGCCGCGCTTTATTCACCTGATACGGCAGTTCGGTGATAATAATGTGGTCGCGACCGGTTTTATCGTCGTGCTCGATGGTGTGACACGCACGCACGTAAATACGCCCACGGCCGGTGCGATAGGCTTCTAAGATGCCGGCACGACCGTTGATGATGCCGCCGGTGGGGAAATCCGGGCCTGGGACATAGTCCATCAGGTCATCCACCGAGAGCGTGTAGTCGTCGATCAGCGCCAAGCAGGCGTCGATCACTTCACGCATGTTGTGCGGCGGAATATTGGTCGCCATCCCCACGGCGATGCCCGAGGAGCCGTTAATTAACAGGTTCGGGACTTTGGTGGGCAGGACATCGGGGATGCGTTCGGTACCGTCGTAGTTATCGACCCAATCGACGGTCTCTTTTTCGAGATCGGCAAGCAACTCGTGGGCCAAACGCGCCATGCGCACTTCGGTGTAACGCATGGCGGCGGCGCTATCACCGTCAATCGAGCCAAAGTTACCTTGGCCATCCACCAACACGTGGCGCATGGAGAAGTGCTGCGCCATTCGCACGATGGTGTCGTAAACCGCGCTGTCCCCGTGGGGATGGTATTTACCGATGACATCGCCGACTACACGCGCCGATTTCTTATACGGTTTATTCCAGTCATTACCCAGCTCGTGCATGGCGAACAGAACGCGCCGATGCACGGGTTTTAAGCCATCGCGCACGTCTGGTAGCGCGCGACCGATGATAACGCTCATCGCATAGTCGAGGTACGACTGTTTGAGCTCGTCTTCAATATTGACGGGCAGAATTTCTCTGGCGATGTCACCCATGAAAGTCAGATCCTTTGCACTGCTTTGGCACTGCGAGAGTTGAAAGCGCTTAAAAATACCGCCTGGAGTCATACAACACGGCGGCGCGCAAATACCGCAACATCATACCATTGCAGACGCGGCAAGGGCAGTCAGGGGAAGTAGGATTCCCGCTGCCGTTGGCCTAAAGGCTGAATGCCTCTTTACTCAGGGTGAGCGTGTTTAGCGCGTCACGCACCTCGCCCTCAATCGGCGAGGCTTTATTGGCTTTCATATCCAGCAGCACGAAGGTGAGGTCCGCTTTTGCGACCAAGGCACCATCTTGACGGCGAATGATCTGATGATGGCAAACAGCGCTGCGATCACCGACGTCGACAATCCCGGTAAGCACCACCAAATCATCACCGGCAACGGCGGCAGCGCGGTAATCGATGTTTAAGTTCACCACCACAAACGCCTTGCCCGCTTGATGCAGCTCTTTTATTAACGCGGGATGCTCATCAAAGAACGCCCAGCGCCCTTCTTCTATAAACTCTAAGTAGCGCGCGTTATTGACATGGCCGTAGCCATCCAAGTGATAACCCCGAACCCGTAGTGCCGTGCGTGAGAGTGAATCGCTCATTATCAAGCCCTCTATTTTTATATGTGTGCAATATGCGAAAGGCCAAATCAAACACAAGTTTGAAACACATTCAACAGTTACGCGTATTAGCGATTGGATTCAGGAATCGTGCTGGCAGGCAGGCGCCGCTTTCGCCATAATGATTGCCCTTTTCTCTAGGACAGGCGATATGTGGTTTAAAAACCTGCTGTTATACCGCCTACATGGCGCACCGGGAGACGCGCAAGAAAGCGCGCAAACTCCCCCACTCGACGCATTAGGCGACGCTCTAGAAGCGCACGCGTCCCGACCGCTCGGCAGTGCCGATGCGCGCCGGCTAGGCTGGACAGCGCCCGCCGGTCGCTTGGGTAGCGGGCAATACGTGCACGAAATTCAAGGCCATCGGCTGCTCTCCGCCCTACGCCAAGAACGCCTACTCCCGGCTTCTGTGGTCAAAGAAGAGCTGGATGAGCAGGTGGCTGATATCGAAGCTAGCGAGGGGCGCAAGGTCACCCGCAAAGAAAAAACCACGCTTAAAGAGCAAATCACCGAAGGGTTGTTGCCCCGCGCCTTTGTCCGCAGTCAAAAAACCGATCTGTGGTGGGATACCCACCGTGGGCTTATCGGCATTAACGCTAGCTCCCGCAGCCGCGCCGAAGAAATTCTCGATCTGCTACGGGAAACGCTGGGTAGCCTGAAAGTCACGCCGCTGGCGGTGCAGACGTTGCCCATCCGCGCGATGACAACTTGGCTTAACGACCCGGCGACGCGCCCCACCGATATGCAACTGGGCGATCAAGTCGAGCTTAAAGCCAAGGGCGACGACGGCGTACTGCGGGCACGCCAAGTGGACCTTGACGGCGACGATATTCAGCAGCTTTTGGAAACCGGCCGTCAGGCAAGCAAGCTGGCGCTGGGGATCGAAGGACGACTAAGCTTTGTGTTACACGATGACCTAGCGCTGAAGTCGCTACGCTTTGGCGACGCGCTAATCGAGGAAGCTGACCACGCCGACGACGGTGACGATGCTCTTCTGCGGTTAGAAACCGATTTTATCTTGATGGCACAGGCGTTAACTGACGACATTGAGCGCCTCATCGGCTGGCTGGGTGGCGAAACTCAGTCCCAATCGCCATCCTAAAGACCTGCGTTATCACGCTTGGATGACACCTTCGCCTCGCTTTCTATTTTGACGGATTGGCATGACTGAGACTAACGCTACCGGCGCCGCTACGCGCGCTAACATACATACCGCAAACACATCCGACGCCAACACTGACGACCCTTGGGCCGAGATTCGCCCGTACTTGGATCATGAAGTGGCCGACGTGCTTGTGCGTCTTTCACGCGATAGCGAACTACTTGATGCCCTAACACGCTTTCGTCTGCCCCGGCTTGCCCGTTGGGCGCCGCCGCTGGCACGCATGCTGGCAAGCCACGCCGTGCGCCGCGAGGTGAAAGGCGTCAATACCGTGTACGATTTTCAAATGCGCATTGCAAGCTACATGGAGCGCATGATCCGCACCTCAACCGAGGCGTTCGAGGTCGCGGGACTGGATAAACTGGACGATAATAGCGCCTACCTTTTTATCGGCAACCACCGCGATATTTCGCTTGATCCGGCGTTTGTGAACTATGCGCTGTATCAGGCAAACCGCGATACCGTGCGTATTGCCATCGGCGATAATCTGCTAAAAAAGCCTTACGTCACCGACCTCATGCGGCTTAATAAAAGCTTTATCGTGCCACGTAGCGTTCGTGGCAAACGCGCCATGCTCGCCGCTTACCAGCAGCTATCAGCTTACATTCGTCATTCCATTACCCAGGACGAACACTCCATTTGGATGGCGCAGCGCGAAGGTCGGGCAAAAAACGGCATCGACAGCACCGACCCCGCGATTATTAAGATGCTCACCATGGCGCGCCGCCACGCCGAGCGCGAGGCCAATTTTGGCGATGCCATCGCCGAGCTCAAGCTGGTACCTGTCTCGATCAGTTACGAGTTTGACCCCTGCGATACACAGAAAGCCCAAGAGCTTTACGACGTCGATACTCAAGGCAGTTACGCCAAAAGTGAGTTCGAAGATATTATGTCCATTGTGGCCGGCATTACCGGCGATAAAGGGTGCGTTCAGCTGCGTTTCGGCACCCCAATCGGCACCGACATGGCAACCCCGGATGAAGTCGCTGCGGAAATTGATCGCCAAGTGATCGGCGGCTATCGACTTTACCCAAGCCATTATCTGGCGTTGGAAGCGCTTGGCGATGCCCCCGAGCTTGTCGCCCGCAAGGCCATTACCCATCAGGATCGCGAACGCTTCCAAGCCCGTCTGGCCACCGTGCCCGAGCACTTACGGCCTTATTGGCTCGCGCAGTACGCCAACCCGGTGAAACACAAAGCGGGACGACTGACGATGTAAGTATGACAATATAAGCATGCTATTTTTATGCGATGCACGCCGATCATGCCCTGAAAGGCAAAAAATGCTATGGTTCATGCATTTATTGGTGAGACCAAGCCGGGTCGTTAAGGAGAACCTTTATGTCCGCTTCAGAAATTCAAAAAACACGCATTATCAATGAGCTACAAAGCTTTATTCGTAAGCTTTTGCAAGACCCTAAAATTTTAGAGCAGTCGCTTGAAGTGGCACGCAAAGAGTTTGCCAACGGAAGCACGCCTGAAGTGATGGCCCGGGTGGCCAACGAGATCTCCGACACCACCAGCGTGCATATCCCTGAGGACCCGGCCGAGCATTCCGAAGCCGATAAACTCTTTCTAGCCCTGCTGCGTGAAGTAGTGCTTGAAGAGCAAGCACTCTACTAACAAGCGCGCCCTACTATTTTGTCATCGGCGAAGCATTGGCTGCTTCGCCGTCTTTGATTACAGTCTGCTGACGTCAACGGAAGTATCATTACCTATGTCCCATACCGCCACGCGCAACATTCTGGTTACCAGCGCCCTTCCTTACGCCAACGGCGACATTCACCTCGGTCACCTGCTGGAGTACATTCAGACCGATATCTGGGTGCGCTTCCAGAAAAGCCGTGGCCAGCAGTGCTACTACGTCTGCGCCGACGATGCGCATGGCACCGCGATCATGCTGCGTGCGGAACAAGAAGGCATTACGTCTGAAACATTGATCGAGCGTGTCTCCCACGCCCACCAAGCCGACTTCGCTCGCTTTGGCGTCAACTTTGACAACTACCATTCCACCCATTCGACAGAAAACCGTTATTTCAGCGAGCTGATCTATACGCGCCTGCGCGATAAAGGCCATATCGCCACGCGTGATATCGAGCAAATGTTCGACCCGCAAAAGGGCCTCTTCCTCGCTGACCGTTTTATCAAAGGTACCTGCCCGAAGTGCCACGCCGAAGACCAATACGGCGATAACTGCGAAAAATGCGGTGCGACGTACACGCCCGCGGAACTCATTGACCCGGTATCCGCTATTTCCGGGGCGACACCAGAAGTGCGCAGCTCCACCCACTACTTTTTTAAACTGCCAGATTTTGCCGAGTTTCTGCAAAAGTGGATCAATGACGGCCATGTGCAGCCGCAAATTCGCAACAAGCTGATGGAGTGGTTTGAGTCGGGCTTCAACGAGTGGGATATCTCCCGCGACGCACCCTACTTTGGCTTTGAAATCCCCGATGCGCCGGGCAAATATTTTTATGTCTGGCTCGACGCACCGATTGGCTATCTCGCCAGCTTTAAGAACCTGTGCGAGCGCGAAGGCATCGATTTCGACAGCTTCTGGCAGCCAGGTTCGGATGCCGAGGTGTATCACTTCATCGGCAAGGATATCGTCTACTTTCACGCGCTATTCTGGCCCGCCATGCTCCACGGTGCCGACTTTCGCACGCCCACGGCGGTCAACTGCCACGGCTTTGTCACCGTCGATGGCGCCAAGATGTCAAAATCCCGCGGCACTTTCATCAAAGCCGCCACCTATGCCGATTACCTCAATCCCGAGTACCTGCGCTATTACTTCGCCGCTAAGCTCACCTCCAAGGTGGACGATCTCGATCTAAACCTTGACGATTTTACCGCGCGGGTGAATAGCGATTTGGTTGGTAAAGTCATCAACATCGCCAGCCGCTGCGCGGGGTTTGTGAAAAAGTTTGGCGGCAGCACATTATCGTCAAACTGTGCTGACCCGCAGATGCTGGCGCGCTTTATTGCCGCTGGCGATGATATTGCCGCTGACTACGAGGTGCGCGAATTCAGCCGCGCGATGCGTCACATCATGGAGCTGGCCGACGAAGCCAACACCTACATTGCCGAGGCCGAGCCGTGGGTACTTGCCAAGCAAGATGGCCGCGAGCAAGAGGTGCTGGATATTTGCTCGATGGGCATTAATCTCTTCCGTCAGTTGATGGTTTATCTCGCGCCTGTTGTGCCGGCCATGGCGAAAGAGGCGCAAGCGTTCCTAAACCTGGATACGCTTGACTGGCATAGCCGTCACGACGTGTTGTCTAACCACGCGATCAATAAGTTTAAGCCGCTGATGACTCGCGTGGAGCGCGACAAGATCGACGCCATGATCGAGGCTTCAAAGGAGGATCTCGTGGAAGAACAAAAACTCAAAGACGCGCCCAAAGGGCCGCTGACAGATAACCCGATTGCCGATGAGATCAGCTTCGATGACTTCATGAGGGTTGACCTGCGCATTGCCCGTATCGCCAAGGCGCAGTACGTCGAAGGCGCCGACAAGCTGTTGCAGCTGACGCTGGATATCGGCGGCGAAACGCGTAATGTTTTCTCCGGCATTCGCACCTCCTACGCGCCGGAAGCGCTGGAAGGCCGATTGACGATCATGGTCGCCAACCTTGCGCCGCGTAAGATGCGCTTTGGCGTTTCCGAAGGCATGGTGCTCGCCTCCGCTAACGACGAAGGCATCTATCTGCTCTCGCCGGACGCAGGCGCCGAACCCGGTCAGCGTGTTACCTAACCAGATCAACTAATAACCTGAGTCACCGATGAGCGAGCTGTTCGTCATCCTGATCGGCACCGCGCTGGTCAACAATTTTGTCCTGGTCCAGTTTTTGGGGCTCTGCCCCTTTATGGGGGTCTCAAATAAGCTGGAATCCGCCGTGGGTATGTCGGCGGCCACGACCTTTGTGCTTACGCTCGCCTCGGCGGCAAGCTACGTGGTGTATCACGGCTTGCTAGTACCGTTAGAGGTAACCTACTTACGCACCATTAGCTTTATTGTGGTGATCGCGGCGGTGGTGCAGTTTACCGAGGTAATGGTGCGCTACATGAGCCCGCTTCTGCACCAAGTGCTGGGCATCTTTTTGCCGCTGATTACCACCAACTGCGCGGTGCTGGGGGTGGCGCTTTTATCGCTCAACCGCGAACTGAGCTTTTTCCACACCACGCTGTACGGCTTTGGTGCCGCTCTTGGGTTCTCGCTGATTCTGGTGTTATTTGCAGCCCTACGCGAACGCTTAAGCGGTGCGGACATTCCCAAACCCTTCCAAGGGGCGGCGATTGCGATGGTTACCGCCAGTCTCATGTCGCTTGCCTTTCTGGGTTTTTCTGGCCTCGTTCAGCTCTAACGTTGGTTATCACTTTTGCGAGGGGCACGCCATGCTCGAATCCAATGCGCTGATTTCGTTATTGAGCGCCATTGCCGTGCTGGCCGGTCTCGGTGTGAGCTTTGGCGCGCTATTAGGGTTTGTGGGGGAACGGTTTAAGGTGAAAGGCAACCCGTTGGTGGAGAAAATCGATGCCTTGCTGCCGCAAACGCAGTGCGGCCAGTGTGGCTATCCGGGGTGTCGCCCCTACGCTGAAGCGATCAACGAAGGGGATGCCATCAACAAATGCCCGCCCGGCGGCGAGACCACGATTGCCGAGCTAGCGGATTTGCTGGGGCGCGAACCCGCACCATTAGACGGCGAGGCCCAAGCCGAAGAACGCGTGGCCTTCATCCGCGAGGACGAGTGCATCGGCTGCACCAAGTGCATTCAGGCCTGCCCGGTAGATGCCATCATTGGCACTGCCAAACTCATGCACACGGTCATTGAGGATGAATGCACTGGCTGCGATCTGTGCGTCGCGCCTTGCCCGGTCGACTGCATTGATATGCTGCCCCGAAGCACGCCGTTGACCCAGTGGCAGCCGGTCGTTAACGCCGCCGCCGCCGACCTCATTGCCAGCGACCGCGTCGAGGAGCCACCCCATGTCGCACGGCTCTGAATTTCACGGCCGGAACTTCCCAGGCGGCGTATACCCACCCGAGCGCAAGGCCCGCTCGACCGAGCGCCCGTTAAGCGATGCGCCACTTCCTAATCGGGTCGTTTTACCGCTCAGTCAACACAGCGGGCGCCCCGCCGTGCCCTGCGTGGCTGTAGGCGAACGGGTTAACACCGGCACGTTGCTCGCCCAGCCTGACCGCCTGATTTCAAGCGCTGTACATGCCAGCATTAGCGGCACCGTAGAAGCGATAACCGACACGCATATCGACATCAATCGCGACGGCGAAGAGTCTCAGATATCCCTAGAGCCGCTGGATTGGCGCGCCGCAGAGCCTGACACACTGCTTGAGCGGCTTGATATCAGTGGTGTCATTGGACTCGGGGGCGCGGGCTTTCCCACGCAGGTAAAAGCCCGCGTGCGCGAGCGCCATTCGCTCGATACGCTGGTGGTGAACGCCGCCGAGTGCGAGCCTTATATCACCGCCGATGACGTGACGCTGCGGCACTTTGCGGCTGATGTGCTTGAAGGCGCGCAGTTAATGGCCAAGCTTGCCGGCGCTGAGCAGATTCTCGTCGGCATTGAGGACAATAAGCCCGAGGCCATTGCCGCACTAGAAGCGGCGGTGACTCAAAGTCTGCCGCTGCCGGTGGTGATCAACGTCATCGAGACCCGCTACCCCAGCGGCGGCGAGCGCCAATTGATTAAAAAGCTGCTGGACCGCGAAGTGCCCAGCGGCGGCTTGCCTGCCGACGTTGGCGTGCTGTGCCACAACCCCGGCACCCTATTAGCGGTGCTGCACGCCGTGCGCGATGGCGCCCCCTTGACCTCTCGAATTGTCACCCTGACCGGCAATGCCCTCACCCGCCCCGGCAATTACCGAGTACGCCTTGGCACGCCCGTGCGCGAAGTTTTGCAATACGCGGGCCTGAACGCCGCCGAACTCAATACGCTGATTCACGGCGGGCCGATGATGGGGGTCGCTTTAGACGATCTTGACACCCCGGTGGGAAAAACCACCAATTGCCTGATTGCCGCCACGGCTGATGAGCTGCCGGCCCCGCCAGCGGAGGCGCCCTGCATCCGCTGCGGCGCCTGTGAGGACGTGTGCCCGGCGTCATTACTGCCGCAGCAGCTGCATTGGTACGCCCGTGCAGGGGATGACGCTCGCTTGGAACGCTACCACCTCTTCGACTGTATCGAGTGCGGTGCCTGCAGTTACGTCTGCCCGAGCCATATCCCGCTGGTGGATGACTACCGCGAGGCCAAAGCACGCCTGCGTCTTAAGCGCATCGAAGCTACAAAAGCCGAACACGCCAAACACCGCTTCGAGTTTCGCCAAGCACGCTTGGCTCGCGAGGAAGCCGAGAAACAAGCCCGACGTGAGGCGCGTCTCGCGCAAGCTAAACGTCCAGCGCAAGCGGGAGCAAACGACGACGCCACCGCTCAAGCCGATATACGCAGCCTACGTATCGCCCAAACCGCGGCGAAAGCGGCCGTGCGCAAAGCGGAAAAAACGCTCGCCCGTGCAGCACAACAGGACCCGCAGCAAGACCTCTCGGACCTGGAAACCCAGCTCGCGACGGCGCAGGAGAACCTAAAAGCCGCTGACGCCAAACTATCTGCCGCCCGCCAGCAACCCCCTTTTTAAGGAGACAGACGCCACGATGAGCTTTCTGCACCACACCGCGGCGCCCGCAACCGCCCAGCGACCCAACAGCACACCGGTGCTGATGCGCTGGGTGCTGTTCGCCACGCTGCCCGGTGTGGCCGTCATGACGTATTACTTCGGTGCTGGCGTGCTGACCAATATCGTGATCGCCGCGGTCATGGGCTTAGCGCTGGAAGCGGCGGTGCTGACTCTGCGTAAACGCCTCATTCGTCCGGCGCTTAATGACTCCAGCGCGTTGGTCACCGCCGTGCTGCTGGGCGTCGCGCTGCCCCCTGCCAGCCCGTGGTGGCTGATTAGCGTGGGCATGGTCGCCGCCGTGGTGGTCGCGAAGCAGCTTTACGGCGGGCTAGGGCAAAACCCCTTCAACCCGGCCATGGTGGGTTATGCGCTACTTTTAGTCTCCTTCCCCACCTACATGACCCTTTGGTCACCACCGCAGCCGCTTCTACCCGACACGCTGTGGGCGCAAGTGCTGGGCCTTTTACCCGCAGCCGAGTGGGACGCGATCAGTGGCGCCACCCCGCTGGATGCGTTCAAACACAAAGGCGAAGCGGTGCTGGCCAGCGAATTCTGGGCAACGGATCCGCTACCACCGGGCACGCTTGATGCCTGGCAACACAGTGGTTGGGCATGGCTTTTAGGCGGTGGGCTTCTGCTCTACAAGCGGATTATCAGCTGGCATATTCCCGTGGCGATGCTGGGTAGCCTGACGCTGCTGGCGGCGCTTTTTTATGCCGGCGACCCCAGCCACTTTGCCTCGCCAAGTTTTCATCTTTTCACCGGAGCAGCGATTTTCGGGGCATTTTTTATCGCCACCGACCCAGTCTCAGCGGCCACTAGCCGCCGTGGCAAACTGATGTATGGCGTGGGTATTGGCGTGTTAGTGATGCTGATACGCACCTTCGGTGCCTACCCTGACGCGGTGGCATTTGCCGTGCTGTTGATGAACCTGTGTGTACCGCTGCTGGACCTTTATAGCGACCCGCGCGTGATGGGGCACGCGAAGACGACTCGCGGGCAGCGCCCACCGGGAGACGAGGCATGAAGGTGCAAGCGGCGATCAAGCAGGGCGCACTGGCGCTCGGGGCGTTTGCCTTGGTCACGGCTGGCAGCGTTGGGGTGATTCGCGCGCTCACCGCCGAACGCATTGCCACCAATGCCGAGGTGTATCAGCAGCAAAAGCTACGCGAGGTGTTGCCGCCAACCCTTGCCGATGTTGACGTCGAGCGCATCCTCGAAGGCGCTTTCCCCCTCCCCGAGCCGCAAGCGCTTGGCCACCGTGGCTCTACTCAGGGCTGGTCAATACAAGCACAAGACACAAGCGTCGTCATTCTCCCAGTCGTTACCCGCGAAGGTTATAGCGGAGACATACATCTGTTGGTGGGTGTTAATAGTGAGCGACGCATTAGCGGCGTGCGCGTCACTGAGCATCAAGAGACGCCGGGGCTTGGCGATAAGATCGAGCGGCAACGCAGCGATTGGGTCACCGAGTTTAACGGTTTGCGCTTGGACAGCCTGCCCGAGCGCGCCTGGGCGGTAACCAAAGACGGCGGTGAATTCGACACGTTCACCGGCGCGACCATTACGCCCCGCGCCGTGGTCGACGCCGTGTATCAAGCCCTGTTCTATGCCGAGCGCACGCCGCTGCCCGGCTTGGCAAAACCGGACGAAATACAGGAGCCGACGCCGTCAACTACTCGGGGCTAAAGCCTCCGAGCTTGTGACATCACAAGTTCGCACGGTTGACCAGGGAGAGCGGTACCCAACCCGCTACGTGCTACATAGGGTAAAGACCCACTCCGAGGTGCTTCACTCAGCTTCGGACTCTGGAACGAACCATCATGCTGGCGTAGGAGTAAGCGCCGAAGGTGGCAAGGCGGCGGAAAGCCAATCCGGTGTAGCACATTCCCGAGGGGAGACGGGGCACAAGCCCCGCGACACTAGGCCCGTAAGGGCGCCAATAGGGAGGAAGTCGCCATGGCGGTTTTCGTATTGGACAAACAAAAGCGGCCTTTGATGCCGTGTAGCGAAAAACGCGCGCGGTTGCTGCTTCAGCGCGGTCGCGCCGTGGTGCATAAGCGCTACCCGTTCACGATCCGGCTCAAAGATCGGGTGGGTGGTGACACACAACCTTTGCGCCTCAAGCTCGATCCCGGCAGCAAGACGACCGGCTTGGCCGTGGCGCGGGAAACGAATGATGGGCAGAACGTCCTTTGCTTGTTTGAGTTGGAGCATCGGGTTTTTCAGATTAAAAAAGCGTTGCAACAGCGCGCCGCCTTTCGGCGTCGTCGCCGCACAGCCAATTTGCGCCACCGTGCCCCACGGTTTCATAACCGCACCAAGCCCAAGGGCTGGCTGGCGCCTAGCCTCCAGCACCGTATTGATACCACGATGGCCTGGGTGGATCGGTTGTGCAAACTAGCGCCCATCACGGCGCTAGATCAGGAATTGGTACGCTTTGACACGCAAAAGCTGGCAAACCCCGAGATCAGCGGCGTCGAATACCAGCAAGGCACCTTGCTGGGGTACGAAGTCCGCGAATACCTGCTGGAAAAGTGGGGTCGCGAGTGTGCCTACTGCGGCACCACCGACACCCCGCTGGAAGTTGAGCATATCGTGGCGCGCAGCCGAGGCGGCTCCAACCGGATCAGCAATTTGACCCTGAGTTGCCACGACTGCAATCAGGAAAAGGCTCGGCTGCCGCTTGCCGACTTTTTCGCGACCAGCAAAGGGCTCAAAAAGCGTCTGAAAAAACATGGTCACACCGCCAAGGCGCGGCTTGAGCGAGTGCAGCGCCAGCAACAATGCCCGTTGCGGGATGCCAGCGCGGTCAACGCCACCCGCTGGGCGCTGTTTAACGCCCTCAAAGCCACCGGCTTGCCGGTCGCCGTGGGTACAGGCGGGCGCACGAAATACAACCGCCAGCGGCTCTGCATCCCTAAAACCCATGCCCTGGACGCGGCCTGTGTCGGTCCACTCGATGCCCTGCACGACTGGCAGGTGCCGACATTAACGATCAAAGCCACCGGGCGAGGCAGTTATCAACGCACACGGCTGGATAAATACGGTTTTCGCCGGGGCGTTTTAATGCGCCAAAAGCAGGTTAAAGGCTTTCAGACCGGCGATATGGTCAACGTCATCGTGCCCACCGGCAAGAAAATCGGTACCCATACGGGCCGTGTCGCGGTGCGTAAAACTGGCAGCTTTAACATCCAGACCGAACAAGGTGCCGTACAAGGCATTTCGCATAAGTACTGCACCGTGATTCAGCGCGGTGATGGCTACGGCTATCACCTTTTACCGGCCATTAACCTGAGAGGAGATGCGGGACAGGCGGTAGCGTAATCCAGGTCGTGCTTCGCACGACGCGCTATCCCTCCCGGCGCTAAAAGCACCGGGTTTCCCGCGCAAAATCTGATGAACCAGTTTTCTACTCTCGCCCGCGAAGGGCTGTGGCACCAAAACCCCGCGCTGGTACAGCTACTTGGCTTGTGCCCGTTATTGGCCGTGAGCAACAGCGTGGTGAACGCGCTCGGGCTTGCCATCGCCACACTGTTAGTGCTGGTGGGCTCAAGCAGTGTGGTGTCAATGCTTCGCCACCAAGTACCCGGCAGCGTGCGCTTGCCCGCGTTTGTGATGATCATCGCCGCTTTTGTCACCTGCGCCGAGCTTTTGATGGCCGCCTATGCGTATCCGCTCTACCAGGTGCTGGGCATTTTCATTCCACTGATTGTCACCAACTGCGCGATTTTAGGCCGCGCCGATGCCTTCGCTTCACGCCATCCGCCGCTTATCGCTGCCTTTGACGGCTTGATGATGGGGCTAGGTTTTGCCGCCGTGCTGGTGCTGCTGGGTGCGCTACGCGAGCTTTTTGGCCAGGGCACGCTTTTTAGCGATATGGCGCTACTTTTTGGTGCCGCCGCCAGCGGCTGGGAAATGGTGATTATCGCCGATTATCAGTTTCTGTTTTTCCTGCTGCCGCCGGGGGCGTTTTTTGTCGCGGGCTTGCTGATCGCGCTGAAAAATGCCATTGACCAGGCGAACGCCGCGCGCGCCACCCCCGTCGATGCCGCCGCGACAACAAAGCGGCGCGTACGCGTCACCGGCACGATTAAATAGCAAACAGCCCGTTGAAAAAGCTTTTAAAAACAGCCCGTTGAAAACAGCATATAGAACAGGACGCTGCATGAACGCACAAAAACGCTACGAGATTTTTTCCCGCCTCAAGGCAGAAAACCCGCAGCCGACCACTGAGCTCAATTGGTCCACGCCGTTTGAGCTGCTCGCCGCCGTTTTGCTTTCAGCGCAAGCCACCGATGTCGGCGTCAACAAGGCCACCGCCCGACTTTTTCCCATCGCCAATACCCCCCAAGGCATTATTGACCTAGGAATAGACGGGCTCAAAGAGCACATTAAGACCATCGGGCTTTACAATACCAAGGCCGAAAACCTGATGAAGACGTGCCAACTATTGGTGGATCAACACGGTGGTGAGGTGCCCAAAACCCGCAAGGCGCTGGAAGCGCTGCCCGGCGTGGGGCGCAAGACCGCCAACGTGATATTGAACACCGCCTTTGGCCTGCCCACCATTGCCGTGGATACGCATATTTTTCGTGTCTCCAACCGTACCGGCATCGCCAAAGGCAAAGACGTGGTGGAAGTCGAACAGAAGCTGTTGCGCCACGTGCCGCGCGAGTTCAAACAAGACGCCCACCACTGGCTGATTCTGCACGGCCGCTATACCTGTGTCGCCCGTAAACCCCGCTGCGGTAGCTGTATCATCGAAGATCTCTGTGAATACAAAGAGAAAACCGAGCTAGCTTAGCAGCGCTTGATATTCTCCCTCCCAAGCGGGCCATTCCCATTGCGCTGTTGCCACAGGAGTCGGGCGGGAACTGGGCGCCGTTAGCCACGCACGAAGTGTGTCGGTCAGCCCTTTACGTGTGCCATCAAAGCGATAAGCCTTCGGGTACAGCTCGGGAAAGCAAAGGCGATCTGGCACCAGCGGCAGCACTCCTCGCTGCGCCGCCTCCATAATCGCTAACCCTTGAAACTCGTGCCACGTGGTCGACACCACGATACCGGCACTTGCCAACAGCGCGTGATATTCAACCTCTGGCTGAGGGCCCCAGGCCACTATCTGCTCGGCTAAACGCTCGCGCGCTTGGTCAAATACCGGCGGCGTTTGCCGAAACTGCTGCCCCATCACGGCAAGTTCAAATGCCACGCCTTCTTCACTTAGGGTAAATAGCGCGTGAAAGAAGTCGTCCGGGTTTTTATCGTACTCCCAGCGATGGTTCCACACGATCCGTTGGGGCATGTTCTGCTGACGCGAATCTGAGACAAGCGGCAAAATTGGCACCGGCAACACCCGTGCGTTTTGGCGCAAGGTTTCGAGCAACTTAGCGGCGGGCAGGTTTTCCGGCATGCGCTTGAGAAAAGCCCTCGCCCCATCAATAAACGAATCGCGGTTATACGCGGAGTTAAATACCACCTCATCGGCGGCAAGCGCGGCATAAAGATTGACCATTTTCGCCTCACCTTGCGGTGCCTGCTCGGCGGACTCGGGGTAAGCAAATTGATTTTCGTGGAAATACACCACCTTCTTAGCACGCCCCAGGTGCGGATAAAGCCCTATCAGCGTGGCGACATCGACCATAGACGTGGCCAGCACGAGGTCATACGGTTGGCTCAGCGCATGGTGCTCTTTCAGCGCCCACGTCAGCGGATTACCGCGAATGCGCCAGCGAAAATGTCGTGGTGGTAGGGATAAACACGTCCATTCGGCGTTGGTATGCGCCATCACCTGCTCCGCCCAAAAACGATGACTCACCGCCGAGTAAGCAGATAACAAAAGGGCTCGCATAAGGTTTCCTTCGATCTTAAGGTGACTCCAGCACAGCGCAGCGACTTTAGCAGCATTCGGCCAAGGTCGTCTTGGCCGAATGCAACCGCCCTCATACACTGAAAGCGATAACAGCGATAACGCACGACTTAAGCGCTAACCACCGATTCAAAAAATAAACACAACATCCTGGGAGAGCGAGATGGCCAATGTATTGGTAGTCGATGACGAGCCCAATATCGTTCTGTCTTTAGAGTTTTTGATGGAACAAGCAGGCTTTCAGGTCACGACAGCCGAGGATGGCGAGCAAGCCTTAGAAAGCGTCAAAAATGCCCAGCCTGATCTGATTTTACTCGATATCAGCTTGCCGGGCATCAGCGGCTTCGACGTGCTAGAACAGCTACGAGGGCAGCCAGATACCGCGTCATTACCGATTATCATGCTGACCGCCCACGGCCGTGAGGTAGAACGTGAAAAAGGCATGGCGTTAGGAGCCGATGATTACATCACCAAGCCTTTTTCGACTCAAACGCTGGTCGAAAAAGTCAAAACGCTACTGAACGGAGCATCGTCATGAAACGCCGTGGACTCCCCAAACGTCAGCGGCTGATTGGCTTGTGGCTTTTACTCAGCGGTGTGAGCTTATTTGGCGGTGCGATTTTCGCGGGCTGGCTCGATGCCCACCTCAACCCTGACGGTTGGCAACGCATGGTGCTATGGCTGGGTAGCTTTTCGGGCGGCGGTACCATTTTTCTCGTGGGGCTTTTGCTTGAGCGGATGCTTTTTACCCCGCTGCGCCATTTGCAGGTGCAGCTTGCGCGGCTGGTATCAAATCCTGACGCCCGCGACGAGCATCCACCTGAAGGTTGGTTAAAAGGCTTAGGCCCCGATCTTCGCCGCGTGCATGAAAGTTGGCGCGATGACCGCGCGCGGCTTGCCACCGCGCATGCCGAAGGGGCCCGCAGCGCGACACGTATCCGCCAGGAGCTGGAAACCCTGCTGCAAGTGCTCGAAACGCCCCTGCTGCTGTGCGATCACCACCGTCGCGTCATGCTCTTCAACCAAGCGGCAGAAGACTTTTTTTCCGGCCATGATGGCCTAGGTCTTGGCAAGCGGCTGGAAACGTTACTTCCCAGCCCCAGTTTGCAGCACTCACTTTCGCAGCTCCCGCTCGATGGCACTCCCCGTGAGCTACTCGCCCCGTGCGATGAGCGTTGGCTGAAAATCATCCTACGCCGAGTACCGGGTAGCGACGGTGAAACCTTGTTAACGTTTACCGATGCGACCGCCTCTTGGTCGAGTGAAATGGGCGTGCGTGCGGAACTCGCCGCCATGTTAACGCCGCTGCGCCAACATACGGCGAGCCTGACCAGCGCCGCCGACGCCCTGATTCAGCTACGTCAACACGGTGAAGCGACCGACACGTTGCGCGAGCGCCTTGAACGCGTTATCGAAGAAGAAGGCGCCACCCTGGGCGACAGCGTTGCCCGCATCGGCACGCTGTTGGATGACATGCAGCATCAGGGCGAGCGCTTAACCCCGATGTGGTCCAATGACTTCTGGCAGGCCTTAGATGAGCGCCTTGACCCCGAACACCGTCTGATCACGCCCATTGGCATGCCGGCCTGGTTCAAAGGCGATGCCCCGGCACTGATTGCCCTGCTGGCGTCGCTGGTCCAACACCTCAACGCCTACTTGCCGGATAACGGCTTCGAGGGTGAAGTCTGCCTAGGCAACAAGCGGGTGTATCTTGACTTCATCTGGCGCGGCAAACCTCTGCCCGAGCGTGAACTGGCACAATGGCAGCAAAAAACGCTTGAGAGTTTACCCCTTTCGCCGACCGTCGCCGACGTCCTGCGCCAGCACGCCAGCGATATCTGGAGCATGGCGGACGAAACCAGTGGCTATGCCCGCATCCGATTGCCGCTACCTGCCACCGAACGCGTTGGCGCCCCTCGTGAAACGACTCCACCGCGCCCCGAGTTTCACGACTTTGGCATTGCCGATTTACCCCCACCAGACGAGGCGCTCGCAAATCGCTCTCTGCGAAGCCTTGAAGTTGTCGCCTTTGATACTGAAACCACCGGGCTAGAGCTTCGCCGAGGAGATACCGTGATTAGCGTAGGTGCCTGCCGCGTGGTCAACGCCCGCTTGTTGGCAAGCGAAGTGTTTGATCAAAAGGTCGACCCTAAACGCCCCATCCCACCGGCAAGCACGGCGATTCATGGGCTGACCGACGCCGACGTTGAGGGTGCGCCGCCGCTCGATATCGTACTGACACGCTTTCGCCAATACGTCAGTGAGGCAGTGCTGCTCGCGCACAACGCCTCGTTTGATATGTTGGCCATTAGTCATCACGGCGTCGATTTCGACCTCCCCGTGCTGGATACGCTGCTGATTTCCCGCGCGCTGGATGAAGCCATTGACGGTCACGATTTAGACAGCCTGGCTCAGCGCTACGACCTTTCCTTCCCTCCTGGCACGCGACATACCGCGCTAGGGGATGCCCGAGTAACAGCCGAGCTTTGGTTGGCGTTGCTTCCGCGGCTGGAGGCGCGAGGTATCGACACCTTGGAAAAACTATTAGCCCTGCAGCACAATGCCTTCGACAAGGAGGATGCCAGCGCATGAACACTAACCACAACTTGCCGCATGACTCCCGCCACAGCGCAGGCCAAGACAGCCATCACCATGCCCGTCTTATCGCCCTGATACTTCTTGCGGTACTGCTGTTTTGCCCGCCGCTTCTGGTGGTGGTTGACCGCTTGCCCGGCGTGGCAAGCCTGGTGCTTTATCTTTTCGGCGCCTGGGCACTCGTGATTGGGCTAGGTGCTTGGTTAATGGAGCGTTCCGCCAAGCACTAAAACCCTGGAGCATTGAGACGGGTTTAGCGCCTTTGAGGAGTCACGCCGATGCGTACAGACCCGATAATCCTCACCGCGGCCTTTGGCTACTTAGCCTTGCTTTTTGTGGTGGCAGCGTGGGGGGATCGTCGCGCGGAAACGGGCCGCACGGTGATCGGCTCGCCGACGGTCTATGCGCTATCGATAGCGGTTTATTGCACGGCGTGGACGTTTTACGGCAGCGTCGGGCGTGCGGCAGAACACGGCCCCAGCTTTTTACTGATTTACCTGGGCCCAACGCTTGCCATGCTCACCGCGCCGTTTTTGCTGCGCAAAATGGTCCGCATCGCGGCGCGTGAACGCATCACCTCGATCGCCGACTTCATTAGCGCACGCTACGGCAAAAGCACCGGCCTTGGCGCGCTTGTGGCATTAATGGCGCTGATCACCATCACGCCGTATATCGCTTTGCAGCTCAAAGCGATTACCGTCAGCCACGCGATACTGATTAACTACCCCGATAGTGCTGATAACACCCTGACCAATGAAAGCTTCTGGATGGACAAATCCTTCTGGGTAGCACTCGTGCTCGCGGTATTTATTATTTTGTTTGGCACTCGCCACCTTGATGCCAGCGAACGCCATGAAGGGATGGTCGCCGCCATCGCGTTGGAATCCTTGGTCAAGCTCGCCGCCTTTCTCGCCGTCGGGCTATTCGTCGTTTTCGGGCTATTCGCCGGGCCAGGGGATTTGTTTCGACAAGTCGCCTTAACGCCTGAACTTACCCACTTAATGAGCCTCGACAACGTACCCGGCGGGGTTACCGGCTGGGTGGGTATGCTGATACTGGCGTTTTTAGCGTTTATTACCCTCCCCCGCCAGTTTCAAGTCTTGGTGGTCGAGAACGTTGATGAGCGCCACCTGAAACGCGCCAGCTGGTTGTTTCCGCTCTACATGCTGCTGATCAACCTCTTTGTTATCCCAATTGCACTCGCAGGCTTATTATTAGGCGAGGCGGCTGGCAATCCGGATAGTTTTGTCCTGACGCTGCCCCTGCTCGCTGGCACCGAGGCGTTGCCTCTGTTTGTCTTTATTGGCGGGCTTTCCGCTGCCACCGGGATGGTCATCGTCGAAACCATCGCGCTTTCCACTATGGTGAGTAACCAGCTCGTCATGCCGTTACTGCTTCGGCTTAAGCATCTGCATATCAACTACCAGGGTAGGCTCGCAGGGTGGCTTTTGGGCATTCGCCGCATTTCTATCATCTTGATTTTACTGCTGGGTTATCTCTATCACGCGTTGATAGGCGACTCTTATAGCCTGGTCACCATTGGGCTTGTCTCTTTTGCCGGAGCCGCGCAACTTGCACCTGCTCTTCTGCTGGGCCTTTATTGGCGCGGCGCGACCCGCCAAGGCGCAACGCTTGGGCTCATTGCCGGATTTGCCGTGTGGGGCTACACCCTGCTATTGCCGGGGTTTGCTCAATCCGGGTGGTTGAGCGCCACACTGCTTACCGACGGCCCTTGGGGCATTGGCTGGCTAACACCCTATGCGTTATTTGGTTTAAACGGCTGGGATATTTACACGCATTCATTGCTGTGGAGCATGATGGCTAATGTGGGCTTGATAGTGGGGGTATCGCTGTTCACACGACCAACACCGCTTGAGCAAACACAAGCAGCGCTTTTCACCCAAGCCTTGCACCCCAACCTGCAAACCACCTCACTCTGGCGTGGCCAAACCACGCAAGGGGAGCTGAACGAGCTACTTGAGCGCTACTTGGGAGCGACAGCCACAAAGCGCGTCTTCGCTAACGCCCTCCATCGCGATGATGCCACGGAACAACCAGCCTCCACAGAGCTTATTACGCGTGCCGAACAAGCGCTTGCAGGCTCGCTGGGTAGCGCATCGGCGCGAGTGCTGATCAACTCGGTGGTGCGCGGTGAGGCGCTTGACCTTGAATCCATCTTGAGCATCCTCGACACCACGTCGCAAACGCTAGAGTCCAACCGCGAACTAGAACAAAAATCCCAAGAACTTGCTCGCATCGGCGAAGAGTTACGCGCCGCTAATGAACGCCTACGCGAGCTCGACCGATTGAAAGATGAGTTTGTGGCCATGGTAAGCCATGAACTGCGTACTCCGCTCACCTCCATTCGCGCGTTTGCCGAAATTTTGCGCGACGGCGATGAGATGCCCAACGAAAAACGCCAGCATTTTTTAGGTGTTATTGTGCATGAAAGTCAGCGCCTCTCACGCTTAATTGAGGAGATCTTAGATCTGGCGCGTTTAGAAAGCGGCCGTTTGACGCTTAACCCGGAAACGCTGGATCTCGCTGCGCTTGCCCGTCATAGCGTCGATGCGATCTCGCGTTTGCAAGAAAACCGCGGCGTAACGCTAAACATCAAGATAGACGCCGAGCCCGCCATGATTGTCGGCGACAGCGACCGTTTAGAACAGGTCATCATTAACCTGTTAGATAACGCCGGTAAGTTTGCTGACCGTGACGACCCGCAGATATTGCTACGCCTTTATGCCCACAAAAAACACTTTCGCCTGAGCGTGGAAGATAATGGGCCAGGGATTAGTGCGGAAGAACGTGAGCGCGTCTTCGAGAAATTCCACCAAATCGAACAGTCAAGTGATACAGCCACTCGCGGGCGCCCCAAAGGCAGTGGGCTGGGGCTACCTATTAGCCGTGGGATTGTCGCTCACTTAGGCGGGCGTTTGTGGGCGGACGAAGGCGCGACGCTCGGTGGTGCTTGCCTGATCATGGAACTCCCGAACGCACCCGAGACTGAACGTGATTGACAAATTTGCGAATCTGCTGAAGATCGTATTTAAGCATATGCGTTTGGTCATCGCGCAGCCTCGCACTATCCACCCAGCCATCGGCCACTTGACCGAGCGACAGATTTTGGCGCTGCTGATCAAGCGTCAACTGCTGTAAACGCTCAAGCGTTGTCACAAGTCCTTCTGCCTGATCGCGTGTTACGCCGCTGGCGCTATGCTCCCCTAGTTCATGTAGCCGCTTGCGGGTACTTACTTTTCGCACACTAGTGTGAAGGCTTAAAAGTCGCACCGCGCTAACGAGCGGCATCAGCCCTTGGTGTTTAAGGTCGATAGCTCCAGAATACGGCGCTTCTTTTATGCTACCTTTTAAACGACCTAAGCGGTCTAACGCCACAGGCAACTCATCGAGTAGCGATGCCATTTCATCCATAAATAGCGCACGCTTAGGTACGATATCCGCCACGCTCTTTGATAGCGCCTGGGCTAGGTACGCCTCGCCTGCAACAGGCGTGAAATCCAACAAAATATTCGTTTGCTGCACGCGCTTAACGCGGCGCTCTTGCGTCCACAGCTCCAGCTGAGTACGCCACTCACCGAGACGTTTACGCCACATAGGCCAACGCGCCATCACATGGCCTTGGCAAAGCGGAATCCCGGCTTCATCCAGACGATCAGTAAAACGCTCGCCTAGCGCCTGAAAGTAACCGTCGATTTCCCGATGGCGGCTGTCGGGATAATCGTCGATAATCAGCGCATTGTCTTGATCTGGCCCGAGCAGGCTTTCATTGCGCGCGCCTGAACCAAGAATGAGTACGCAATAATCTACCGGAGGCGCGCCCCATCCTTGGCTTTGCATTTCATCCAACGAGAGCGTAATGGCTTGCCGGTAAAGTAAGGCGTTATGGTCGCTGATCAATTGACTAATACGCCAGGCGGGCAACTCATAACGCACTAGCGTTTCCACCAAGTGCTGCTGCCACTGATAGGCATTATGGAGGGGACTTTCGACGGGCGGTGCCGCGTCTAGCACATTTTTTAACGGCGCAAGAAATGTGCCCACATCGCCAGGCTGCCTATCTTCAAACAGGTTACGCCACGGCGACGAACGATAAACCCAGCGCAAGTAACAGCCCTACGCGCCGGATGAGTCAGCGGGCTTTTGACGCGGGTCGGGCTCAAACATCGCATCGCCCACTTCATCGATATAGCGTTTCGCCTTCGTCACCATCATCTCATCGCAGCCATCCCGGCTGGGCAGCATATCGGAGCGTTCAAAGCGGTGCTCACGCACATCGCCATCGTCTAGGCGTTGACGAATAATCCCGCTTACGCGGTATTGTCCACTTTGGTCATCCGGCTCGGAAATGATCACGTAGCCGTTATACTTGACCGCATCGGCCGCTTGAGGGCGGCTACCTTGCTGCGTTTTGTCACCGCCAAACAGGCCGGCAATTAGTTTTTTCAGCATAAAGGCTCCTTATACGCAAGGCGGCAGCCCTAAGGCTGCCGCAGGTCTTGCGAGTTAGCTTTGCTTACGGCCTTTACCGGCGGCAATACGCAAACGCAACGCGTTGAGCTTAATGAAGCCTTCCGCGTCTTTCTGATCGTAGGCACCGGCGTCATCTTCAAAAGTGGCAATCGATTCATCGAACAACGATTGCTCGGACTTGCGACCCACCGGAATCGCATTGCCCTTGTAGAGCTTCATGCGAACGACGCCACTGACGTTTTTCTGCGTTTCATCGATCGCCGCTTGCAGCATACGGCGCTCAGGGCTCCACCAGTAGCCGTTGTAGATCACCTCGGCGTATTTTGGCATAAGCTCATCTTTTAGATGCGCTTCCTCGCGATCAAGCGTCAATGACTCAATCGCACGGTGAGCGCGCAGCATGATGGTACCGCCCGGTGTTTCGTAGCATCCACGCGACTTCATGCCCACGTAGCGATTCTCAACGATATCCAAGCGGCCAATACCGTTATCGCCCCCCACTTTATTCAGATATTCGAGCACTTCATGCGCTTTCATGGCGGTGCCGTCGATCGCTACGATATCGCCTTTCTCAAAGGTCAGCTCAACGTAGGTCGGCTGATCCGGTGCGGCTTCTGGAGAGACGCTCCAACGCCACATATCTTCTTCGGCTTCGGCCCACGGATCTTCCAGAATGCCGCCCTCGTAGGAGATATGCAGCAAGTTGGCATCCATGGAGTATGGGGATTTTTTCTTCTTGCTGGAAAAATCCACTGGGATATTGTGCTGTTCGCAGTAAGCCATCAGCTTTTCACGCGAGGTCAGGTCCCACTCACGCCAAGGAGCAATCACCTTCACGCCAGGCTTAAGCGCGTAGGCGCCAAGTTCAAAGCGTACTTGGTCGTTGCCCTTGCCGGTGGCGCCGTGGGAAATGGCATCAGCGCCGGTCTCGTTGGCGATTTCAATTAGGCGCTTGGCGATCAATGGGCGAGCGATTGAGGTACCCAGCAAATATTCGCCTTCATAAATCGTGTTGGCACGAAACATCGGATAAACGTAATCGCGCGCAAACTCTTCGCGTAGGTCTTCAATGTAAATTTCTTTTACGCCTAGCGTTTGTGCCTTCGTGCGCGCAGGCTCGACTTCTTCCCCTTGACCGATGTCGGCAGTAAACGTCACCACTTCGCAGTTGTAGGTTTCTTGCAACCACTTGACGATAACGGATGTATCCAGGCCGCCGGAATAGGCCAGCACAACCTTATTAACATCGGACATTCTAAGCTCCTCTTGATCTAAAACGGCGCGGCTTTCGTATGCGCCTAATAGTGAAACAATGAGTATAGCGTTCTCACACCTCAACGAATACCTTCTACGGCGTGTCGACCTCAAAGCTGATAGAATGACTCGTTATTATCTGCTCGCTATTGACTATTTGCTTTAAGGAGAGCTGCATGAGCGAGGCAATTGCCCGCGATTTAATGGCCCAGCGATTTCGCAGTTACCTTCCCGTCGTGGTGGATTTAGAGACGGGTGGCTTTAACGCAAAGCAGGATGCCCTGCTTGAGATCGCGGTCGTAACGCTCACCATGGACCCGGAAGGCAACCTGCTACCCGATGCCACTTACGCTTATCACCTGAAACCGTTCGAAGGCGCCAACATTGAACAATCGGCACTGGATTTTACCGGCATCAGGCTTGATGACCCATTGCGTCAGCAAGTTGCCGTGACCGAAGCCGAAGCGCTGGGAGAGCTGTTTCGCCCCGTGCGCAAAGCGATCAAAGCCCACGGCTGCACCCGCGCGATTTTGGTGGGTCACAATGCCGCTTTCGATCACGGTTTTTTGAACGCTGCGTCCGAACGCTGCGGCATCAAACGTAACCCCTTCCACCCCTTTTCCAGTTTTGATACCGCATCACTTGCTGGATTGGTCTACGGCCAAACGGTACTCGCCCGCGCGTGCCGCGCTGCAGGCATCGAATTCGATAATAAAGCCGCACACTCAGCACGTTACGACACTGAACGCACGGCCGAGCTTTTTTGCGCAATGGTTAACCGCTATAAAGATTTAGGCGGCTGGCGTCTCGCTCAGCGCGAACAAGAAATGGACCGCACTGACGAGTAACGCGACAGATGCAGGGTGACTCCCTTTACGTTAATATGTCGCGCTGAAAACACCGTAATAAACCGATGTACTAACATGCCAGTCTCACAAAGCCAGTCTCTCAAAGCACCAACGCTTTTCGAGAGGCTTGCTTTTATCCTTATGTTATTCGCCCTGTTTCCAGGAGATAAAGCGTTTCCATGGCCCAGCACAATGCCTTTTATGCCCAGTCCGGGGGCGTCACCGCCGTCATCAACGCCAGCGCCTGTGGCGTTATTGAAGCCTGCCGTGAAGCAAACGATCAGATAGGCAAGGTATACGCCGGCCATAACGGCATTATCGGGGCGTTAACCGAAGACCTTATTGACGTCTCCCAAGAGAGTGAGGCGTCAATTACCGCCCTTCGCCATACTCCCGGCGGCGCTTTTGGCTCTTGTCGCTACAAGCTCAAAGATATTGACACCCATCGTGCTCAGTACGAGCGCTTGATTGAAGTATTTAAAGCACACGATATTCGTTACTTTTTTTACAATGGTGGCGGTGATAGCGCCGACACGTGTCTAAAAGTTTCACAGCTTTCGGAGAAAATGGGTTATCCGTTGACCGCTATTCACGTACCCAAAACCGTGGATAACGATCTGCCGGTGACCGACAACAGCCCCGGTTTTGGCAGCGTGGCCAAATATATCGCCACCTCGACCCGAGAAGCGTCACTTGATGTCGCTTCCATGTGCGCCACTTCTACTAAAGTATTTGTACTGGAGGTCATGGGTCGCCACGCTGGCTGGATCGCTGCCTCAGGCGGGTTAGCAGGAGAAAGCGAAGGGGAGCCGCCGCACTTGATTATCTTTCCTGAAATCGCCTTCGACCGCGAAGCCGTCATGGCACGGGTAGATAAATGCGTAAAAGAGTGCGGCTACTGTGTGATTGTCGTGTCCGAAGGGGCGCGTTACGAGGATGGCACTTTCTTGGCCGACGCGGGCAATACCGATGCATTTGGCCACCGTCAGTTAGGCGGCGTCGCCCCGACACTCGCCGGTATGATCAAGCAGGATTTAGGTTACAAATACCATTGGGCCGTGGCAGATTATTTGCAGCGCGCCGCGCGTCACTTAGCCTCAAAAACCGATGTCGAACACGCTTACGCCGTCGGGCGCGAGGCGGTCGCCTTGGCCCTGGCAGGCAAAAACGCGATGATGCCCGCGATTCGCCGTGTATCTGAGTCACCCTATCAATGGGATGTCATTTCAGCGCCGTTGAAAGAAGTTGCCAATCAAGAAAAGTTCATGCCGCGCGATTACATCAGTGAAGATGGTTTCTCTATCACACCGGCATGTCGAAGCTACCTCTCGCCGCTAATCCAGGGCGAAGACTTTCCGCCCTTTGAAAACGGTCTGCCCAAGGTCGCTAAATTGAAACTCGCCAAGGTGGAAAAACGCCTACCCGTTTTTACTCTTTAGGTAACGGCAATTCTAGGTACCGGTACTCACTAAGCAGCGGCATACTTTACGTATAACTGCCATGCATTAAGCTACCTGCGTACTAACGCAACAACCAAGATAGCACCAATAGCAGCAGCAAGATTCCCGCCACTCCTTGCCAGAAACGGCGGGGATCGCTGCGAGCCTCTTGGCGATCTTGTCCCCGCGGGCGCCCTAGCTGCAAACGCAGGGCATGCAAAAACTCTGACATACGCCGAAAACGCAGTTCACGTTGTGGGTCTAACGCCCGACGCAAGGCATCATCTAACGCGGGTGAAACTTCCGGATTAGCGGCCCGCGCACTGCGGTAACTCAACCCTTCCAAATCAGTATGGCTGCGCAAACGGTCGGGCGTTAGCACGTAAGGTGTTTGCCCGGTAAGCAACCAATAGGTGGTGGAGGCAAGTGAATACTGATCGCTGCGCCGACCAACACGATCACCTAAGGCATACTCCGGCGCGGCATGCTCGTTTAAGCCCACTTGGCGCAGCAACTCACCCGAATGGCGATGTCCGTCCACTTCACGCACGTGGCAGGCACTAAAATCGGTCAGCACGAGTTTGCCGTGAACATCTATCAGCACATTATCCGGGTTCACTTGTTGGTGAAGCACTTCACGATGGTGAAGCGCCTGCACTGCTTTGCCTAGTTGATTGGCAATTTCTAAGCGCTGGATCAACGTTGCTTGCGGATGGCGTGCCGCCCACTGGCGCAGCGTCTCGCCTTCTACATTTTCCATTAAGTAATAAAGGTAGCGCCGTGGCCGTGACGGCTCGACCACACGAACAACAAAGGGTGAATTAACGCGCTCGACAACCCACTGCTGCATCAAAAAATGCTCTAGGTAAGCATTGCGCAGAGAAAGCTCAGGACTGGGGGCTTTCATCACCACAGTGCGCTGCGTATTGATATCGCGAACCCGGTATACCCGCGACTGCGCTGTCCGTGATAGCACCTGAAGCACTTCAAAGCCGTCCAAGCGCTCGCCTTGACTCAACTCAGGCGGAATAGGCAAATCACCATACACTTGGCCGGGATGATCGCTCTCTTCGTCAGGTAATTCGTCAATACGCACCAGCTGAAAGCAGAACTGATCGCCACCGTAGCCCCGCTCTTGGGCGCGAGTTTTGGCCTCATTCGCCAAGCGCTCACAAGCAGCATCTAAGTCGCTGGCATCTTGACGAATTAAATGCACATAGTCAGACGGCAATAGCGTGCCGCGCACGGCTTGGGTGGTGAAGAGAAAAATATCCCCCTGCTTGAGCGGCATCTGGGTATAGTCAATATCGACGCTGCCATCTAACCCTAACGCCCGGGACGGATAGCGATAACCACCAATGTCGGTCACGTGGTCCCGTGACACTTGCTCAAACTCAGCGCCCCGTAAGCGAAACACCAAGGTATCGCCCATATGAAACAAGTGCGCTTCCCGTTGGCGAAACACTAACGCTGACATTGACGAAACAAAACTGCCTTCATGTACGTGTTGGCTCTGGCTATAGCACCAGCTATTAAGCGCACAAAGCACGCGGGTCGCTGAGGTTTTGACATCCCAGTGATCAGGAGTGGAAAAGTAATCAGCCAAAAAACCCCTTACGCTGAGATCACCCGCCTGCTTTGCCATGGTGTTGCGAGATATCGAATCACTGATAACGGCACAACCGCCCTTCGCTTGCAGTAGTGGCGTATCAGGGATTTGTACCGACATCGAACTACGGTGTCGACGCCGATCAGGCGCAACGAAGTCTTGGCCATAACTAATAAGCAATTGGGCGTGCGCCAAGTTCACCTCCAGGGAAGCGTGGAAACCGCGGTTAAGAGCCTAGAGCCTTTCTATGCGGCAATGCATTGCGTAGACGCTATGATACACATGCACCATCATAAACACAGTGGCGTAAAAGTGCCTATGAATCCGCCACCGACCTATGTTTTGTAAACCCGATCTATGATTTAGAACCCCGACGTTTTAGAAACCCGACCTATGTTTTAGAAACGTAGGTCGCATTGGCAATTCACTTATCATGTTCGTATAATCCAACGCCATAAATGTTGGCTTATTTTTTACTTAGCCACTTTCACGTTTATCAGTTACGGTCTTTTAAGAACGCTTAAGGAAATCACGGTCAACTACCTCCGCCTGAAGGCGGAGGCTTGTGAAAACAAGCCCGGTTGACCAGCCTAAGCCCGCCTGACAGGGATAGTCGAAAGGGGCTACGTGTGCAACAGGTCGCCAAGACTCACCGCCAAATGCTTCCTCAGTTTGGCGCTCTGAAAGGTCAAGATCATGCTGGCGCAAGGTAAAACGCCGAAGGTTTTGATCGCCGCGCAAGCGGGAGCCGGTTGCACACATTGGCGAGGGGAGATTGGGCGAAAGCCCCGCGACACTAGGCCTTTACGGGCAGAGCTTAACGGCCCAGCAGGTGGAAAGCCTGCACCTTAATTTAGCACGGTGGTGGCAATACCCATCACTTGACACACACTCAGCCAAAAGGAGTCGCGGACAGGGAACCCCACGTCGTGCTGCGCACGACGCGCTATCCCTCCCGGCGCTAAAAGCACCGGGTTTCCCGCGCAAAATCTGATGAATTTTGACAACATCCCCGCCGGCAAAGATCTGCCCAACGACATTTATGTGGTGATTGAGATCCCGGCTCACCATGCACCGATTAAATATGAAATCGACAAGGATATGGGCTCTTTGTTGGTGGATCGTTTCATGGCAACTCCGATGTTTTACCCGGCTAACTACGGTTTTATCCCACACACGTTGGCTGACGATGGTGACGCACTCGACGCACTCGTCGTTACCCCACACCCAGTTCAACCGGGAAGCATCATCCGCGCTCGTCCAGTAGGTGTTCTCAACATGACCGATGAAGCTGGTGAAGACGCTAAACTGGTGTGCGTACCCCATGCCAAGCTTTCTTCGCTTTACGACGATGTTCAAGAAGTGACCGACCTACCGGAACTTTTACGTCAACAAATTGCCCATTTCTTTGAGAATTATAAAGATCTCGAAAAAGGTAAATGGGTAAAAGTGGAATCTTGGGAAGGTGCTGAAGCTGCGCGTAAAGCAATTGAAAAATCCGTTGCGGCATACCAAAAAGCATAACGCGCTAAGGCATTATATGTTATCAGACGGGCTGCCCTCACAGGGGCGGCCCGTTTATCTTTGGTAGGGCCGTTAAGGCATCATTAAATTCTGCGTCATGTTAGCGCACTCAAGCACGCCAACGTATTGACTGAGTTACGCTATTCTACGCTATGGCTATCGCCCCATGGCGAAATTGCGTATTTACCATTTCTCGACGCTGACGATTTAAGGAGAGTTCGTGTTGTCGCTTCGACGTCCGCTACTCGCGCTAAGCCTATTATTGGCATTATGGCTTATTCCACTGTCTGCTAGCGCACAGTGGTTTTCTTCGTCTGATGCGCAAGGCGATTACCTTCCTGTAATGGAAGCCTTTCAGCCTGACGCCTGGCACGATGGCGAGACGCTCTTTATCGGCATGGAAATCGCTGATGATTACTACCTCTACCGTCATCAGTTTGCTGTTGAAAGCCAAGACGAAAACATTACGCTTCAAGCCCCCAACTTGCCGGAAGGCACCTTCACTACCGATGAATTTCTTGGCGATGTGTTCATTTTTCGCGAACGTGTGGTATTCGAGGTACCTTTCGAATCATCGCATCGTGGGCCGTTGCCAGTTCAGCTGACCTTTCAGGGCTGTGCTGATGCGGGGCTTTGTTACCCACCAGAGCGCACCTCCTTGCAGGCAACGGAATCCGAGGCACCGCCCGCGTTTGTCGACTGGGATAAAACCGAGACAGTAACGCAAGACGAGTCCCAACGGGATTCCGCGACATTTTCTGCATCTGACGCCAGTTTTGATGGCCCACAAAGCGATGATCGCCGTTTTACCACGTTGTTAAACGAAGCGAGCTTACCGTTAGCCCTAGGGCTCTTTTTTATCGCCGGGCTCGGGCTCACTTTTACTCCCTGCGTGCTACCGATGATCCCTATTTTGTCGTCGATTGTGGTCGGTCAAAACCCGACGAAGCCGCGCGCTTTTATTCTCTCAACGAGTTATGTCTTGGGCATGTCGGCAACGTACGCACTCGTTGGCATTCTCATGGGGCTATTCGGTGCCGGCTTAAACTTGCAGGCACATTTGCAATCGGCTCCGGTACTTCTGGTATTCGCCCTACTGTTTATTCTTTTTGCGCTTGCCATGTTTGGTGCCTTTGACCTGCGCCTGTCACCTCGCTTGGCAGGTCGCGTGGAGGCATGGCAAACGCGAGCGCAACAAAGTGGGCCGCTAGGCTTAGCGGTCGCCGGCGCGCTTTCCGTATTAGTGGTATCGCCCTGTGTCACCGCACCACTCGCAGGTGCCCTTGTGTTTATCTCCTCCACGGGCGATGCCATGCTCGGCGGTGCCGTACTCTTTGCCTTAGGCCTTGGCATGGGCGTCCCATTGCTGCTTGTCGGCACCTTTGGCGCGACGTTACTGCCGCGCTCAGGCGCGTGGATGAATGGCATCAAAATCGTCTTTGGCCTACTTCTCTTGGGCGTCGCTATTTGGATGGTTGAGCGCTTAGTTCCCGCCACGGTGGCGCTACTGCTATGGGCGGCACTCGCGATTGGCAGCGCTCTGGCACTCGGCGCGCTGCAGTTAAATCAACCACAAGGATGGGCGCGCGCGCGTCAAACATTAGGTATTTTGCTACTCGCATGGGGCATCGCTTTGGTCATCGGTGCCGCTCAAGGGGGCACCAACCCGTTACGTCCACTACAGTTCACATCAACCAATACGGGCACCAGCAACGAGCAAACGCTGGCGTTTCAAGAAATCGACCGGCTTAGCGAGTTAGATGCCGCTTTAAACGCTGCCGCCGACCAGGGGCAGCCCGCCTTCGTTCACTTCACCGCCGATTGGTGTATCTCCTGCAAGCAAATGGAGCGGGAAGTCTACCCTAACCCCGAGGTCGCGCGGGCGCTGAAGGAGTACACGCTAATCAAAGCCGACGTTACCCAAACAAATGAACAAAGCCGCCGCTTACTTGAGCGCTACAACTTGTTTGGCCCGCCGAGCCTACTCTTTTTTCATCACCGTGAAGAGATTCTTGATGCGCGTATTCAAGGAGAAGTCAACGCGGCCGAGTTAGAACAACACTTGCAAACACTAAGCCGCTGGATTGCCGGCTGATGGCGGTCGCTTAAGGTCGAGCTTAATAATCAACGACGCTCCCCTGCCGCGAACGTCGTCAAACATCTGTTTAAATACCCCTTCTATGGCATATCAGATGCCATTGCTGGACAACCTCGCCCTTTTTCGGCAAACTCTATTGCAAATTGGTTAAAATTTAGCGCTTTAAACGGCTAGCATAGGGGTAACGTTCGCTAACGTGTCGCGTTCTCTTATGTTTTAAATCAGGTTTACTGCGCTAGCAGGCACCGCGCCAACGCGCTTCATACCCCTGCTATTTGATACCGTTTATCAGCTTGCTAATTGATTTTTTACCACCTTTAAACATAAGGCCACGTCATGGATATTCGCAAAGTCAAAAAACTTATTGAGCTGCTGGAAGAGTCAAACATCAGCGAAATCGAAATCCAAGAAGGCGAAGAGTCGGTTCGCATTAGCCGTCACCCCGACGGTAGCAACCAGCCACCGCAAGCGATGCCGCCGCAATATACTCCGCAACCGGCAACTGCCCCGCAAGCCGCCGCGCCGACCGTCAGCGAAGACGCTGGCATAAGTCATCGCGGCGAAGCCGTTAACTCACCTATGGTGGGCACTTTCTACCGTAGCTCGGCACCAGGCGCAAAATCGTTTGTCGAAGTCGGCGATATGGTGAAGCAAGGCGATACTGTCTGCATCGTGGAAGCGATGAAGATGATGAACCAGATCGAAGCCGACTGCGACGGCGTCATTGAGGCGATCCTAGTGGAAGACGGCGAGCCGGTCGAATTTGACCAACCCATGATCGTGATTGCTTGATCTTCTCTTTCTGACACGGGTGGACTCACCATGCTGGACAAGGTACTTATCGCCAACCGCGGCGAGATTGCCCTACGCATTTTGCGCGCATGCAAAGAATTGGGCATCAAAACCGTGGCGGTACACTCTAAAGCCGACCGCGAACTCATGCACGTGCGCCTTGCAGATGAAGCCGTTTGCATAGGTCCGGCGTCTTCTGCGCAATCTTATCTTAATATTCCCGCGCTGATCAGCGCTGCTGAAGTCACCGACTCAAGTGCTATTCATCCCGGCTACGGTTTTCTTTCCGAAAACGCTAATTTTGCTGAACAGGTAGAGCGCTCAGGCTTTACCTTCATTGGCCCGCGGGCTGAAACGATCCGCCTGATGGGCGACAAAGTCAGCGCGATCGAAGCGATGAAAAAAGCCGGTGTGCCTACCGTACCTGGCTCCGATGGCCCGCTAGGTGACGATGATGAGGCTAACCTCGCCACTGCCCAGCGCATTGGTTACCCCGTGATCATTAAAGCGGCCGCTGGCGGTGGCGGGCGTGGCATGCGCGTGGTTCACACTGAAGGCCACTTGCTCTCGGCGATCAATGTGACACGCACCGAGGCTCACTCGTCTTTTGGCGATGGCACGGTCTACATGGAGAAATTCCTCGAAAAGCCCCGCCACGTGGAAGTTCAAGTACTGGCCGACGGTCAGGGCCACGCGATTCACTTGTATGATCGCGACTGTTCATTACAACGTCGCCACCAAAAAGTGCTCGAAGAAGCTCCCGCGCCAGGCATTGATCCGGCTGCCCGCGAAAAAGTGTTAACCGCGTGTCGAGACGCTTGCCTCAAAATTAACTACCGCGGCGCAGGCACCTTCGAGTTCCTTTACGAAGATGGCGATTTCTTTTTTATTGAAATGAACACCCGCGTGCAGGTGGAGCACCCAGTCACCGAAATGGTGACTGGGGTGGATATCGTCAAGGAGCAGCTACGCATTGCCTCTGGCTTACCGCTCTCCATCACGCAAGATGATGTTAAAGTCCGCGGGCACGCGTTTGAGTGCCGTATTAATGCCGAAGATTCGCGTACTTTCATGCCATCTCCCGGCAAAGTCTCGCTTTACCATTCTCCGGGCGGCTTAGGCGTACGGATGGATTCGCATCTGTATACCGGTTATACCGTGCCGCCGTATTATGACTCTCTCATTGGTAAGCTGATCACGTGGGGTGAGGATCGTGATATTGCGCTCACGCGTATGCGTAACGCGCTGGACGAGCTTCTCGTAGAGGGCATTAAAACCAATATCGATCTGCAAAAAGATCTGGTACGGGATAGTTACTTCCGCCAAGGTGGGGTCAATATCCACTATCTCGAAAAGAAACTCAGCTAAGCTATTGCCGTGAGTGCTCCATAAAACGGGGTGGCCATGCTGCCCCGTTTTTATTTATTGCCGATGCCCACCTTCATTCCCCGCTTTTTTTGACTGCCGCGCCTTTTGGAGACCACATCATGCCTTGGCTACAACTCAAAGCCCACGTAGCCCCCGAGCAAGCAGAGCTATTGGAAGAGCTTTTGCTAGACGAAGGTGCCACCGCGATTGGCTTGCAGGATGCCCACGATGATCCGGTGTTTGAACCGGAACGTGGCACGACGCCACTATGGCAAGATACGATATTAACCGGCCTTTACGACGACCTCGAAGGAATCGATGCCATGCTTGGGCGTATCCATGCCGCCTGGGCAGAGCAGATACCTGGCGAGCCGTGTCCCGAGATCGAGTATGAACTACTTGCCGACCGTGATTGGGAACGCGAGTGGATGGAAGATTTCACGCCGCTGCAGATGGGTGAACGCCTTTGGATTGTACCAAGCTGGCATACGCCACCGCAGCCGGGAGCAGTAAACCTCGCCCTCGACCCTGGCCTTGCCTTTGGTACCGGCACCCATCCAACAACGGCGCTTTGCCTGGAGTGGCTAGATGGCTTGGCTGTTAACGGCGAGCTAGCTGACAAAAAAGTACTCGATGTCGGCTGTGGCTCGGGGATTCTCGCTATCGCGGCCCTAAAACTGGGCGCAGCAAGCGCTGATGCCACCGATATCGACCCTCAAGCCCTTCAAGCCAGCCGCGATAACGCCGAGCGCAACGCCATTGATGAGCAGCAACTTGCACTTTACTACCCTGAACAGCTACCTGCTGGCACCTATCCCGTAGTAACGGCTAACATTCTCGCTGCACCGCTGATTGAAATGGCCAAGACCATTGCAGGGTACGTTGCCCCTGGGGGACGCTTAGCGCTTTCAGGAATCTTGGCTAACCAGGCCGAGGAAGTGCAACACGCTTACCAAGCCCAAGGGCTTCTAATGCAAGCGCCCATACAGCGCGAGGGCTGGATGAGATTGACCGGCACACGAGCGAGATAACGTTATACCCACTAAAGCCGGCCTTCACCCTAGCAGTGAGTCGGCGTATCATGCATACCCTTCTCACCAATGACTCGCTGCTACGGCCTGCCATGCTATGACACGCAATACCCTAAATTTAGGCCAACAACTGCCGACGATTGGCAACCACACGCTGATGAATCGCGCTATTTTAGCGCCTATGGCAGGGGTAACCGATCGACCTTTTCGCCAACTATGCCGCCGTTTAGGCGCCGGTTGGGTCGTAGGCGAAATGGTCACCTCAGACCCCAATCTTTGGCACACGCGCAAATCTCAACAACGCATGGACCACTGCGGTGAGCCCTCGCCCCGCGTGGTACAAATTGCCGGTGGAGACGCGAGCATGCTCGCACACGCCGCCCGTCTCAACGCCGAACTTGGCGCCGAGGTTATCGACATCAATATGGGCTGCCCAGCGAAAAAAGTATGCAACAAAGCCGCGGGCTCGGCGCTTTTGCGTGATGAAACCCTCGTTGCTTCGATTGTGAATGCCGTTGTTGCGGCGGTCGATATTCCGGTGACACTTAAGATCCGCACCGGTTGGTGCGCCGAGAGCAATAACGCCGTACGCATTGCTAAGATAGCCGAAGATGCCGGCATCCAAGCGCTAGCCGTGCATGGCCGCCACCGTCAGCAGCGCTACACCGGTTACGCGGAATACGACACCATCGCCGAGGTTAAGTCTCGCGTTTACTTCCCTGTTTTTGCCAACGGTGATATCACCAGTGCGACGCAAGCCGCCGATGTACTGCGTTACACCCAAGCTGATGCAGTGATGGTGGGGCGTGGGGCTCAAGGTAACCCGTGGATTTTTCAACAAATCACCCACTTCCTAGCGCATGGACAACACCTGCCTGCGCCAACGCTTAACGAGCGACGCACCGTTCTGAGCGAGCATCTTTTGGCACTCCACGACTTTTACGGTCATGTCATGGGACCCAAAATCGCCCGCAAACATATCGGCTGGTATATCAGTGCCGATACACGCTTTAACGACGCCGAACAACGCGCGCTAAAGCGCCAATTTAATGCTCTCACGTCACCCGAATCGCAAATTGAATGGATCAACGACGCCATGTCTTGCAATGCAAGTGCGCGTCTTTTCGCTAAAGGAAGCCATGCCGCATGAGTGAACGCAATCTTTTATCCCAGTCCCCTGCAAGTCACTCAACGTTGTCGGCACCTAGGTCCACAAGCGATGCACGGTCCACAAGCGATGCACCTACTTCATCAGCGCCGCAACCGCTGCGTGAGGCCGTTGAAGCTTCCATGCAGCGCTATTTTGAGCATTTGGACGGCGGCGACACCACCGACCTTTATGCCATGGTGATGGCAGAGGTCGAAGCACCGCTTCTGGCGTCGGTGATGGCGTACGCCGAAGGCAACCAGACGCGCGCTGCGACGTTGCTCGGTTTAAACCGCGGCACACTGCGCAAAAAGCTGAAATGCTATGGCCTGCTTGACAAAGACTCAGGCCTTCTTGAAGGTGATGCCCCTTGATCGGGGTGTTGCTGTTTTTTTATTGACCGATCCTCAACGTGAGCACACCCATGGCTGATAGCACTGCAACACCCGTTCGTCGCGCTTTATTAAGCGTGTCTGATAAAACAGGCATTGTCGACTTCGCTCGTGGTTTAAGCGAACATGGCGTTGAACTTCTTTCAACCGGGGGTACCTTCCGTCTACTGCAAGAAAATGGTATTGCGGTTACAGAAGTCTCTGAACATACCGGTTTTCCTGAAATCATGGATGGTCGCGTCAAAACGCTGCATCCCAAAATTCATGGCGGTATTTTAGGGCGCCGCGGGCAGGATGATACTGTCATGGCGGAAAATGAGATCGCCCCGATTGACATGGTTGTGGTCAACCTATACCCCTTTGCCGCCACGGTGGCGAAAGCCGACTGCACGCTAGAAGATGCGATCGAAAATATTGATATCGGCGGCCCGACCATGGTCCGGGCCTGCGCTAAAAACCACGCCTACACCACCATTGTGGTCAATACGGGCGACTATGCCCGCGTACTCGGTGAATTAACGGCGCATGGTGGCCACGTCAGTGACGCTACCCGCTTTGATCTAGCCGTTAAAGCCTTCGAACATACCGCCGGCTACGATGGCGCCATTGCCGACTATCTTGGCCGTCAGATCAGCAACGCTGATGCGCAGTTCCCACGTACGTTCAACCTGCAACTTCAGAAAAAGCAGGACATGCGCTACGGTGAAAACCCCCACCAAAATGCAGCGTTTTATATCGACCCTCACGCCCAAGAGGCAAGCGTCGCCACCGCACGAATTCTTCAAGGGAAACCGCTTTCGTTCAATAACGTCGCCGACACTGACGCTGCCTTTGAGTGCGTCAAAGCCTTTGACGATATCGCCTGCGTGATCGTTAAACACGCCAATCCTTGCGGGGTTGCTGTAGGCCAAACCGCACTTGAAGCGTATGACAAGGCATTTGCAACCGACCCCACCAGTGCGTTCGGCGGCATCATTGCCTTCAACACACCGCTTGATACGGGCACTGCGCAAGCGATCATCGAGCGCCAGTTTGTGGAAGTGATTATTGCCCCCGGCGTTAGCGATGAAGCAGCTGCTATGGTTGCCACCAAGAAGAACGTGCGGCTGCTCGACGTTAGCGCCCATTGGCCAGGTGTAACCCAGCCAGGACTCGACTTTAAGCGCGTCAACGGTGGCTTACTGGTGCAAGAACGTGATCAGGGTATGGTCGGCCGCGAGGAACTCACCGTTGTGAGTGAGCGTGCACCCAGCGAGCAAGAATTGCGGGATCTCGCCTTTGCCTGGCGGGTGGCAAAGTTTGTGAAATCCAACGCCATTGTTTATGCCAAAGAGGGCCAAACCATTGGCGTTGGCGCAGGACAAATGAGCCGCGTTTACTCAGCCAAAATAGCCGGTATTAAAGCTGCCGACGAAGGCCTCTCGGTGCCGGGCTCGGTGATGGCATCCGACGCATTTTTCCCCTTCCGCGACGGTATTGACGCTGCCGCTGCCGCTGGCATCACCGCAGTGATTCAACCAGGCGGATCAATGCGCGACCAAGAAGTTATCGATGCGGCCAATGAAGCGGGCATTACCATGGTATTCACCGGTATGCGTCACTTTCGCCACTGACGCATGATGACGCTTTCGCCTTGACAACAAAACCAGCGGTATTTGCCGCTGGTTTTTTCGTGCTTGTTTTTTCGTGCTTGTTTTTTCGTGCTTGTTTTTTCGTGCTTGTTTTTTCGTGCTTGTTTTTTCGTGCTTGTTTTTTCTTGCCTCGTTTTTTATCACGCCCTATGACTTATCAAGCACGATTGTAATGGGCGAACGAAAATCACCCTAGGTCAATACACACATATTTGGTCTCGAGGTATTCTTCTAACCCTTGATGCCCGCCTTCACGGCCAAGCCCTGAGGCTTTGACACCACCAAAGGGGGCCGCCGCGTTCGAGATCAAACCGGTGTTAACGCCCACCATGCCATATTCTAATGCCTCAGAAACACGCCACACACGCGCTAAATCTCGCGAATAGAAATAAGAGGCCAAGCCAAATTCAGTATCATTCGCCATGGTGATAGCGGTTTCTTCATCATCAAAGGGAAACACGGCTGCCAGTGGGCCAAATGTTTCTTCTTTAGCGACTTTCATTTCACTGGTCGCAGAACTAATTAATGTTGGCGAGAAGAAGTTGCCACCTAGCGTGTGCGGATGACCACCCAACAGTAGTTGTGCGCCGCGATCTACCGCGTCTTGAACGTGTTCGCTCACTTTTTTGACGGCATTGTGATCAATCAGCGGCCCTATATTGACATTGGGCTTACTGCCATCTCCCACGTGTAATTCGCTGTTCATGGCAACTGCCAGCTTTTCACAGAAGGCGTTAACGACACTTGACTGAACCAAAAAGCGGTTGGTGCAAACACACGTTTGTCCCGCATTGCGAAACTTAGCCGCCATCGCACCCTCTACCGCGGCATCCAAATCCGCGTCTTCAAACACGATAAACGGTGCGTTGCCGCCCAACTCCAATGAGATTTTTTGGATGTGCTCGGCCGCTTGAGTCATTAACTTGCGCCCGACTTCGGTAGAGCCGGTGAAGGTAATTTTACGCACTTTGGGAGATGTCGTTAGCGCCTCGGCAATCTCAGACGCTTGTCCGGGTACCACGTTAAACACACCGCGCGGAATCCCTGCACGCTCAGCTAAAAGCGCTAACGCAGTTGCCGAAAATGGAGTTTGGCTCGCCGGTTTCACGACAATTGTACAGCCCGCGGCCAGAGCAGCACCGGCTTTGCGAGTTATCATGGCGGCTGGGAAGTTCCACGGGGTAATCGCGCCAACAACACCCACTGGCTGCTTGGTCACCACGATACGCTGACTTGCTTTTGCCGCAGGAATCGTTTCGCCATAAACACGCCGCGCTTCCTCAGCGAACCAGCGCAAGAAACTGGCCGCGTAGGCGATCTCACCTTCTGCCTCTTTCAGCGGCTTACCCTGCTCAAAGGTCATCAGCATGGCAAGGTCTTGCTGATGCTCCAGCATTAAGTCATGCCACTTCAATAACAGGTCCGCACGCTCTTGTGCCGTCAATGCGCGCCAGGCGGGCAAGGCCGAGTCGGCGGCGTCGACTGCCCGAAGTGTCTCCGCCTTGCCCAAGCGCGGCATATCGCCAACTAACACTTGCGTGGCTGGGTTATAGACGTTGATCTGCTCACCGCTATCGGCGGCTACCCAACTACCGTCGATGTAAGCAAATGGGCAATAAAGATGGGTTTCTTTTAGCGCTTCCATGTCAAACTCCTGACCAAATGATGGCCCCAAAGTAAATGATGACAATCATGCTAAGACGAAACGCCCCATTTGACCAATTAGAAGCAACAATTTTGCGCACCAAAAAGCCAATGTCACCGCTTACCTAGCTGACAAGGGTAAGAAATTCTTGGCGCGTGGCTTGATTCTCACGGAAATCACCTAGCATCACCGATGACGTCATACTGGAATTTTGTTTTTCCACGCCGCGCATCATCATGCACAGATGCTGGGCCTCCACCACCACGGCCACACCGCGCGCTTGAGTGACTTGTTGAACCGCTTCTGCAATTTGGCGAGTCAAATTTTCTTGAATCTGCATCCGGCGGGCAAACATGTCGACGATGCGAGCAAACTTCGAAAGCCCCAATACTTTACCGCTGGGGAGGTAGGCTATATGACATTTACCGATAAAAGGCAGTAAATGATGCTCACACATCGAATAAAGCTCTATATTTTTCACTAACACCATTTCGTCGGTTTGCGATTTGAACACCGCACCGTTGACAATATCTTCCAACGACTGTTGGTAACCCGCATTGAGAAACTGCATCGCTTTAGCGGCACGCTTGGGCGTATCACGCAGCCCTTCACGGTCGGGGTTTTCACCTAACTGTTGAATGATTTGGCGGTAATGGTGGGCGATATCATCGGTCATGTTCAGCCTCGTGATTAAATACAACTCGACTTGGCACTTCGGTTTACCGTGTTACTTGGCCAGCCGATCAGGGGGATTTATGCATGTTTATTGTGACGATTTAGCCACGATGACAGTCACGCCCGGAGCGCTAAAACCACCTTGTCCGCAAGTCGCTACTTACTGACGGCTAAATTCAGTACAAAATGTATACGCTTAGCATTTCTTGTACAATAAAAAACAGACCAGACCTATTCTATCGCACTCCTAGCCCCTGTGGCAGAGTGCCACGCTGACGCATCACGAGCGATTGGCGCTATGTTATAATACTAACTAACAGCTAATACGTTGCTGATGGCATTTGTGCTTCAACTTACCAGCAATATCTTATTCATTCAGCGAGAGCCCGTTATGTCGTTTAAATTGCCTTTAAGGTTGACAACCACCTGGTTCGCTGCACTGGCCGCACCGCTTTTAGCCATGCCGCTTTATGCCGCCGAAGAAACCTTGTCATTGCCTGATAACGCCACTATAGGCGTAGAGTTCGTTGACTCTATCGCGTTTAGCGAAGGAGAAACGCGCAAAGAAGGCATCCTGCTCCGGCCAAGTCATTACAACGATGCATCTCACGTTCTGCCGGACTATTGCGTCTTCATTGGTGATGCTCAGCTTTCGGAAAACCGTTTGCGTGTTACCGTTAACGATGTCACCTGCATCGAGACAGATAATGCCGACAGCGCTATTTTTTCAGGTGCCATTAGCGCCAGCGCTTATGACAGCGACGGTCAATATGGCCTCGCCTGCGATAACAACCAATGCATCAAATTACCAGGGCATAGCTTCTCGCTCACGCTAAGCGAGGCGCTTGAAATCGAAGCGCAAGACAACCCTTCCGCGGAAATTAACGCACAGCGCCGTCAAGCCAACGGCGATGGTGACGCAAACCCCACCCCCTCGGAACGTTCGGACTCAGAGGATCAGTAGCCCCTGGGTTCTCTTGAGCCTCCCTCATGCCAGCCACTTGGGTGACGCCAGCTGGAGCCTTTGTTGCTCTAGCTGGCGAATGTGCTGATCCCAGTAGCCATTGCCAGCCACCCAGGGAAACGCTTGCGGAAAGGCTGGGTCATTCCAACGGTCCACCAGCCAGGCGCTGTGGCGCACCAAGCGATAGCTCCGTAATGGCTCAATCAAGTCCAGCTGATCATGGGGAAACGCCCTTTCTTCCTCATATCCCTCTGAAATCTCACTAAGTTGCGACCGCCAAGTTTGGGGGTCATCTATCGCCAGCAGCATCCAGATGTCCTGTATCGCAGGCGCCATCAAGCAGTCGTCGAAATCGACCAGGGTAAAGTCCTCGTCTCGGCCTAAAATATTGCCCAGATGACAATCTCCGTGACAGCGAATCGTTGCTACCTTTTTGGCTTGGTACGAGGCGGTTTGCTCTTGCAACTGAGTGGTCACACGCTCATAGGCGCGACGCTGATGCGTAGTCAACCAATCACTCGACAAAACATGCTCACGCGCCTGAACGATTCCTGCTGGCATATCAAGCGTGGCCCGATCGGTAAACGCTTTCCTCTCTCCAACGCGGTGCAATTTCGCAAGCAAACCGCCTAACGCAAAAAGATGGGCGGGATTATCCAACTCTGGGGCTTGACCAATGCACTGGGGAAACAGAGCAAAATCATACCCGGCATAGTGATGAAGCGAACGTCCCTCGCGATCACGCCAAGGAGCCATGACCGGAACTCGGGCGTCGCTGAGTTCGTGTAAAAAATCATGCTCTTCCTGAACGGTGGCCTGCGACCAGCGCGCTGGTCGATAAAACTTCACCACCCAACCGCGACGTTCATCATCACGAAACATCAGCACGCGATTTTCATAACTATTAAGCGCAAACGGCTCACTCGTCGGCCAAAATCCAATGGATTCTATCGCCGACATCACAACGTTTGGGGATAGCGCGTGATAAGGATGCGGCATACAGGGCTCCTTTCTATTGGAAGCAACATTCTACCAGCTCAACTACCTCACTCGGCCAATAGAGGTTTTGCGTCAATTTTTAGCGCCGCGGCGTACGTGCAAGGGCATAGACATCCACCTTCTCCGCCCCTGCCTCTTTCGCCACCAATGCCAACGCATGAGCTGTAGCCCCCGTTGTCAGTACATCATCCATTATTACCACGTGCTTAGGCAGACGGGCTGTTATCGCAAACACCCCTTCTAAATTACGTTGCCGCGCCGTACGTCCGAAGAGACGTTGGCTCGGTGTATCGACCGTGCGCAGCGCCTTTATTATGGGAATATCCCAGGTTTTACGCAGCTCCTTTACCAGCCATTGCGCTTGGTTAAAACCACGCTCCTGCGAGCGCTTTTGATGCAACGGCACAGGAATCAGCGCCTCCGCAGGGCATTGAGCTAGCGTTTCTTTAAACAGCGCCATCAGCAGCACGCCCGCCCGTGGCGACGCGTGAAATTTGAATTCACGAATGAGTTGTCGAACCTGCCCTTGATATAAAAATGGTACATGTGCCCGCGTAAAGGCCGGGGGCGAATCCACACAGTCACGACACGGCATTGCCTTCGCAAAAGAAAGCGGGTCGCCACAGCACTGGCACGCTTGTCCATTCCAAGGAAGCGAGGCAAAGCAAGTACCACACCACGCCTGTCCAAACGATACTTCTCCTAAGCAAAAAGCGCAGTAACCTGGTAGTGCTAAACGCAGCTGCCGTTCTATCCACCCACTGAGATCACGCCCAATCCGTTGCGTTTGCATTTTTTGCTCCTTGCCATTAATTCACATCGATAATTGACTTCTTAAAATTTGCTGCTAATATGTGCGCCAGTTATGCGGATGTGGTGGAATTGGTAGACACGCTAGATTTAGGTTCTAGTGCCGTAAGGCGTGGGAGTTCAAGTCTCCCCATCCGCACCAACTTTCTTAAAAAGCTTTACTCATTGTAAAATTGTGACACCGTAAATATCCCCTTCCCCCCCCCCTCTCAAGTTAAATAATTCATAACCTAATGTCATAACACTGTGAACTTTGATGTTTTTACTTTTTAATTAGCATAACATCAACTAGTGCACTAATTATGTCTGTTCGATTCGCTCTTCTAAAGCTGTTAATGTTTTTCTTTCGCCGGATCGCCATTCCGTGCATAACGATGCTGAAATATCGACAGATAAAAAATTCTTTAGAAAGGGCCTCGCCTGTGAAAAAAATTGTAGTGCTTGGATGGCTGAGCTTATTAAGCAACGCTTTTATTAGTACAGCAATGGCGAATGATAGCGACTTACCCCAATGGGCTAGCGACAGCATTGAGCCTACGCGCGAGCGTGTTGGCGGCTGGGTCGACAACACCTCACGCAATATCGACAATTTTTTTGGCACCCATGAAAGTATGAGCGTCGAAAACGAGTCGTATCTTCGCCTAGGCCAAGAGTTCGATTTTATGGAAGGCGACGGAGTCAACGCAGAGACGACTCTTCGCTACCGAATTGATTTACCGACTTCTGAAGAGCGTTTGCGCCTCATTATCGAAAGTGACCCCGAAGAGTCTCAAGGCACATTAGAAGAGCAAGGCTCTGGGCGACTCGCTAACGATCAACGCGACAGGCGTTCCTCAGTCTTGGGGTTAAACTGGTTAGAAAAACGCGATAAACGCGAACACTGGAGCAACGATGTTAGCGCCGGGGTACGTTTACGTTTGCCGCTAGATCCTTATGTGCGCTTTACCAGTGAGCGGCTGTGGGATTTAGGCGAGAGTCCTTGGCAACTTGAATCCAACAACCGGCTTTCATGGTTTAACAATGAAGGCTATTCCGCGCGAACACGATGGGATATAGGTAAGCTGTTAAATAACGCTCAACACCTTCGTTTTATAACCACGGTACAATGGCGCGAAAAAGAAGACACGCTAGAGTTTAGCGAAGTAGCAGAGCTCAACCACCGGCTCAACGAGCGAAGCGCCCTACGCTACTCGGCCATCGCCATTGGCGAAAGCGCGTCTAATCCACATATGACCAATTATTATTTGCAAACCCGTTATCGCCGCGATGTGCATAAAGGGGTACTGTTTGCTGATATCATTCCTGAATTGCACTTCCCGCGTGAAGCAAGTTACGACCCACGTTGGGCCATGACATTACGCCTTGAGATGTATTTTCAGCGCCGCATTCAGCGCAACTATTTTTAGTGCTGAGTGAGCATACTACCTTCACACTTACTCAAATGGCGAAAGGTTACGCCAATGCGATGCCCCTCCCCCTCTTTCATGAAAGGCTTTTGCTTGCCATCACCCAAGAGGCGCGCATTTTTTATTAACGGCTTTGTCAATGACGATAGTTAACTTACAAACGCAAACCACCATCGCACTCAATAATACGGCCTGAGAAGTAGTTGTTAGTCAGAATAAACTCTACGCTTTGGGCAATATTATCGGCTTCACCGAGTCGCTTAAGCGGCACCCCTGAGGCAATACGCTCTAGCATATCTGGCCGCATCGCAGCGGTCATTTCGGTATTAATAAAGCCAGGTGCCACCGTACCGGTCCGAATCCCATAGCGTGCGAGCTCGTTGGCCCAGGTTACCGTGAGCGCATGAATCCCCGCTTTGGCGGCAGAGTAGTTACTTTGCCCCATATTACCCGCGCGAGAAATGCTGGAAATGTTAACGATAACGCCTTCTTTGCCTGCTTCGATCATATGAGTCGCGGCTTCACGTCCGCATAAAAAAACGCCGGTAAGGTTCACATTGATGACACTTTGCCAATCATCAAGCGACATGCGCTTTTGCACTTCGCCATCTTTTGCCTTTACCAGCAACGCATCTTTCGTAATCCCTGCATTATTCACCAAGCCGCTGAGCGTACCCATCTGCTGAGCAATATCCGCAAATGCCTGGGTAACGGAAGCTTCTTCCGCTACATTAACCACAAATGCTTGGGCATCAATATCTTCACTTGCCAGTTTCGAAACGGCACTATCTAACGCCTCTGCATTCATATCCAACAAAGCCACTTTCGCGCCTTGCTGGCCAAGACGTCTTGCGGTCGCGAACCCCAGGCCGCGAGCGCCGCCTGTAATCGCGATAATATGGTTATTTAATTCCATCTGTCTTCACCTTTAATCAATTTACAACCGCACCGAGCATGGTCGGTGCATTAAAATCGGTACTCACTGTTATGCCCATAAAAGCCCTGAGCTGCTGTCGCAATAACAGTCCTGAGTAAAGCATTCAGTCACGTACTAAACATAGCACCAATGATGCGGTGCAGCATAGTAAAGGCAGCAAGAAAATTAAACCGCAGTAATAAGAGCTCACTGCCAAAACCGCAACAGATGACGTCAAGCCTCGCTCCGGTTAACTCTTGCTTTAATGCCTCAGCGTCTCCATATTCTCAACTGCACATTGTTGGAGCGAATTATGCCCGTATTGCTTTTTATCTCCCTTTTTACACTGCTCGATTTTGTGGTCCTTTTTTCCATAGGTGGTCAAATCGGGCTTCTTGCCACTTTGTTATTGATTTTAATCACGGGCATAGGCGGGCTTCATCTTATCCGCCGCGAAGGTGCCTCCACACTAGCCCGCGCGCGCGAAAAAATGAACGCTGGGGAGATTCCTTCGACTGAGCTATTAACCGGCGCTGCACTCATTTTTGGCGGCGCCTTGTTAATGGCACCGGGCTTTTTATCTGATGCCCTTGGGTTAGCGTGCTTACTACCCAATGCGCGTCGCGTAATGCTCAAGCTACTCACCTGGCTTGGGCTCAAAGCTAGTGTGAACACGCAACAGCAAGCGGGCAATCAACAAAGCCGTAAATCTCATACTCATACGAACTCGGATACCTCATCCAATTCCCGCCAAGACGCTCCGCTCGAAGGTGATTTCATTAGCCGCGATGAACCGCACCACCGTCGCTAAATTGCCAATAGCGCGGCGGTGGAAAAAAAAGCCATTTTTTTCCTCTCTCCCCCTTGAAAGGCTAACGCTAGCCCCCACTTTTGAGGCAGTACACAAGTTCGGCGAAAGCACATGCTTATCGCCATTAACAATGAAGGTCACACGACCTTCACTTCTCGTTGGCAAGGTCTTTTAACCAAGCCATGAGAAGCGTCATTTGGAAACCGCCCTTTAGGGCTCAAAACGATACTCAGGAGAACGTGAGCATGAATATCCGTCCTTTGCACGATCGCGTCGTGATCCGTCGCGTAGAAGAAGAGCAAACCACTGCTGGTGGCATCGTGCTCCCGGGCAGCGCCCAGGAAAAACCCACACGTGGCGAAGTACTCGCCGTGGGTAATGGCCGGATTTTGGAAAACGGCGATGTCCGCGCGCTGGATGTCAAAGTAGGCGATAGCGTAATTTTCAAAGATGGCTTTGGCGTCGAGAAACAAAAGATCGATGGCGAAGAAGTCTTGATCATGAGCGAAGCCGATATCCTGGCTGTCGTTGAAGGCTAAGTAGCGGAAGGCGATTATCCCCTTCTGACTATTTGCCAACCCATTTCATAGTTCATCCATATTTAACTGTTAGGAAATTACGAACATGACAGCTAAGCAAGTTAAGTTCTCTAATGATGCACGTGTGCGCATGGCACGCGGTGTAGACGTTCTTGCCAACGCGGTAAAAGCGACTCTCGGTCCGAAAGGCCGCAACGTTGTGATAGAAAAGTCTTTCGGCGCCCCCACCGTCACTAAAGATGGTGTCTCTGTCGCCAAAGAAATCGAGCTGAAAGACAAGTTCGAAAACATGGGCGCACAGATGGTCAAAGAGGTCGCCTCGCAAACCTCTGACGCCGCCGGTGACGGCACCACTACCGCTACCGTACTGGCCCAAGCGATTGTGACGGAAGGCCTTAAGGGTGTGACCGCGGGCATGAACCCGATGGATCTTAAGCGCGGTATTGACCAAGCCGTCAATGCGTCTGTGAAAGAGATTAAAGCGCTATCCGTGCCGTGCACAGATTCCAAAGCGATTGCCCAGGTTGGCACCATTTCCGCCAACGGCGATGCACGCATTGGTGAAATCATTGCCGAAGCGATGCAGAAAGTCGGCAAAGAAGGCGTTATCACCGTCGACGAAGGTCGTGGCTTCGAAGATGAGCTGGAAGTCGTCGAAGGTATGCAGTTTGACCGCGGCTACCTCTCGCCCTACTTCGTCACCAACCAAGACACCATGGCGGTTGAGTTGGAAGATCCGTTCATCCTGATGGTGGACAAGAAGATCTCCAACATTCGCGAATTGCTGCCGACTCTTGAAGCCGTGGCAAAAGCTGGCAAACCGCTGGTGATTATCGCCGAAGATATTGAAGGCGAAGCGCTGGCAACACTGGTCGTCAACAACATGCGCGGTATTGTAAAAGTCGCTGCCGCTAAGGCGCCGGGCTTTGGCGATCGCCGCAAAGCTATGTTGCAAGACATCGCGATCCTGACCAACGGCACTGTGATCTCTGAAGAAGTAGGCCTCACACTTGAGCAAGCGACCCTGGATCATCTGGGTACTGCCAAGCGCGTCACCATGTCCAAAGAGAACACCACCATCATCGATGGCGCCGGTGTTGAAGGCGATATCGAAGCTCGCGTTGGCCAGATTCGCGCGCAAATCGAAGAGACTTCCTCTGATTACGATAAAGAGAAGCTCCAAGAGCGTGTCGCTAAGCTTGCTGGCGGTGTTGCCGTTATCCGCGTGGGTGCGGCTACCGAAGTAGAAATGAAAGAGAAGAAGGCTCGTGTTGAAGACGCGTTGCACTCAACTCGCGCCGCCGTGGAAGAAGGCGTTGTCCCTGGTGGTGGTACCGCACTGATCCGCGTACTTACCAAAGTAAAAGGCTTGACCGGTGAGAACGAAGACCAGAACCACGGCATCAACATGGCACTCCGCGCCATGGAAGCACCGATGCGCCACATCGTTACCAACGCCGGTGTTGAAGCCGCGGTTGTCATTAATCGCGTGAAAGATGGCGAAGGTAACTTTGGCTACAACGCACAGACCGGCGAATTCGGTGATCTGTTTGAAATGGGTGTACTCGACCCAGCAAAAGTCACGCGTACTGCTCTGCAGTCTGCGGGCTCCGTTGCTGGCCTGATGATCACCACCGAGTGCATGATCGCCGATGATCCGGACGAGAAAGACGCCGCACCGGATATGGGCGGCATGGGTGGAATGGGCGGTATGGGTGGCATGATGTAATGCACCCTTGAGCCAACCGCTCATTTGACGCCAAAACGTCAGCAAGAACCCCGCTTCGGCGGGGTTCTTGCGTTATGGGCATGTTAATATTGCGACTTAGTGACTCTCTTACTTAACTGTTTACTTAATTACTCAATCACATACTAACCACCGCCTGTTTAGGGTTTGAATTCCGTGCTTTCCAATATCCGCATTATCCTGGTTCAGACGTTTCACCCCGGTAATATTGGCGCCACTGCCCGCGCCATGAAGACAATGGGTCTTGAGCACCTCACGCTAGTCAACCCACGCGTTTTCCCCGATGACGAAGCGACACGACTCGCCGCCGGCGCCACGGACGTGTTGGAAAACGCACACGTTGTCAGCTCGCTGGATGAAGCTGTTCAAGATTGTGTGCAGGTGGTGGGCGCCAGCGCGCGGCTTCGCAGCATGCCGCTACCGCATTTTGACGAGCCGGATGAGATGGCCCAAAGCGTGATAGAAAACGCCGCGGCAGCGCCCGTCGCGCTAGTATTTGGAAGGGAACGTTCGGGGTTAACCAACGATGAAATCCGTGTTTGCACCCATCAGGTCAGCATCCCGGCGAACCCGGATTACGGCATCCTCAACCTTTCTCAGGCGGTGCAAATTCTCGCCTACGAGGTTCACCGCTGCTTTCGCAAACGCCCCGACAGCGGCTTTACTTACCAAACGCCGACGCAGGCAACGCCGCCCAGTCGTGAACAGTTTGGCTATTTTCAAGATCACTTACATCAGGTGATGCACAAAAGCGGTTTTATCACTCAACCCCACGCGCGCACAGAGGAGCAGTTACAGGCCTTATTCGCCCGCGCAGAGCCTTCACGGCGTGAGCTTTCGCTGCTGAGAGGGTTATTGAGCGCGGTAGAAGCACATTTGCCGGATGAGCCCACCCCGAAAGAGTGAGCCCAAGGCGGCAAATGCATAAAAGCACGTTACAGCATCATGGCAGCGAGCCAGCCAAAGCCGATCAACGGTAGGTTGTAGTGGATAAACGTCGGCACAACGCTATCCCAAATATGGTCGTGCTGGCGGTCGACGTTAAGCCCTGACGTTGGGCCGAGCGTGGAGTCGGAGGCGGGAGAACCGGCATCGCCGAGCGCCGCCGCCGTCCCTACCAGCACCACGGTTGCCATGGGTGAAAAGCCAAACTGCACCGCTAACGGCACAAAAATCGCCGCGATAATCGGGATAGTAGAAAACGAGGAACCAATCCCTAACGTGATGAACAAGCCCACCAGTAGCATAACCAAGGCGGCCAAACCGCGGTTATCACCAAACAGGGCAAACGCCCCTTCCACCAGCGAATCAATGTCCCCGGTGGTTTTCATCACCTCGGCAAACCCGGCAGCGGAAATCATGATAAAGCCAATAAGCGCCATCATTCGCATACCGCTGGTGAAAAGATCATCCGCCTCGCGCCACTTAAAAATACCGCCAAGCGATAAAAGCGCCACACCCACCAAGCCGCCCAAAATCATCGAGCCGCTATAAAGCTGCAGCCCCAGTGCTGCGGCAATGGCCACGCCCGACATGACAAGCCCCAAAGTGTGCGGCTCTTGAGGGGCAGAATGCCCTTCATGAGCGTTAGTGCTCACGACATCGGCGCTGTTGTAGTGGCGCGGCTTGCGATAGCTGAAGAAAAGCGCCACGGCTAACCCCAACGCCATACCGCCTACAGGAATCGCCATCGCCATTGGCACCATGCCACGGGTAATCTCAAGCCCTAACGGTTCGCCGGCGCTATTCAAGTTGGCAAGCAAAATGTCGTTTAGGAAGATCGCGCCAAAACCGACCGGTAGCAGCATGTAAGGCGCCGTTAACCCAAACGTTAGCACGCAAGCCACCGCCCGGCGGTCAAGATTGAGCTGATTCATCACTTTTAACAGCGGCGGAATCAAAATCGGAATAAATGCGATATGGACCGGGATCAGGTTTTGCGATGAAATCGCCACCAGCAGCACGGCGGTCAGCAGTAGTGTTTTCACACGTGACTGATGCGCGATGCTGGTTTCTTGACCGAGTAAGACAATCAACCGTTTGGCGAGTAAATCGGGTAAGCCCGAACGAGAAATTGCCACCGCAAACGCCCCTAGCGTGGCATACGCCAAAGCCACCTGTGCGCCACCACCTACGCCCTGATGAAAAGCATCCAGCGTTTGTTCAAGCGTCAATCCGCCTACCACACCGCCCACAAGCGCGCCAACGACCAATGCAAACACCACGGAGACCCGCGCCAGCGATAGCACCACCATCACCAGTACGGCAATAATTACGGCATTCATGAGATTTCCCAAAAAGAAGCGTCAGTGAGTGTATGAGTAATGAGTTTATGCGTAAGAGAGTTCGCAAAAGCGGGGGATTTTAGCAGATAGCGCAGGAGTAAAAAGCCAAAGCCAGTAAATAAACCTTAATACCCTGGCTAGATCATAACGTTTGCCCCTAATGCTTGCTGCCATCGCCTTCGCTGCTTACCATCGCTGCTTCGTTTAACGTTAAACATTGTTTAACGCTAAAGCTGGTAAGCCGCCAATTCCCTAGGAGTCCCAATGAGCACTATCGCCATTGTCATTTCGCTACTTTTGCTGATGTTTCTTGCCTATCGCGGAATATCAGTGCTGCTGTTAGCGCCTCTACTGGCCATGCTCGCGATCGTCATTTCTGGCGATGCGCCGCTCTTGCTCCCCACCTATACCGACACTTTCATGGGGGCGATGAGTCGCTATGTCTTTCAGTTTTTCCCGCTATTTCTTCTCGGCGCGCTGTTTGGGCAGTTGATGGCGGACTCAGGGGCAGCGCAGGCCATCGCAAACGGCATCGTCAATAAACTCGGTACCCATCACGTTGTATTGACCGTTGTAATCGCCTGCGCGGTACTAACCTACGGTGGTGTTTCGCTATTTGTGGTGGCATTTGCCATATTTCCTATCAGCCGCGAGCTTTTTCGTCGTGCCAATGTGCCCAAACGCTTGATTCCCGCGACCATCGCGCTGGGCTCTTTCACCTTCACCATGACCGCACTACCGGGCACGCCTGCCATTCAGAACGCCATTCCCATTCCCTACTACGAAACCAATAGTTTTGCCGCACCAGGGCTTGGCATTATCGCCGGTATTATTATGCTCACCCTCGGCACGCTTTATATTCAGTCTCGTGTGCGCAAAGCTGCGGCCAAGGGTGAAGGTTACGGGGTGGAGGTCGCACCGCACACCACACCCGCCGACACAGATGACATTCCAGCCTCTCCCAACATGTCACTTGGCTTAGCGTTAATTCCGCTGGTGATGGTCATCGCGCTGAATGCGCTATTTACGTACGCGGTATTTCCCTCGCTTGATCTAGGCTATATCAGCGATGCGTTCGAGAATGTCTCGCCTAGTAGCCAGACCGGCCTGTGGGCGATTCTGGTGGCACTCATCACGTCTTCCGCTTGGCTGATTATTACCCGCTGGAAACACTGGGCCGACTTAAAAACCACGGTAAACAAAGGCTGCATTGGCTCATTGCTGCCGATCTTCAATACGGCGTCCGAAGTGGGCTATGGGGCGGTGATCGCAAGCCTAGCCGGCTTTGCCATTATCCGCGATGCGGTATTGACCATCTCCGATAACCCGCTGATTTCGGAAGCAGTGGCCATGAGCGTGCTCTCGGGCATTACCGGCTCATCCTCTGGTGGGCTTTCCATTGCGCTACAAACGTTAGGCAGCGAATATTTGGCCATGGCGCAAGCGGCAGGCATTGACCCTGAGCTGATGCACCGCGTGGCAACACTGGCCTCCGGCGGGATGGATACGCTACCCCATTCCGGTGCGGTAATTACCTTGCTTACGATTTGCGGCCTTACCCATCGGCAGTCTTACGGCAACCTTGCCATGGTGACCATTGTGCTACCGCTTGCCGCGCTGGTTAGCGTCATCACGCTAGGCACGCTGTTTGGCAGCTTTTAAAATGCCAAAAACGCCCATGCTTATTACGTCAATGTATGGACGTAAAAGTATGGGCGCGAAAATATGAACACGAAAGTATGAACGCCGGCGCGAGTGGCAACGTCGTGTGTGGGTCGCTAGACTAAACCAAGCTGCGTTAAACAGTCGCTTGCGATCACACGCTCTTCATCGGTTGGGATCACCCACATGCCCACGCGGCTATCAACGTGAGCAATTCGTGTTTCGTTGCGTGCATTGGCATCGTTATCAAGTTGCACACCCAGCCACTCGCACTGCGCGGCTACCTGTTCGCGCACGCGGGCAGCATGCTCACCAATACCGGCGGTAAATACCAACTGGTCTACCCCGCCTAACGCGGCGGCCAAACTGCCGATTTCACGAGCAATGCGATAGCAATAAAGATCAATCGCCTCATGTGCCTCTGGCGCATCACTTGTCAAAAGCTCGCGCATATCGCTGCTAATACCGGAAACGCCCAAGAGCCCCGATTGCTTGTACAAGAGCGTGGAAACATCCTTGACTGACATGCCCTCATGTTCGATCAAATGCAGCACAAGACCCGGATCAAGCGTACCCGAGCGGGTGCCCATTACCAGCCCTTCCAACGCGGTAAAGCCCATGGTGGAGGCAACACTCTTGCCGTTATGTATCGCACAGAGGCTGGCGCCGTTACCTAGGTGTGCCACGATCACGCGCTCACACGCAGCAGCATCAGGCAGCACCTCGGGAAGCGTGCGATTGATGTAATCGTACGAGAGCCCATGAAAGCCGTAACGGATCAGCCCTTTGACCGTCAGCTCCCGAGGTAGCGCGAACTGTTTTGCCACCCAAGGCTGGTCAGCATGGAAAGCGGTATCGAAGCTTGCAACTTGGGGCACCTCCGGATAGCGCGCCATCAAGAGTTTAATCGGCGCCAAGCAGTGCGGCTGATGTAATGGTGCTAAGCTTGAAAGCGTCTCCAACTCATCCACGTCTTTGGCGCTCAATACCACGGCTTCGCGATAACGCTGTCCACCGTGAACGACGCGATGACCGATCCCGTCAAGGGCTCCCCCTCCCTCACGGCTGGCAAGCCACGCCATCAACTTGGTGATGGCACCTTCATGGTTATCGGCCACGCTTAATTCGTCGAGGGCGTGCTCCTGACCATTTTCGGCTACCTGCTTGAGCGAAACGGCAGCTCCCTTCGTGCCCAAGCCGGAAAAATGCCCCCGGTAGGTCAGCGACAGCGCTTTTAATGCCGGGTCCTTGTTTGCTTCTGACGTCGCGGTGGTGCTCTCCGTCGTGTTGGCATAAAGCGCAAACTTGAGGCTAGAGGAACCGCTGTTAAGTACTAAAATCTCGCTCATCATCACTCTCCTTTTTGCGCGGCGGCGGCAAATGCGCGGTGCTGCTGATCCGCCAACAAAAGCGCCAGCGCGCATGAGGCCATACGGGTTAAGGCGTCATCGGCGCGGCTGGTGAGAATAATCGGCACGCGGGCACCCACGACCAGGCCAGCACCGGTGGCATCAGCTAAGTGGCTTAGTTGCTTCATTAGCATGTTGGCCGCCTCTAAATCGGGCGCTAGCAAAATATCCGCGCGCCCCGCCACCGGCGACACAATTCCTTTGGTTTTGGCAGCGGCTTCTGAGACAGCGTTATCAAACGCCAAAGGGCCATCCAAGGTACCGCCGGTGATTTGACCACGGTCCGCCATTTTGCACAGCGCAGCGGCATCCAGCGTTGAGGAGATTTTAGGGTTGATCGTCTCAACAGCAGACAGTATCGCCACTTTTGGGTCAAGATTGCCCAACGCATGCGCAAGCTCAATGGCGTTTTGGACGATATCGCGCTTCTGATCCAGCTTTGGATAGATATTGATCGCCGCATCGGTAATCAACAGCGGGCGCGGGTAAGTCGGCACGTCGAAGGCCATCACATGGCTTAGGCAGCGCTCAGTACGCAGCCCACTTTCCCGATTCACCACTTCGTGCAGCAGTTCATCAGTGTGCAGCGCCCCTTTCATCAAGGCATCCACACTACTTTGGCGGGCAAGCGCCACGGCTTTTTCTGCGGCGGCGTGACTATGCGGTGTATCGATTAGCTCAAAGTCACTGATATCCACCTCGGCTGCCTCAGCAGCGGCGCGAATTTTCTCCTTCGGCCCCACCAGCACCGGGATAATCAGCCGCTGCGCGGCGGATTCCACCGCACCGCGAATAGAGCTTTCATCCACGGGGTGAACCACGGCGGTACGCATGGGTTCAGGGTGATCGGCCGCGGTGAGAATCTCGTGTAAACGACCGCGCTCAGTTAAGCGCACTTTAGGCATAACCGTGCGCGGGCGGCGAATTTTTTTGGTCGGCGCCAGCACTCTCGCCTCCCCTTCGATCACCGTATCACCGCGCTGATTTTCGCAGCGGCAGGCGAAGGTGATCTGGTGGCGCTCCTGGTCCTTCTCTAACACCTTAACCGACACCCTTAGCACATCGCCAAGCCGCACCGGTGCCTTAAAGCGAAGCGTTTGCCCCACGTAGACGGTTCCCGGCCCAGGTAACTGCGTACCAAGTACGGTCGAAATCAGCGCGCCACCCCACATGCCGTGGGCAATCACTTCTTGAAAGCGACTGCTTTTGGCAAAGTCATCATCCACATGCGCCGGATTCACGTCGCCGGACATGATGGCAAAAAGCTTGATATCTTCCATCGTCAAGCGTTTTTCCAAGTGCGCTTCATCGCCCACACAAATTTCATCGAAGGTACGATTTTCAATCACGTCGTCCAGTTCACTCATCTGCTCCCCCTTTTACTTTACCTAGCTATTCGGTTCAGCTTTACAACATAACTGTTCAAAAAAGCAGTCAAAAACTTGATCAAAAAAAAACAGTTAAAACCGAATGTGATGACCAGCATCGACATAATGAGTGATGCCGGTGACTGCCGAGCCCGCTTCAGAGGCTAAATACACCACCGCGTTGCCAACGTCGCGCGTACTGGCTAAGCGGCGAAGCGGCGAACGGCTTTCACCGTCGCGGGCTAGCTCGTCGAATGCCTCAAGACCCGAAGCAGCGCGAGTACGGATGGGGCCCGGTGAAATGGAATTTACGCGAATGCCTTGGGTACCAAGCTCCTCAGCCAAATAGCGGGTGGTGGATTCCAGTGCCGCTTTTACCGGTCCCATCATGTTGTAATTATTGACAACTTTTTCGCCGCCGTAATACGTCATATTAAGCAAGGCACCGCCATCGCTCATTAGCGACTCGGCCTGCTTAGCCATACGAATGAAGGAGTGACAAGAGACATCCATCGCCAGCGCAAAGCCGTCTTGGGAGCTGTCGGTTACCCGGCCATGCAGATCCTCTAGCGGTGCAAAGGCGATGGAATGAATGACAAAATCGACTCGCCCCCAGCGTTCTTTAGCGCGTGTGAATAGCTCGTCAAGCTGATGCTCTTTCTGTACATCGCAAAGCATCAACTCAGGCCCTCCCATTTCAGGCAATAACGGCGTGATAAAACGCTCCGCTTTGGGGGAAGCATAGGTCACAATACATTCGGCCCCTGCTTCATGCAGTGCCTGTGCACAGCCAAACGCGATACTGTCTTCATTGGCAAGACCCGCTACAATGCCGACTTTTCCTTGCATCGAAAATACGCTGGGCACGATGTCCTCCTTTGCAATAGACGTCACAATCGCTCTTATACTGCACTGCAATATATGAACCAAGCAAGACCGTTTAGAAAAACTTCACATGTAAAGCTGTTAGTATTAGCGCTAAATCATGACACCTTAACGAATGGCTCACTTAACCTTTTACGGATACCTGATGGATTTTTTCATTTCACTTTCTCGGCAGCTAAGGGATAGCCTACGGGACCTCGCACCGGTGGTACTGGTCATTGGCTTTTTCCAACTCGTCGTGATCCGCCAACCTTTACCTGACACACTGTCCGTGCTCGACCTTGCCTTGGGGCTGGTGTTTGTCGTTGTGGGCCTAACCCTGTTTATCAAAGGGTTAGAGTTAGGGCTTTTCCCCATTGGCGAAAATCTCGCACGCGCTTTTGTGCAAAAAGGTTCGGTGTCTTGGTTACTGGTCTTTGCATTCGCCTTGGGGTTTGGCTCCACGGTGGCAGAACCAGCGCTCATTGCCGTTGCTGCCCGGGCGAGTGAAGTCGTGTCTGAAGGTGGGCTGATCGCCAGCACCGAAGCCGCGCAACAGTCGTTTGCGTTTATTTTGCGCATGGTGGTCGCGGTTTCTGTCGGCACGGCCGTGATCATCGGGGTACTGCGGATTCTGAAAGGGTGGCCGCTGCACCTGATAATTATCGGAGGGTATGTCTTAGTCCTATTACTGACACTGCTCGCTCCCAGTGAAATTATCGGTATTGCTTACGACTCTGGCGGTGTCACTACGTCCACGATTACCGTGCCGCTCGTAACGGCACTGGGCGTTGGCTTAGCCACCGCCATTAAAGGACGTAACCCCATGCTGGATGGTTTTGGCTTAATTGCGTTTGCTTCAGTCATGCCGATTATTTTCGTCCTGCTTTTCGGGATTTTTGGCCTTAACTTTTTTGCTGGGAGCGCCTGATGACGTTAGTCGCCACTTTCTGGGATACGTTACTCGATATTTTGCCCATAGCCGCCATTATCTTTGGTTTTCAATACTTGGTGATTCGCAAGCGCATTAAGCGGCTTTCTCAAGTATTGACCGGGTTCTTTATGGTGTGGGTGGGGCTTTCGTTCTTTTTGGTCGGGCTCGAACAAGCGCTCTTTCCCATGGGCGAATTAATGGCCACACAGCTCACCGATCCTCATTTTCTCCCTGAGCTTGCCGCCGGTGCCGAACGTCACTGGAGTGACTATTATTGGGTTTACCTGTTCGCGTTTACCATTGGGGCGAGCACCACCATCGCCGAGCCTTCTCTTATTGCCGTGTCGCTTAAAGCCGGTGAAATTTCCGGCGGTACCATTAATCCGCTCATGCTGCGTATTTCAGTGGCTTTGGGGATGGCGTTCGGGATTACGCTGGGCACTTGGCGGATCGTGATGGGGTGGCCGCTACAGTGGTTTGTGCTAGTGGCTTATATTCTCGTGATTATTCAGACATTCCGCTCGCCTCGCAGCATTATTCCGCTGGCGTTCGACTCAGGCGGTGTCACCACCTCGACTATCACCGTCCCCATTATTGCTGCGCTAGGGTTAGGACTTGCTGCCACGATTCCAGGCCGAAGCCCCATCATGGATGGCTTTGGCATGATTGCATTGGCTTGCTTATTCCCCATCATAACCGTGATGGGGTATGCCCAAATTGCCGAGTGGTTAGAAAAAAGAAAACCTTCATCAGACATCACTCACAGTCACTCAGATCACACGACATAACACTTGCACGCCTAACTATATATCTGGCGTTATAAGGAGAATGGAATGCGTTTTAAGTTAATTCTGGCGCTCGTTGACGATGAGCGCACCGACGCCATCCTCAAAGCGGCACGTAATGCAGGTGCAACGGGCTCAACGGTGATCAACAACGCGCGCGGGGAAGGCTTAAAAAAAGCCCGTGGTATTTTCGGAATGGAAATTAATTCACAGCGTGATGTATTGCTATTTCTCGTTGAGGAGCATATCAGCTGCACTATCCTTGAAGCGATTGCAGACGTGGGGGAGTTTGATGAAACACCGGGTACAGGCATCGCCTTTCAAGTCGATGTTGAAGATGCTATCGGTGTAAACCATCAAATCAAATCGCTATCGGATACGGTCAACCAGGCACTATAAGGAAAGCACCCCATGTCAACTCAAGAGAGCGCTATTACCGCGCGGGATATCATGCATCAACACTACCTTCTCGTTGATGGATTTGTCACCGTTGCAGACGGCATTAAATTATTGTGTGAACGGAACGCAACCGTTTTGGTGATCAAAAAACGCAATGAAAATGACGAGTACGGCATTGTGCTGCCATCTGACATTGCGAAAAAAGTCCTAGCGCCAAATCGTGCGGCAGAACGTATCAACTTGTATGAAATTATGAGTAAGCCAGTGATAGGCGTTCGCCCCGAAATGAACGTACGTTATTGCGCACGCCTATTTGATCAGTTCGGCTTAGCGCTCGCCCCCGTCATAGATCACCAGCATCAGGTAATGGGGATTGTTGACTATTCAACCTTGGTCCTGCATGGCCTTGCGCCACAGCACGGTATTTGCGTTTAACCCCACTTTTACTGCATTTATGAAGATATCATGCGCCAGCGCCGCCACTGGCGCATGATCACGCCATGCTTGGATGAAATTAACAAAGCCATGAGAAACAAGCCGGTGGCAACCAGGACAATGGCGCCGCCGGAGGCCACATCCAGCACAAACGAGAGCCACAGCCCAAGCACCGCCGAACTCACGCCCACCATCACCGAAAACCACAACATAGTGGCAAAACGATCGGTTAACAGATGCCCCGTCGCGCCGGGGGTAATGAGCATCGCGACCACTAAAATCATGCCGACTGTTTCAAGACTTGCCACAACCGACCGCGCCCTGAAGCGATCCACATTGAATGTAAGTAACCTGTCTCAGGGACAACTAAATAATCAATAATCATTTAATTCTGGCGAGTGGCATTGTCGGGGCCATCGGGTGGGCGGCCTGTTACGGCCTTCTTCCGCAAGCGTCGACGAATCACCTCTCCCCCATCAGACGAGAGCAGCCAACATGGCGCGTCGAGATCATCCAAGATTCAGGCTGAGTATCTACCGTAGACTAGGCGCAATCGCTACCGGCAAACCAATGGCCCTGCTCATCAGGATCGGCGATGCGCTTACCGCCAGTCACCAGCGTATGATGCATTCCTGGCCAATCAGCCCTCCGCTCTTGCTAATTGCTGGATTCTTGATATTGATCCTTGTGGGAACGGCACTGCTCAAGCTCCCCCTTTCCGTTGACGCTCCCATTTCATGGCGTGAGGCCCTCTTTACCGCTACCTCCGCGGTAACCGTCACCGGTCTGGTTGTCGTCGACACCGGCCCCACCTTCAGTGTCTGGGGCGAGGCTGTCATTCTTGTATTGATGCAGGCGGGTGGTCTGGGTCTCATGACATTCGCCGTCATGGCCTTGCTGTCACTCGGTGGGCGCATCAGAGGCCAAAACCACTTGGTTGCTAGTGGCTACTACAACGAAACCCACCCTCGGGACGTCCTGCGTACCGCCAAGGTGGTAGTCAAACTGGCGCTGGTAATAGAGGGTGTCGCCCTGGTTCCCCTGGCACTGGTCTGGGTGCCCGAACATGGCTGGATGCAGGGGCTCTGGTGGTCACTGTTCCACACCGTTTCCGCCTTCAACAATGCCGGCTTCACTCTTTCACCCGACAGCCTCATGGCATACACCGGACACCCGGTCATCAATACGGTAATCCCCGCCCTCTACCTCATCGGAGGCTTCGGCTTCATCGTGATCATGGGAATTCTCGACTATCGCCCCAGTCGGCAACTGGACATCAACGTCAAGGTCGTGCTGTTCGGCACCTTGGTATTGAGTCTCATGGGAGGCGCGATGATCTACATGCTGGAATCGGATAACCCGGCGACATTGGCAACCCTACCCAGTCTTTCCGATCAGCTCTGGGCCTCTTGGCTGCAGGCGACGACACCGAGAACCGCAGGTTTCAACACCCTGGATATCAGCGCCATGACCCAGCCCACCAGCCTCGTGCTGATGCTGCTGATGTTCATTGGGGCGGGGGCCAACGGTACCGGCAGCGGCATCAAGGTCGCCACCCTGTTCGTCCTGCTCTCCGCCACCTGGACCTACATTCGTCGTCGGCGCGAACCCACGCTATTTTCGCATACCATTGATACGACTACCCTGCTCAAGGCGCTTGCGGTAACGGTGATGGCTGTCCTCGGCACCTTCATGGGCACCCTGGCCCTGTCCATCACCGAAGACGCCGATCTGCTGACGGTGGCGTTCGAAGCCACGTCCGCTCTTGGCACCGTGGGACTGACGCAGGGCTTGACGTCGGAGCTTTCCGGCTGGGGCCAGATGATTGTCATGATGATGATGTTCGTGGGGCGCGTATGCCCGCTGACGGTGGCCTATCTGGTCGGCTCCGCCTTTGCTTCCTCCCGAGACTCGACGAAGACAGAGCTGCATATTGGCTAGAAGCTAGAGGCTAGCGGCATGACGATGACAACTAATGGATCACGCTGTTCGGCTGGCGCCTGGCCTGTCCCACCACGTTCATTGCTCGGTCGCGGACCCATCTAAGTCATCCCAGCACAGGCGGTGAGGGTCGAAGTCGCCTAACACCGCCGGCTTGACGATCTGGAAATAGGGCGAGAGATCGAAGTCACGAGGCGTGAACAGGCTGTGGTGGCGACGACGCAAGATCTGCCGCCGACATCCAATACACTGCTGCTCATCCTGCTGCCACTCCTCGATAGGCAGGATCGGATAACGAATGGACTGGAACGCCTCGGCGATCAACGTCGAACAGATTGCCCGGGTCGGTTCGCCGCTGCCAAGTGCCAACATGCCCCGCCGCCAGCGCGCAGGCAGAGGCGGGAGCGGTAGGAAATAGCGAGCCAGATCAAAGATATTACGCAGATCGTAGCGATGCCCCACGCGGCCTAGGGCATAACCTGTCAGCGTCTCGATCTCGGCAGGCGAGAGGCCCACCGGACGACAGATCCTCAGCGGCATCCCCACGAATTCTTCTGGCCCTACGCTGCGGACGCCCTCGGCCACGTCTGCCTCGATGAAGCAGCAACCCTCGATGGGGCCACCGACACGCTCGACCGCCTGAGTACCGATGAATAACGCCGCATGGGACCAGGAGGACTGGGTCAGGTACTTGATAACAGTGCTTAAGCGTGACGATCCCTCCACCAGCAGCACGTCGCCCGGTTCGAGGCAGCCCAGCAAATCACGCTCGACCCGGCTCTCCATCTGAAGCCAGGGGCGCGAAGCCGTCAGCCAGCAGCTAAGACGATAGCCACAACCTTCGAGTATCTTGGACATGTGCGCCTCCCCCGCCCCTATAGGCTCTCTTGCAGCTCATGTCGATAAATCGCCATATCGACCGATGCCTTATGAGGGACATAAGACAGAATGCCCCGCACACAACCCGCCCGACAGATGCCGGGCGGGTGGATATCGCTGACAGGTGATCAACGAAGTTCAGTGGTCAAATAGTATTGCTGCGTAGCCCTCTGGCGCGCCCCCTGTGTACCTTGCACTTCCAAGGTGTAGCGGCCAGGCAGCAGGCTATGCTGAAGAATGAAGTCACTTCCCCGAATGTGGGAACGGGCCACCACGTTACCGTTGCCATCCCGAAGTTCTGCTTTCATCCGGCCAGAGATCCCCTCGGGGCTCCACTGCTGGCTGGCCACGCGCAGCTGACTTGGGCCATCCACTTTGACGCGGTAGTGATCGACGCCGGGAATCATAATGACTCTCCTTTCTCTGCCTTTCATTAAAAGGATCACAGAGCGTGAATCCTTGTTAATTAGTAGGAAAGGAGAGAGTTTACTTACGATATCCCAGACAAAAATCAGGTGATATTTTTTTATCGATAAGCGCGGAATACCCCCACCCAAGCCACGTATTGGATGGGGATGGATAGCGCGGCGCCCATTGGACGCTTGAGTCTTGCTTTCTTACATAATACTGACTATTTTGTAAGGTATGAAAACCGAACGCGCTTTCAAATACCGTTTCTACCCAACGCCTGAGCAAGAAGCCTTGCTGGCGCGGACGTTTGGGTGCGTGAGGTTTGTCTGGAACGCCGTGCTGCGCTATCGCATCGATGCGTTCTATGAGCGTCAGGAAAAAATCGGCTACAACGACGCTAGCGCGTTCTTAACCCAGTTAAAAAAGCACCCCGATACCGTCTTTCTCGCCGAAGTTAGCTCGGTACCGCTGCAACAATGCTTGCGCCATCAGCAATCAGCGTTTAAAAACTTCTTCGCCAAGCGTGTCAAGTACCCACGCTTTAAATCGAAAAAGAATCGTCAGTCAGCAACGTTTGCCAGTTCGGCATTTTCGTACCGCGATGGCCAGATCACGCTGGCCAAATGCAGCGAGCCGTTGAATATTCGCTGGAGCCGTAATCTGCCCGCCAAACCGAGCAGTGTCACGGTGTCTAAAGACCGCGCGGGTCGTTATTTCATTAGCTGCTTGTGCCAAGTGGAAACAGAAGCCTTAGACATCGTGCCGACAATGGTTGGTATCGACCTGGGGCTGAAAGACCTGTTCGTGACCAGTGACGGCCAACGGGTCAATAATCCGCGCCATACCGCACGGTACGAACGCAAGCTAGCGAAAGCGCAGCGTCGCCTGAGCCGTAAGCAAAAAGGCTCCAACAACAGGGCCAAAGCCAAGCAAAAGGTGGCCAAGTGCCACGCCAAAATCGCCGATACCCGGCTAGATCATCTTCACAAACTCACCCGCGAGATCGTTAACGAGAACCAAGTGATCGCAGCGGAGAGTTTGCAGATAAAGAACATGGTCAAAAATCGCCATCTGGCCAAGGCCATCAGCGATGTGGGCTGGGGTGAACTGGTGCGCCAGCTTGCGTACAAGACGGATTGGGCGGGACGACAGTTCGTCCAAATCGACCGCTGGTATCCCAGTTCAAAACGCTGTTACCACTGCGGGTTTGTGAAAGAGTCGCTATCGCTGGACGTTCGCACTTGGGATTGCCCAGATTGCGGCACCCAAGGCATAGACCGCGACATCAATGCCGCGCGCAACATTTTGCAAGCCGGTACGGCGCTATTAGCCGGTGCCGAAAGTTGAGGTAAATACCGAGGGGCACTCGGAAATAAACGCCTGTGGAGTTTGTGTAAGACCGGCAATGCCAAGGCATTGAGGCAACGGACAACGAAGCAGGAACCAGAAAGGTGACGACCTGGGAATCTCCATCCTAAAACGCGCCAGCGCTGAAGGGTGGGGAGGATGTCAAATCTACAACTGCAGTGCTTGAGATGAATTTCATGATTTTAAATAGCTAGCTGTAGGGTTCCGGGCAGTCAATCATCCGGTGCCCTAAAGCTAGACTGACATCTTTTATTGCAAAACAATTTAATTCATTGTTTTAAACAGTCTTCGCTCACGAAAAAGCTAATGTAATCAATTGCTGTTGCGCTTAGGATGCAAGGTAGTCGGGTGCACAAATATTATTGCGAGAGGGTGACGTCGGGTCGCTGCTGAGTTTTTCATCAGCGCCGTGCATTGCAGAAGGCGGACAAGGTAGGAAATTTACGTAGTAAAAAGCAATTTGCCAGTTTTTATTGCAAAATTTGTCATTTTTCATTGCAAACGACAGAAATGGAGGCGGCCCCGAAAGCCACATCCCGGCACACACATCCACCACTACCGTTGCTCCCTTCCGGGCCTGGCGGGGTTCGCGGTTTAGCGTTGCGGGAGGACCTAAGGGGCCACCATAATCGCGAGTACTTGCAACTGTTATATCTTAAGTTACATCGTACAAATTTTGCGTACGCTGTGGTGGCTACGCCCTGATTTGAACAGGGGACCCCATCATTATGAGTGATGTGCTCTAACCAACTGAGCTACGTAGCCTTTCCGTCACAGCGGGTGCAGATTATGCCTATCTTGATAGGTAAAGGCAAGCCAGATTGCGGCTTGCCTTTTACATCACCCGATGCGGACGATCAAAACGTTAGTTAAGAGCGGCACGCACGGCAGGCAAGCCAGGCTCACCATCAAGAGTCGTTACGCCGTCAAGCCATGCTTCTAGCAGCTCATCGTCAGCCTGCTGAAGATAGTCACGTGCTGCGTCGCGCGGGTCTTCGCCGTCATCCATGATCTCGGCCATCAGCTGGTTTTCCATCTCCAGTGTGAATGTCATGTTATTAAGCAGCTTGCCCACATTCTCGCACTCTTGCGCGTAGCCACCACGAGTATTGGTATACACCGTTGCGCCGCCCAAATTAGGGCCAAAATAGTCGTCAGCGCCTGAGAGATAGGCCATATCGAAGTTGGTGTTCATCGGATGCGGCTCCCAACCAAGGAACACCATCCAATCTTCGTTGGGTACCCGCGCGCGCAACTCCGCGAGCATGCCCGCTTCGCTGGAATCGACCAAACTCCATTCACCTAGACCGAAGGCGTCGTCATCGAGCATTTGCTGAATCAGCTCGTTACCGTCATTGCCGGCTTCAATGCCGTGCACATCGCTGTCAAACTTCTCGGCGTGTTCGTCGAGGTCGGCAACCGAGGTCACGCCAGCGTCATACACATACTGCGGGACGGCCAGGGTGTACTTAGCCCCTTCCAAATTGGCAGACAAACGATCAACACTACCGTCTTCTACATAGGGATCGCTGATGGACGCCATTGACGGCATCCAGTTACCCAAAAAGACATCAAAATCACCATTTTTCATGCCCGAGTAGGCAATAGGGACTGAAACCGTATCGATACGTGTCTCGTACCCCAGGGCTTCTAGCACCTCGGTGGCAAGCGCTGTGGTCGCGGTGATATCGGTCCAGCCGACTTCAGCAAAGCGTACTTCTTCGCATTGATTCGCTTGAGCTGTGATCGGCAGACCGGCGGCAATAAGCAGCGTTCCCGCCAAGCGATAACGTGTAGTTAATAATGGCATAGTCATCTCCTTCAGTGAGGTTTTTACAAGATATAGAGTGGATCAATGGCCAATAAAATAGCAAAATCTTTTTATTAATTGAACGTTCAATAAAAAGATGTCACACTACACAGGTAATCACGCTTAAAGGTGAGATTCAAGTCAACCACGCATGTCACGACCGCCGCCGGAACGTCGATAAGGAGGGCACGATGCCAAAAGTCGGAATGGAACCCATACGCCGCCAGCAACTAATTCACGCAACCATGTCGGCCATTGATGATGTTGGCTTGGCTGAGGCTACCGTGCTGCGTATTGCGCGCCATGCAGGGGTGTCAGCCGGCATAATCAGCCACTACTTCGGCGGTAAAGACGGCCTGTTAGAAGCCACTATGCGGCAGATCTTGACTGACCTCAGCAATGCTGTGGCGGCGCGGCGGCGTATACTGACCGATAACTCGCCGCGAGCGCATATTGGCGCCATCATTGAGGGTAACTTTGACCGCACCCAGGTCACAGGTCCCGCAGCTAAAACATGGCTCGCTTTCTGGGCCAGTAGCATGCACAAGCCGATGTTGCAGCGCCTGCAAAACGTCAACGACCGACGTCTTTATACCAACCTCTGTCACCAGTTTCGGCGCGTGATGCCGCGCCCGCAAGCGCGCAACGCGGCTCGTGGCTTGGCCGCGATGATTGATGGTTTGTGGTTACGTGGTGCGCTAACCCCGGAAGGCTTAGATGCTGAGCAAGCGCGTACGCTCGCCCACGCATATCTCGACCAGTTACTTTCTCCAGAAACGGTTCAAAAAACAGCTCAAACATGGGTATGAAAGCCTTTGCCACTTCCCGTGTCAGCACACTTTTTAAATGTTTAATCGACCCAGCTATTGACCGACTTAACTTTTAATCGACTCAATTTTGAATTAACAGTTTTTGCAATTCCCATTTTTGCGATAAACGAAAAGGAGCAACGCATGGCTCAACAAGACACGCTGTCAAATACCCTTCCGCTTTACATTGACGGTTGCCACGTAAAGGCCACGTCCGGCGAGACGTTTGACATTACCAACCCGTTTGATGGCAGTCCGTTGGCAACGGTCGGCCAAGCGAGTCAGGCAGACGTCGACGCAGCCGTTGAAGTGGCCAAACGCGGTCAGCGCGAGTGGGCCGCGATGACCGGCATGGAGCGCGCACGCATTCTGCTACGCGCCGTCGCTTTGCTGCGCGAACGCAACGACGAATTGGCTGAGCTTGAAACCCGCAATACCGGCAAACCGATCAGCGAAACCGCGAGTGTGGATATCGTCACCGGTGCTGACGCGCTGGAGTACTATGCGGGCCTCGCCCCCGCCATCGAGGGTAGGCAAATTCCACTGCGCGATAGCTCGTTTGTTTACACCCGTCGCGAGCCGCTGGGCGTGATCGGGGCTATTGGCGCCTGGAACTACCCGATTCAAATCGCTTGCTGGAAAGCCGCCCCGGCGCTAGCGGCAGGCAACGCTATCGTATTTAAGCCCAGCGAAGTCACGCCGCTCACCACCATGAAGCTTGCCGAGATTTTCACCGAAGCCGGCCTGCCCAACGGTGTGTTCAACGTGGTGCAGGGTGACGGCCGCGTCGGCGCCATGCTGACCGCGCATGAAGGCATTGCCAAGGTCTCCTTCACCGGCGAAGTGGGTACCGGCAAAAAAGTCATGGCGGCAGCGGGTAGCTCAACGCTTAAAGACGTCACCATGGAGTTGGGCGGCAAATCGCCGCTAATTGTCTTTGAAGATGCCGACCTTGACCGCGCCGCCGATGCCGCGATGATGGCGAACTTCTACTCCAGCGGCCAAATCTGCACCAACGGCACACGGGTATTTGTCGAAGCAAGCGTCAAAGAGGCGTTTGAAGCCAAACTGGTGGAGCGCGTTAAGCGCATCAACGCCGGCGACCCAATGGACCCCAACGTTAACTTTGGCCCGCTGGTGAGCTTTGAGCATCAGGAAAAAGTGCTTTCCTACATTGCGCTGGGCAAAGAACAAGGCGCGCGCGTTTTGATCGGTGGCGACGACTGGAACAGCGGCAACTACGCTGATGGCGCTTGGGCCGCTCCAACGATCTTTACCGATTGCACCGATGACATGCGTATTGTGCGTGAAGAAATCTTTGGCCCCGTGATGTCAGTGCTCGCATTTGACGACGAAGCAGACGTGATCCGTCGTGCCAACGATACCAATTATGGCTTAGCTGCGGGCGTGTTTAGCGAAAGCCTCAACCGTGCGCACCGCGTGATTCATCAGCTGGAAGCGGGCATCTGCTGGGTCAACACCTGGGGTGAATCGCCTTCCGAAATGCCGGTAGGCGGTTACAAAGAGTCCGGCATTGGTCGTGAAAACGGCGTCGAAACCCTCGCCCACTACACCCAAACCAAATCGGTACAGATCGAAATGGGTCAATTTGAGTCGGTGTTTTAAGGAGCTGATATGGCGCAAGTTAAAGAGTTTGATTACATCATTATCGGCGCGGGTTCAGCGGGCAACGTGCTGGCCACGCGGTTAACCGAAGACAGCAACGTCAGCGTGCTGCTATTGGAAGCCGGTGGTCCGGATTATCGTTTTGATTTTCGCACGCAAATGCCCGCTGCCCTTGCCTACCCGCTGCAGGGCAAACGCTACAACTGGGCGTTTGAAACCGACCCTGAACCCTACATGGACGGTCGCCGTATGGAGTGCGGCCGTGGCAAGGGGCTTGGCGGCTCCTCGCTGATCAACGGTATGTGCTACATCCGCGGCAATGCGCTTGATTACGATAATTGGGCGAAACAGCCCGGGCTCAACGATTGGGATTACTTAAGCTGTTTACCGTATTTTAAAAAGAGCGAAAGCCGCGATATAGGCCCCAACGCGTATCACGGCGGTGATGGCCCCGTAAGCGTGACCACCCCGAAGGCAGGCAACAATCCGCTTTATCGTACCTTTATCGAGGCCGGAAAACAGGCGGGTTATCCTGAAACAGAGGACGTCAACGGCTACCAGCAAGAGGGCTTTGGCCCCATGGACCGTTTCGTCACGCCTAAGGGCCGCCGCGCCTCTACCGCGCGTGGCTATCTGGATACCGCCAAGCAGCGCGACAACCTCACCATCGAAACCCATGCGGTTACCGATGTGATCGAGTTTGACGGCAACCGTGCCGTTGGCGTGCGCTATGAGCGCAAGGGCCAAGCCCAACAAGCTCGTGCCCGCCGTGAAGTGCTGCTGTGCGGTGGCGCCATTGCCTCGCCGCAGATTCTGCAGCGCTCCGGTATTGGCAACCCAGAACTGCTTAAAGAACTCAATATTGAGACGGTTCACGCCCTGCCCGGCGTCGGTGAAAACCTCCAAGACCACTTGGAAATGTACATTCAGTACGAGTGCAAAGAGCCCATTTCGCTCTACCCAGCACTCAAGTGGTACAACCAGCCCAAAATCGGTGCTGAATGGCTACTTAAAGGCACCGGCATTGGCGCTAGCAACCAATTTGAATCCTGCGGTTTTATCCGCAGCCGCGATGAAGAAGCATGGCCCAATCTGCAGTACCACTTCCTGCCCATCGCGATCAGCTACAACGGTAAAAGCGCGGTGCAGGCCCACGGCTTTCAAGCTCATGTCGGTTCCATGCGCTCCGACAGCCGCGGGCGCATCCGTCTGACATCCAAAGACCCGCACGCCGCGCCCAGCATTCTTTTCAACTACATGTCGAAAGAGAAAGACTGGGAAGAGTTTCGCGATGCCATTCGCCTTACCCGCGAGATCATCGCCCAACCGGCGTTTGCGCCATACCGCGGTCGTGAGATTGCGCCTGGCCCGGATGTACAAAGCGACGAAGAACTAGACAGCTTCGTTAAACAGCACGCTGAAACCGCCTATCATCCTTGTGGCAGCTGCCGGATGGGTGAGGACGATATGGCCGTCACCGATGGCGAAGGCCGAGTGCACGGTGTTGAGGGGCTGCGGGTAGTCGATGCCTCGCTATTTCCTCTTATTCCCACCGGCAACCTTAACGCGCCGACGATTATGCTCGCGGAAAAAATTGCTGACCGCATCCGTGGCCGCGAACCACTGCCCCGCGCTAACGTTGATTATTATGTCGCTGATGGGGCTCCCGCCAAACAGCACTGACACACAACACTGACACAAGCCTTTACGAGTAAACGCGATAACGTCGTAGCCAAGTGCTGCGGCGTTTTTTTTTTTTTTTATGTCCGCAAAAATGCCGAAATGCTTGCACTAAACGGCACCGGTCTGCCAATATTCAAACAGGTGTTTAAATACGTCTATGACCTCTACCGCTATACCCACACACTTGGAGTGATTCTATGCTCACCCTACTATTAATTGTGCTCGCCGTTATCGGCTTGCTCGTGGTAATGCGCCGCGAAGCTGGGGCAACACCCGCGCTTGCGGTGCTTGCCGTGCTTGGCGTTATCGGGCTTGTTGTCGATGCGCCGGTTATCGGCATACTGCTGTTGATCGGCGCTGCCGCTATCGCCATTACCGGTTTGCCCGCCTTGCGCCGAAAATGGCTCACCCCACGCTTATTTGCGGTGTTCAAAAAAGTTGCGCCCAAGGTCTCCGATACCGAGCGGACCGCGCTCGAAGCGGGCACTGTCTCTTGGGACGGTGAGCTGTTCTCCGGTAAGCCTCAATGGAACAAGCTGCTTAACTTTAAAGACGACGGCCTACGCGACGATGAGCAAGCCTTCCTCGATAATCAGTGTGCCAAGGCTGCCGGCATGTGCAACGCCTGGGACATTGCTCAAGAGCGCGCCGATTTACCGCAAAAACTTTGGGACTACCTGAAAAAAGAAGGTTTCTTCGGCATGATTATTCCGAAGGAGTACGGTGGCTTAGGCTTCTCTGCCAAAGCGCAGTCCATGGTGCTGCAAAAGCTCTCAGCCAACGAAACCTTGATGGTAACAGTGGGCGTACCTAACTCGCTCGGCCCGGGCGAGCTTTTGCTCAAGTACGGCACGCAAACGCAAAAAGATCATTACCTGCCTCGCTTGGCTGATGGTCGCGAAATTCCGTGCTTTGGTTTGACTGGCCCTCGCGCCGGTTCGGACGCCACCTCGCTGCCGGATACCGGTATTGTCTGCAAGCAGACGATTGACGGAAAAGATGTGGTCGGCGTGCGGCTGAACTTTGAAAAACGCTGGATTACGCTCGCCCCGATTGCCACCGTTGTCGGTTTGGCCTTCCGCCTGTTTGATCCCGAAAACCTTTTGGGCGACGAAGAAGATCGCGGCATTACCTTAGCGCTGATTCCCCGCGATACCGACGGCATGGAAATTGGTCGCCGCCACCACCCGATTGGCAGCCCGTTTATGAACGGCCCGATCAAAGGTAACGACGTATTCGTGCCGCTAGAGACCATCATCGGTGGTGAGAAGATGATTGGCGAAGGCTGGCGCATGCTGGTTGAGTGTCTGTCTATCGGTCGCTGCATCACCCTACCCTCCGGCGCCACCGGCACCGCCCGCTATGCGCTGGGATGGAGCGGTGGCTTTACCAGGGTGCGCCGCCAGTTCAACGTCCCCGTGGCGGAAATGGAAGGCGTGCAGGAACCTTTAGCGCGCATGGCATCGCTTGGCTATATCTCGCAGGCAACGGTGTATCAAACCGCCAACCTGATCGACCACGGCGAAAAGCCCGCGGTACCCTCGGCAATTCTGAAAAGCCAACTGACCGAGTTCCAGCGTGACATCCTGGCCGATGCAATGGACGTACACGGCGGCAAGGCAGTAACGCTTGGCCCGCGTAACTACCTGGGTATCGGCTACAGCGCCAACCCGGTGGCGATCACCGTGGAAGGCGCCAACATTATGACGCGCAACCTAATGATCTTTGGCCAAGGTGCGATTCGTTGTCACCCTTACGTGCTAGATGAGTTGGCTGCGAAAGACGCCAATGACATCAAAGGCTTTGATAAAGCGTTCTTCGGCCACGCCGGCTTGATCTTTGGCAATGCCGCGCGCGCCTTTACCCATGGGCTGGGGCTAGGCAAACAATCGACACCGTTTGACCGCCCCGCCCACGTATACGCACAAGATATCGCCCGCCTCTCGGCTGGCTTTGGCCTGTGCGCCGATGCAGCCATGGCAAGCCTTGGCTCGGCCTTGAAAAAGCGCGAAATGCTGTCAGCCCGTCTCGGCGATGTGCTCTCCAACCTTTATCTGGCGTCCATGGTACTCAAACAGTGGCAAGCCGGTGACAAGGTGGAAGGCGAAGAAGCCCTGCTACATTACAGCTGCCGTTTCTTGCTCCAGCGCGCGGAACAGGCGTTTGTCGAGATTTTCGATAACCTCCCCAACCGGGCACTGGGCAAAATACTGAAAGTGATCGTGATGCCGACCGGCCGCCGCTGGAATCGTCCACACGATAACTTGGCGCGCGATATTGCTAAGCGCGTTTCCACTCACTCGGCACTTCGCACTAAGTTATTAAACAACACCTGGGATAAAGACGACGGCGACGAACGTAACCCGCTGGCCCGTTACAATGCACTTCTGCTGGATTACGACCGCGCTGAAGGCCTCTATCGCACGCTAAACAAAGCCTATGCCAAGGGCGAGTTGCCACAAACGGCTCTTCATCCCGAGCAGCGTGTCGAGGCCGGGCTAGAAAAAGGCCTGATTAACGAAGAAGACGCGACGTTCATGCGCGATTTTGAAAAAGAAGTGTTAGAAATGCTCACCGTTGATGACTTCGCTTACGATGCGTTTGCGAACGATAAATCGACGCTGATCAACCACAACTCGGAGCCCAGCACGACCATTCCGGCTGCCGCGGCAGAAGCCAACGTCAAATAACGTTTACGTAGGACTACCATTTGCGTTGACGCACAACGAGCCGGCCTTTCGAGGTCGGCTTTTTTATTAGCCCGATTTTGTTTGCACAGTGGTTAAAGCGGCCACACCCACAAAATCATAGGGATCGCAACCGTCATTACCACCATGGATAACGGTAACCCCATTTTCCAGAAATCACCAAAGCGGTACCCGCCAGGCCCCAACACCAAGGTGTTTGACTGATGGCCAATCGGTGTTAGAAACGCGCACGATGCGCTCACTGCCACTACCATCAAAAAAGGGTCTAAGGAGGCGTCAAAACCTCTCGCTAGGCTTGCGGCAATCGGTGCCATCAGCACAGCGGCAGCGGCATTGTTCACCACGTTGGAGAGCACCATTGAAAGTATAAAAAGCCCGATTAGCGTCACCACCACCGGCCACTCGCTGCCAAAGTGCAAAAGCGTATTGGCAATCAACGCTGCCCCACCGCTAGTTTCTAGCGCCTGTCCCACCGGAATCATCGCCCCTAACAACACAATCACTGGCCCATCAATTGCTTGATACCCTTCGCGTAAAGGCAGAACCCCCACAAGCAGTGACAGCAAAGCGGCCGAACTCAGCGCCACCGCGGTAGGCAATATATCCAATAGCATGGCGATAATGGCTAAGGCAAAAATCGCCACTGAGAAAAATAGTTTACGCGGCTGACCGAGGTTGAGTTCGCGCTTAGCAAGCGGCAGGCATCCAAGCGTGGCCAGGCTTTCATTGATTTCGTTTTCACCGCCTTGGAATAACAGCACATCGCCCCCTTGAAAGCGAATATCACGCAGGCGCTGTTTTAGCCGCGAACCGTCCCGCGCGACTGCGACCAGATGCAACCCAAACTGGTGATGTAAACGCAGTTGACGAACACTGCGATTGACCATCATGGAGTCAGTGCGCACAACAGCTTCCACCAGCTGAAGTCCTTGTGTGTCGACTTGACGCGCTGGCGTGTCATCATCGTTTTCACTATCCGCCTCCTCAGGTTCCACGACCACACTCAACCCGGCTTTATCCTCCAAGAGCTTAAGTTCATCGGGACCGGCTTCGAGCAGCAAAATATCGCCTTCCCGCAGAGAATCGTAAAACGCATACCCTGCGCGGCGCTTGTCATCACGCACCACGGCCAAAACGGGAATTGTCTCTTCCAGCTCCTCTTGTAGCTGCTGAAGGGTCAAGCCATTTGCTTTGGCCTCTTCATCAACGCGGAGCTCCACGAGATAATTGGCGGTATCAAACATATCTTCAGCGGTTGCCTGCCCCGCTCGTTGGGGAGTTAAACGCCAGCCGAGCACTACAATAAATAAAAGCCCGACAACCGCTACGCTCGCGCCAACCGGGAAAAAACTGAACATACCGAAATTTTCCCCCACCACATCGCCGCGGTAGCTCGAAATAATAATGTTAGGCGGTGTGCCGATCAGGGTGGTTAAACCACCCAATAGCGAGCCAAAGGCAAGCGGCATTAATAATAGCGATGGAGACGTATTGTGTTCACGCGAGACCCGCATCGCCACGGGCAGAAGTAGAGCTAATGCCCCCACGTTATTCATCACACCGGATAGCACCACGACGGTGCCAACTAGCACCGTCAGCTGAAGCAGCAATCGTTCCCCTACTTTCAATACCTGGTCGGCGATAAGGTCCACGACGCCGGCACGCTCAAATCCACGGCTTAATACCAGCACGGCCACCACGGTGATCACCGCCGGATGCCCAAAGCCGTTAAATGCATTTTCCGCCGGTACCAACCCAAGCATAACCGAGCCCAAAAGAGCCGCCAGTGCAACTAAATCATAGCGAAAGCGCCCCCACATAAAGGCGATAAGCGTAAGACCCAACACACTAAATACCAGCGTACTCTGCGCCATCCCTAAAGCATCAAGTTCCATAGTGGCCTCATATGCCTCATATGCCTCATATGCCTCATGTGCCTCATGTGCCTCATATGCGAGGACAAAAGCTACTACCAAGCATTAACGAAAACGGGCACCTATTTTCACAGGTACCCGTTACTGCTCGCCTGTGCATTAATGTGGCGAGAGTCACACGTTTATCAGCAATTCATCATGTATTCAGCAGCGTCTTAATTACTGTTCGTAGTGCTTTCATCACTGTTCGTAGTGCTTTCACCACTATCAACGTCGTTGTTAGCGCTTTCCTCGCTCGCGCGATTCTCTAAAGCGTTTAGCTCGTCACGCCAATCTTCCAACTGGTTGTTTAATCGCTCAAGCTGAGACTCGCGCTCGTCAATATTCGTATTGATGCTTGCCAGCTCATCGCGGCCAATATCCAGCGCGACCAACAAATCATCCAACTCGCTGCGTGTTTGCGCCAAGCTTTGCTGCTCCTCTTCGTGCAGCGCTTGTAGTGACTCTATTTCACTATTTAACTCATCGCGCTCGGCGGCAAGCGCATCACGCTCTTCTACCATCGCGTCATACTCTTGTTGCAAGGCATTCATGTCTTCATTGAGAGACGTAAGCTGAGTGTTAGCCTCTTCAATGTCGGCATTCAGCGTTTGCAGTTCCGCTTCGGCTTGTTCGCGTGCCGCTATCGCATCCTCACGCGCCTGTTCTGCCTGGTCGCGAGCCTCAATGGCTTCCTGGCGAGCCTCTTCCGCGTCTTGGCGCGCTTGTTCGGCAGTGTCGCGAGCGGCTTCGGCTTCTTCTTTCTCGGTTTCTACTTGCGCATATGTCTCACGCAGCTCGTCAAGGCGGCTCTGGGTCTCTTCTATTTGCTGGTTGAGCGTGTCTAACTCCTCTTCACGAGTTTCACGTTCTGTGACTAATACCGACAGCTCTTCTTCAGCATTGGCAATATCTGCTTGTGTTGACGCCAGGGTGGCTTCAGCGTCGGCTTGTTCAATCTCAAGCGCGTCCATCTCCTGACGCATTGAGGCCAGGTCCATTTCTGCTTGCTCAACATCGGATAATTCTGAGTTCAGCGCTTGGCGCTCGCGCTCGGCTTCTGCGAGCTGCTCTTCTAGCACTTCGACACGCTCAAGCCGCGTCCCTGCACTGGATTGCGCTACGATCGCCCAAATCACGGCAATGGCGGCAATCCCCGCAATGGCTCTGACGCGATTATCTGCTAGGAGTGTTTTCGTAGTAGGTTTATTGGCTTCTGTCATTGGTGCGTCCCTCTTTGGCTAACACTACCGCGGGCGGTAGCGAACGAGTGTATGCATGACGATTCAAATAGCTCACCTTGTACAGCATACACAGCTAGACATTTCTAGCCAGTCGCACTTTAGCGCAAAGCGTTAAAACACCTTACGTTTCGCTGCATAATGTTCAATTGACGCATTGCAAAAGAGGTGGATTACGTTTACTGAGAAAACCGCTTGCCTGCCCGGCGGGAGCATCAAACCACGCTAGCGTCCCGAGAAGCGCCACGACCTCTCCCACAATCAGCAGGGCTGGCGAGACGATTTCACCTGCTATAAAGCGCTCGGGAAGTGCAGCGAGAGTGCCTATATCCACCCGCTGACTACGGGTCGTTCCATGCGACACCAGTGCCAACGGCATGTGTGCGGGTAGGCCATGAGCTAAGAGATGTTGGCTAATCTCACTTAAGCTCCCCAAACTCATGTAGAACACGAGTGTTTGACCTGGCCTCGCTAGGGATTGCCAATCAAGCTCACATCGACCACTTTTTAAATGTCCGGTTACAAAACTCACCGATTGGGCATAATCGCGATGCGTCAGTGGTATACCGGCATACGCCGCGCAGCCCGATGCAGCGGTAATACCAGGAATAACCTCAACAGGAATTTGCTCAGCCGCTAACGCTTCGAGTTCCTCGCCGCCACGGCCGAAAATAAAAGGATCACCGCCTTTTAAACGCACGACGGCATTGCCGACCTTTGCCCAATCCACCAGTGCTTGGTTAATATTGTGCTGCGGAACACTATGGCGCGAGCGCGCTTTCCCTACGTAAAAACGTCGAGTTTTTTCAGGGATCATATCCAGTACTTCTTGGCTCACCAAGCGGTCATAAAGCACGATGTCGGCCGCTTGCAAGCGACGATAAGCCTTCAACGTAAGCAGTTCAGGATCACCGGGGCCAGCGCCTACCAGGCTCACGCTGCCGGATGGTTGTTCAGAAGTCGAATCAAAAAGAGCCAAGTCTCACCTCAAGGTGGAAAACAGTTTCAACTAGTGCCCACGTTAGCGAATCCCGAAAAGAACAAAAAGAAATAAATAATAAGATTTAAATTCCAAAAAAGAATATAGGAAGAATATCGCTTTGTCTTCCCTAGCTGTTTGGTCCCGGATGATGAAATCGCCCATAGAAGTTATCCTCTGCTAGCAGCCAGGGAGCTTCTTCATCAATTTATCCGGGAGCAGGTTC